>CAXUCF010000008.1:0-30223 GCA_964249275.1 uncultured Lichenihabitans sp.
CCGGTGCCGTCCCGCCCCGCCCAGCCTGCACGTCCGGGCCAGCCCGGTGCCCGCAGCCCCGCACCTCAGGGCGCCGCCACCAATCGCAGCGGTTCCGCGCAGCCTTCATCCGGCGCGCGTGGCGTCCCCCCGGCCAGTGGACGTGCCGCGCCTCCGCCGGCGCGGCCCGGCGGCAACCGCCCGCAGACCGGCGTCGTGCTCCGCACCTTGACCGAAGAGGAGCGTGAGGCCCGCGCCCGCGCCCTCGTGGGGGCGAAGTCGCGCGAGGAGGACGACCGACGCCGCGCGGAACTGGACGCCAAGCTGCGTGCCGAACGTGAGGCCCGCGATGCCCTCGAAAGGGAAGCCGCCGAGGCCCGCAAGCGCGAGGAAGATGCCCGACGGCTGCAAGAAGCCGAATCCCGCCGCAAGGCCGAGGACGAGGCGCGGCGTCGTTTGCCGGCCGGCGAGGCCGGTGGGCCGCCCACGGCCAGTGCGGCGCGGCCAGGGGGCGACACGCTCACCCCCATCTTGCGCCGTCCGCCCGCCAATGCTCCGGCGCGTCTCGCCGTACCGCGTCCGTCACGCAGCGGTGCGCAGAAGGACCGCGGCCGCCTGACCGTGACCAGTGCCACGACCGAGCAGGAAGACCGCACGCGTTCCGTCGCGGCTTTCCGCCGCCGTACCCAGCGCATGAAGGGTTTCGGCACCCACGAGGCGAAAGAGAAGCTCCAGCGCGAAGTCGTGCTGCCCGAGACCATCACGATCCAGGAACTCGCCAACCGCATGTCGGAGCGGGCCGTGGACGTGATCAAGCTCCTCATGAAACAGGGCCACATGGCCAAGATCACCGATGTGATCGACGCCGACATGGCCCAGCTGATCGCCGAAGAGCTCGGCCATACGGTGCGCCGCGTCGCCGAATCGGATGTCGAGGAGGGACTGTTCGGCGAGCCCGACGAGGACGTGAACCTCGTGTCGCGCCCGCCCGTCGTGACCATCATGGGCCACGTCGACCACGGCAAGACGTCGCTGCTCGATGCCATTCGCCAGGCCAATGTCGTGTCGGGCGAGGCCGGCGGCATCACGCAGCATATCGGCGCCTACCAGGTGCAGGCGCCGAACGGCACCGCCGTCACCTTCATCGACACCCCTGGTCACGCGGCATTCACGGCGATGCGGGCCCGCGGCGCCAAAGTGACCGACCTGGTGGTGCTGGTGGTGGCGGCCGACGATGGCGTCATGCCGCAGACCGTCGAGGCCATCAATCACGCCAAGGCCGCCAAGGTGCCGATGATCGTGGCGATCAACAAGATCGACAAGCCGGGCGCCAAGCCCGAGCGCGTCCGCTCGGAACTGCTGCACTACGACGTGCAGGTCGAGAGCATGGGGGGCGATACGCTGGAGATCGAGGTCTCGGCCTTGAAGCGCACCAACCTCGACAAGCTGCTCGAGGCCATCGAACTGCAGGCCGAGGTGCTGGACCTCAAGGCGGATCCGACCCGCGCCGCCGAAGGAACGGTGATCGAGGCGCGACTGGACCGCGGGCGCGGCCCGGTCGCCACCGTGCTGGTGCAGCGCGGTTCGCTCGAGGTGGGCGACATCGTGGTGGCGGGATCGCAATGGGGCCGGGTGCGCGCGCTGCTCGACGACAAGGGCGAGACGGTCACCCAGGCAGCGCCTTCCTTCCCGGTCGAGGTGTTGGGGTTTTCGGGCGCGCCCGAGGCCGGTGACCGCGTCGCCGTGGTGGACAACGAGGCCCGGGCCCGCGAGATCACCGAGTATCGCGAGCGGCAGAAGCGCGAGAAGCTGTCCGTGCGCGGCGGTTCGGTGCGCGGTTCGCTGGTCGACATGATGAGCCAGCTGAGGACGGCCGGGAAGAAGGAGTTCCCGCTGCTCATCAAGGGTGACGTGCAGGGCTCCGTGGAAGCCATCATTTCGGCGCTCGAGAAGCTCGGCACCGACGAGGTGGCGGCCAGGGTGGTGCATGCCGGCGTGGGTGGCATCTCCGAGTCCGACATCACCCTGGCCGAGGCCTCGAACGCCGCGATCATCGGGTTCAACGTCCGCGCCCACAAGGAGGCGCGCTCGCTGGCCGAGCAGTCCAACCTCGAGATCCGCTACTACAACATCATCTACAACCTCGTGGACGATGTGAAGAGCGCCATGTCGGGTCTGCTGGCGCCGACGTTGCGCGAGGAGATGCTGGGCAATGCGCTCATCCTGGAGGTGTTCAACATCTCCAAGGTCGGCAAGGTGGCGGGTTGCCGGGTCACGGACGGCAATGTCCAGCGGGGCGCCAATGTCCGGCTCATCCGCGACAACGTCGTGGTGCACGAGGGCAGGCTATCGACCCTCAAGCGCTTCAAGGACGAGGTCAAGGAGGTCCAGTCGGGCCAGGAATGCGGCATGGCCTTCGAGTCCTACCAGGATATGCGGGCCGGTGACATCATCGAGTGCTACCGCGTGCATGAGGAAAAGCGCTCGCTCTGACGCCGGAGCGCCGTCGGCAGCCTGGGGGCCGGAGCCGGCGCGGCAGGGCCGAAGCGGTCCCCCTGGCCAGACGGCAAGGACGAAGGTGTCCCGGCCACCGGCCCTGCCTGCCACCATCGAGGCGACCAGGGAGCGCATCGCCGCAACGGGGCGTGCGTGTCCAGGACGAACGGGATCCATGTCCAGAACTCATCATTCCGGAGCGCAACCGTCTCAGCGCATGTTGCGCGTCGGCGAACTCGTCCGGCACGTCATGGCCGACCTCCTGTCGCGCGGCGGTATCCCGGATCCCGTGCTGGAAAAGCACGTCATCACGGTGCCGGAAGTGCGCATGTCGCCGGACCTCAAGCTCGCCAACGTTTATGTCATGCCGCTGGGCGGCGCCGACGTGAAGCCTGTCATCGCGGCGCTGGACCGGAACAAGAAGATCCTCCGCACGGAACTGGCCCATAAGGTGAACCTCAAGTTCGCGCCCGACCTGAAGTTCAGAATCGACGAGAGCTTCGAGAAATCCGCCAGGATCGATGCCTTGCTGAGTTCGCCCGCCGTGCAGCGCGACCTCGCTGGCGAGCAGGGAGAAGCTGGCGGGCAAGGGCCCGCAATGCCCGACGCCGGCGAACCGGATACCAGAGAATGACGGTTTCGGAGGCCCAGGATATGCAGCCCGCACTGCCTTTGCGGCGCGTGCGCGCCGAGATCAACGGCTGGGTCGTGCTCGACAAGCCGGTCGGCATGACGTCGACCCACGCGGTCAGCCGGCTGAAACGCATGTTCAACGCCAAGAAGGCCGGCCATGCCGGCACGCTCGATCCGCTGGCCTCGGGACTCCTGCCCGTGGCATTCGGCGAGGCCACCAAGACGGTGCCCTTCGTGCAGGACGGGGCCAAGAGCTACCGCTTCCGCGTCCGCTGGGGCATCAAGACCGACAGCGACGATACGGAAGGCGCCGTGGTGGCCACCTCGGACCTGCGCCCGGCGCCCCCGCAGATCGAGGCCCTGCTGCCCTCCTTCGAAGGCCCGATCCAGCAGCGTCCGCCGAGCTACTCGGCCATCAAGGTGGCGGGCGAGCGCGCCTACGACCGCGCACGCGATGGCGAAGTCTTCGAACTCGCGCCGCGGCTCGTCACCGTCCATTCGCTGCGCCTCGTCGAGGCATCACGCGACGAGGCCGTGCTCGAGGCCCGTTGCGGCAAGGGCACCTATGTGCGCGCGATCGCGCGCGACCTCGGCGACGCGCTCGGCTGCCTCGGCCATGTCAACGCCTTGCGCCGCACGCGGGTCGGACCCTTCCTCGAGGCCGATGCCGTGCCTCTGCCGGGTGACGAGGATGACTCGTCGCGCGTCTTGGGATCGCTGCTGCGGGTCGAAGCGGGTCTCGGCGAAGTCGCGGGCGTGGATATCGGACGCCAGGATGCGGCGCGTCTGCGGCGCGGCCAGGCGCTCGTGCTGCGCGGGCGCGACGCGCCCAGCCAAGGCATGGCCTATGCGGCGTGCGGCGGCGTGGTCGTGGCGTTTGGCCCTGTCGAGCAGGGCGCCTTGCAGCCCTACCGGGTGTTCAACCTGCCGTTCTGAAGAAGCGGCACGCCGCTCTCGCGGGCGATCTTCAACGTGCCGTCTTCCCGCACCAGGTCGAGCGTCACCGTATTGGTACCCGATTGGTGATGTCGCCCCGAGGCGTCGGCCCGGCTCCAACGCAGGACCGCACTGACGCGGCAGCGCTGCGCGCTCAGGCCGCAGTCGTTCGTCACTGAGCCTGGCCGCACCAGGTAGCTGCGAAAGGGCCATTGCCTGACGAAGCCCAACTTGTCGCGCAACACGGCACTCTGTGTCATGGGCCTGCCGTAGTAGAGCACATTGCGCGCATAGAGACGGCCAACGATCGCCGGCCGGATATTGGCATTGTCGGCCCAGATGACGAGATATTCCTCCATTCGCCCGTCGTAACTGGCTGGGGCAGACTGTGCCGCCGCCACCCAGATGAGGAGCATCGCGATCGACCAGAAGCTTCGCATCGTCCTTGCCTCCACTTGCCCGGACTCAAGTTCCGGGACGGGGGTAGGGTTCCGGAGACCACGGAAAGCCAGGGCTGCCAGCGGCGTCTCGCGTCGGGTTCCGAGGCCACGGAAGCCTGGCGGGTGGGTGGGCCACCACGGAGGCGCGAACCCGCGACGTAGAGCGAGTGGGAAGTTGACGCGCGTCGCGCGCCGCGCCACTCTGGTGCTGTCCGAGGGGCGTCCCATTCCGGGGCTGAGATGGCGTCGAGCCGAACCCTTTGAACCTGATCCGGGTCATGCCGGCGAAGGGACAGGATCGGCCGCGCCCTCAGCCCGGCATCTTCCGCCACCCCCTCGCGCCCGGATCTCCAAACGTCAGGAGGAGATCCATGTCGCTCACCATATCCGAACGCAAGATTCCGCCACTGCCGCAAGCCGCGCCCCGCAGCGTCACGACGGGCCCGATCGCGGGGTCGCGCAAGGTTTATGCGGTGCCGCGGTCCCATCCGGCGCTGCGTGTGCCCTTCCGCGAGATCACGCTCTCGGACCCGAACGCGCCGCCCGTGCGGGTCTACGATCCTTCGGGTCCCTATACCGAGACGGACGCAAACATCGACCTGCGCCAGGGCCTACCCGCCATCCGCGAAGCGTGGATCGGGGCGCGGGGTTTCGAGGCCGTACAGGGCCGCGCCGTCAGGCCTGAGGACAACGGCAACCTGCCCGAGGACCGTGTGGTCGAGGCCTGCCCGGCGCATCGCATCGTGCGGTCCGGCCGCGCCGGCCAAAGGGTGACGCAGTACGAGTTCGCCTGCGCCGGCATCGTCACCGAGGAGATGGCCTATGTGGCGCACCGAGAAAATCTGGCGCGCGATGCCGCGTTCGCCGACGCCCAGGACCGCCTCGGTGACGGCGACAGCTTCGGCGCTGCAGTGCCGGAGTTCGTCACGCCCGAGTTCGTGCGCAGCGAGATCGCGCGCGGGCGGGCCATCATTCCGGCCAATATCAACCACCCGGAAGTCGAGCCCATGGCGATCGGGCGCAACTTCCTCGTCAAGGTCAATGCCAATATCGGCAATTCTGCCGTGACGTCGGGTGCCGCCGAAGAGGTCGAGAAGCTCGTCTGGGCGATCCGCTGGGGTGCCGACACCGTCATGGATCTGTCGACCGGCCGCAACATCCACAACATCCGCTCCTGGATCATTCGCAACGCGCCGGTGCCGATCGGCACGGTACCGCTCTATCAGGCGTTGGAGAAGGTTGGCGGCGACCCGGTCAAGCTCGACTGGGAGGTGTTCAAGGACACTTTGATCGAACAGGCCGAGCAGGGCGTCGATTACTTCACCATCCATGCCGGCGTGCGGCTCGCCCATGTCCCGCTGACGGCCCGGCGCGTCACCGGCATCGTGTCGCGCGGCGGCTCGGTGATGGCGCGCTGGTGCCTGGCCCACCACAAGGAGAGCTTTCTCTACGAGCGCTTCGACGAGATCTGCGCCATCATGCGGCGCTACGACGTGTCCTTCTCGCTGGGGGACGGCCTGCGCCCCGGCTCGATCGCCGACGCCAACGACGCCGCACAATTCGCCGAGTTGGAAACCCTGGGCGAACTCACCAAGGTGGCCTGGGCGGGTGGCTGCCAAGTGATGATCGAGGGCCCGGGCCACGTGCCGCTCCACAAGATCAAGGTCAACATGGACAGGCAGCTCGCCGCATGCGGCGAAGCACCCTTCTACACGCTGGGGCCCCTCACCACCGACATCGCGCCGGGCTACGACCACATCACCAGCGCGATCGGTGCCGCCACCATCGGCTGGTTCGGTACCGCGATGCTGTGCTACGTGACGCCGAAGGAGCACCTGGGGCTGCCGGACCGGGACGACGTCAAGACAGGCGTCATCACATACCGCATCGCGGCCCATGCGGCCGACCTCGCCAAGGGCCATCCGGCCGCGCGGGTGCGGGACGATGCGGTCTCCCGCGCGCGCTTCGATTTCCGCTGGGACGACCAGTTCAACCTGTCGCTCGACCCGGACACGGCGAGCAAGTTCCACGACGCGACCCTGCCCAAGGACGCCCACAAGGTCGCACATTTCTGCTCGATGTGCGGCCCGAAGTTCTGCTCCATGCAGATCACCCGGGACCTGCGCCGCGAAGCCGAGGCCATGGCCTGCATGGCCGAGAAGTCGAAGGAGTTCCTCGACGGCGGGGGCGCACTCTACCTGGCGGTAGAGTAACAGACGACGGAAGGGTCGTTCGAGGACCACCCTTTCGACAGCGCAGCTCCCCGGCCTCAGGCTTTGGCGGCAGCCTTCTTCTTGGCGGGGGCCTTCTTGGCGGGCTTCTCGTCCGCCTCGGAACCCTTCAACTCCGTCTTGGACTTTTCGTCTTCCTCGGCCTCGCCGTCGTCCGCCTCCATCTTGCCCCTGCCGCCGGCCGCATTGACGGCCTTCTCGGCGACATCGCTCAGGAGCTGGTCGGCCCTCTTCTCCTCCGCGAGGGTCTCGCCGAGGAGTTTGGACGCTTCCGCGAACCCGAGCTGCTTCGCCCAGCTCATGAGCGTGCCGTAGCGGGAGATTTCGTAGTGCTCGACAGCCTGGGCACAGCCGATCAACACGGCGTCGGCCGCGTCGGTGTCCCCGAACTCTTCGAGATCCTCCGTCATCTCGTCCGAAATGCCCTTCATGGCTTCGCAGGTCTTGGCCCGGGCGGTCTTGCCGATGATCTCGAAGACCTGCTCCAGGCGCTCGATCTGATGGGCGCTCTCCTCGCGGTGCTGCTCGAAGACCTGTTTCAATTCCGGGTGCTTGGCCGCCTTGGCGGACCTGCCGAGCGCGCGCGTCGCCTGCTTCTCTGCCCAATACACGTCCTTCAGGGTTTCGTAGAACGCGTCGCTCAATGTCTTCGGTTTTGCGGCCATGGTGCTGAACCCTCTGCAATCGGTCGACGATGAAGATCCGGCGGGCGCCGGGACGAGATCGACACGCCCGGCGCCATGCCTCTCCTGGCCGAGTCAAGTGCGAACCGATGTGGGAAGTTCACCGACCACGAGTGGAATTATGGTCGACACCCGGCAACGCTCCGAATCGGCCCGATGTGCCGTCGTGCCGACCGTCAAACGTTCCTCAGCGCCCCGCCGTCGACCCGGAGCGTCGCACCGGTGATGTAGGACGCCTGCGGGCTCGCCAGGAACACGGCAGCGGCCGCGAACTCGTCCGGTTCGCCGTAGCGCCCGGCCGGGATGGGCGCGAGCGCCGTCTTGGCGATCTCGGCGAGGCTCCTGCCGGTCCGCGCGGCGGCTGCCTGGTCGAGCGCTGCGACCCGTGCCGTGGCGATACGGCCCGGCAGGACCAGGTTCACGGTCACGCCATCGCGTGCCACCTCGCCGGCGAGCGTCTTCGACCAGCCGAGCAGGGCGGAGCGCAAGGCGTTGGAGAGGGCCAGATTGGGGATCGGCGCCACGATCCCGGAGGAGGCCACCGTCACGACGCGTCCCCAGCGCCGCTCGCGCATGCCCGGCACCAGGGCGTTGGTGAGCGTGACCAGCGACATCACCATGGCGTCGAATTGTGCCCGCCACTGCTCGGGCGTGGCCCCGAGCGCCGAGGTCGGCGGTGGGCCGCCCGAATTGTTGACGAGGATGTCGACCCCACCGAGCGCCGACAGGGCGGCCTCGGCGATGGCCGGGCCCGCGCCGGGCTGCGCGAGGTCGGCCACCACCCTGGGACAGGCATCGGCGTCCGGGAACAGGGTGCCGAGCTTGCCGGCCGAGCGGCTCGATACCGCGACCCGGGCACCGGCCGCGCCAAGCCCCCGGGCGATGGCGGCACCGAGGCCGCCGCTGGCGCCGAGCACCAGGGCGCGCTTTCCCGTGAGATCGATGTTCATGCTGGCGGATCCTCGGTCGCGGTAGGGCCGCATATAGGGAGACATCGGGAGGCGGCGAGGGACCGGAAGCGACGCGCGATCTTCGCCCAGGCGCGCCGGCGTTGCCCATCCCGGTTCGACGGCACTTCAGGATCCGAACACGCGCCGGGACGGTTATCCCGGCGCTGCGGCGGAGTTCCGTCGGGCGCAAGCGACGATGGACCAGGGAGGGACGCCATGGCGGACGACAAGCATACGGACGAAAAGGCGACCGGCGGATCGCGGCCGGGCGTGATGGGTGACGGCACCGAGGAGCAGAATCTGGGCCAGCCCGGCAATCCAGGTGCCCGCATCACGGAAGACGAGGTCAAGGAGGCCTTTAGCGACGACAAGGCCGCCAAGGACAAGGCACCGAAGCCGTAGGGCTTCGCGCGGCACGCGTGCTCTCGGGCCGAGGTGGCGTGGGTCAGGGTAGCGCAGCGGGGTCACGGTGATGCAACGCGGGCGAGGCGACCTGCGTTGATCTTTCGTTGCACCCTCAGGCAGAAACTCCCATGCCCGACGTCACGATCAAATCACGTCCGGACGTCAAACCCAAGATCGAGCGTCCGCGGCTCTATAAGGTCATTCTGGTCAACGACGATTATACGCCGCGTGAATTCGTCGTTATGGTGCTGAAGGTCGAGTTCGGCATGGGGGAGTCGAAGGCCCATGGGGTGATGCTGACGGCGCACCGCCTTGGTTCCTGCCTCATCTCGATTTACCCGAAGGACGTCGCCGAGACCAAGGCGACGCGGGCCACCGAAGCCGGTCGAGCCCGGGGCTACCCTCTCCATTTCACGACCGAGCCCGAGGAGTGACGCCGGGCCGCTGTCGACGACACCGGCCTGGGCTGGTTCGTCGACGGCAGGCCCGACCATTCGACCATCGCGCCGGCGTTGGCTCGCAATCGAGCCGGTCCCTGGCGACGGACTTCTGTCAGGCAGTCCGAGCAGTTCAGTTCGACGCCTTCAGGAACTTGTCGACATTGTCCTTGGTGACGACGTCGAGCCCGACCATGTTGACGGCCGGAACCTTGTCGCCCTTCTTGAGGGACGCCAGCATGTCCATGGCCTTCGCGCCCATCTCGTTGGGCCGCTGCCCCACCAGCACGGTCGCGTAGCCGTCCTTCAAGAGCTGCAGCTCGACCGGGAGCGTGTCGGGCATGACGAGCGGGAACTTGCCGGCCTTCACCTTGTCCATGTTGGCATCGACGTAGCCTTTGTAGGCCTTGGGTGCGAACAGCGCCCAGCCGCCGACCGGGACGATGGCGCCGATGTCCGGGTTGGCGGTGGCGAAATCGCTGAGCTGCTGGGCCGCCAGGGCGGCATCGTCGTTGCAGAAGGCCGGTGAGCCCTTCACCTCGGTCCAGCCCGCCCCCTTGAGCACCTCGTAGAGCCCCGCCATGCGCTCGTTGAGGTTTTGGGCCGCGGGACCGCCCGATTGCGTCGCGAAGGTCGAGGGCTGCGGATGCAGCTTGATGAGCTGACGGCCGAGTTCGCGCCCCATCTCCTTGTTGTCGGTACCGACATAGGCCTGGCGAGCCGAGTTCGGCGCATCGGCGTCGAAGGTGATGACCGGGATGCTGGCGTCGCGCGCCTGCTTGATGACGCCCGTCACCGAATCGGCGTCCGCCACCGAGATCGCGATGCCGTCGACACCCTGGGTAACGAAGTCCTGCATGATCTGGACTTCGGTGGCGGGCTCGTGGGTGGCCGGGCCCTTGTAGACACAGGTGACGCCGATCTTCTTGGCTTCCGCCATGCAGCCGTCGCGCGACAGGTCGAAATAGGGGTTGTCCATCCCCTTCGGGATCAGCGCGAACTTATAGGCGTCGGCCGCCCGGGCCGCCGGGATCAGCGCCATCGCGGCCACGGCCGCCAAGAGTATGCTTTTCACGCGTCGTTCTCCCTCGTGTGGTCCGCACCGGGTCTTGCGCCCGGCGCCGGAGTTCCCGGGCATGTCCGGCTGCAAGCCGACCCACATGCTCGGGGATCGATGTCATGGCTGTCGAGCGGAAGCCGACAGGCCATGGCGCGCCGCCTATTCGGGCTGGCGCGTACGGATGCGGTCGACCAGCACGGCCAGGATGATGATGCTGCCGACGAAGACCTGTTCCCAGTAGGTGTCGGCCCCGAACAGTGCGAGGCCGTTGCGGATCACCTCGATCAGGGCGGCCCCGATCACGGCTCCGGCCGGACCGCCGATGCCGCCCGCGAGGTCGGCGCCCCCGATCACGGAGGCCGCGATGATCTTGAGCTCGTAGCCGAGCGCGAGGTTGGCGGGCGCCGACCCGAGCCAGCCCGCGATCAGGATGCCGGCGAAGCCGGCCCCCATGGCGCAGAGCACGTAGACCGAGATCTTGACCCGCGCCACGGCGACGCCCGTGAGCTGGGCGGCACGCTCGTTGCCGCCGAGCACGAAGACGTAGCGGCCCCAGCGCGTATGGCGCAGCGTCACGCCCATGACGACCGCGAGCGCCAGCAGATAGACGAGCGGCACCGGCAGGCCGAACACGCGCCCGTCCGTCAGGGCATAGAAGGTGTCGACGCCGGGGCCGGTCGGGGCCTGGCCGCGCCCCTGCGTGATCACGTAAGTGATGCCCCGGCAGATCGACAGCGTGCCGAGAGTCGTCACGAAGGGCGACAATCTCACGATCGCGATGAGCAGCCCGTTGATCAGGCCCACCAGGGCCGCGGCCGCCATACCGCACGACACGGCGGCCCCCATCACGCCGAGCGGCACCGTGGCCAGGGCGGTGGCCGAGAAGGCCTTCATCAGCATGGTGGTCAGCACGGCCGTCAGCGCCATCACGGAGCCGACCGATAGGTCGATGCCGCCCGTGATGATGACCAGGGTCGAGCCGAGCGCCACGATCGCAATGTAGGAGAAGTTCTTCGACGTGTTGAGCAGGTTGCCGGTCGAGAGGAAGTTATGGGCAAAGACCGAGACCAGCGCCGTGATGAGCACGAAAGCGATCGCCACATAGGCGGTCTGCGACGACAGGGCGCCGCGGCGGTACCAGCGGTCGCGTCCGACATTGGTGTAGACGACCGAAGGTACCGCGTTCTCGGACATCAGGCGAACTCCAAAGCGCCGGTGATGAGCGCCGTGACCTCTTCCGGGCTCGATCGCGCCACGGCCTTGTCGGCCCGTTTCTCGCCGCGCCGCAGCACCACGACGCGGTCGCAGACGCTGAACACGTCGGGCATGCGGTGCGAGATCAGCATCACAGCGACGCCGCCGTCCCGCAGGCGCCGAATCAGGTCCAAGACCTCGGCGACCTGCCGCACCGAGATGGCGGCCGTAGGCTCGTCCATGAGGATGAGCTTGGCCTGAGCAAGCCGTGTGCGGGCGATCGCCACGGCCTGGCGCTGGCCGCCCGACATGGAGCGCACAAGGTCCTTCGGGCGGGTTTCGGACTTCAGTTCCCCGAAGAGGTCCAGCGCGCGGGCGTTCATGGCCTTGTGGTCGAGGAACGAGAACGGCCCGACGCGCCGCGTCAGCTCCCGCCCGAGGAACACGTTGGCGGCCGCGCTGACGTTATTGGCGAGAGCGAGGTCCTGGTACACGACCTCGATCCCGGCCGCGCGGGCATCGAGCGGCTTGTCGAAGCGGTGTTCCGCGCCGTCGAACCAGATGGTGCCGTGGGTTGGGTGGAAATTGCCCGCAATGATCTTGACGAGCGTCGACTTGCCGGCACCGTTATCGCCCATCAGGCCCACGACCTCGCCGGGTTCGATCGCGAGATCGATGCCCGACAGAGCCCGGATGGCGCCGAACTCCTTGCCGATATTCCGCAGGTCCAGGACTGGCAAGACCTCCGGCCGCGTAGCGGCGCTCGCGCTCATCCCGGCGCTTTCCTCCTAAGATCGGGTCCTTGGCGCCACGATAGGGTGGGGTCGGAACGGCCGCAACATCAATCGGGATACCCCGGCAATTTAGGGGTCCCGATGGAAGAAGCCATCACTGCGGCTCCGTTCCATCGCGTCCCGCTGTCCTTCCGGGCGAAGCGGAGACGTGGAACCTCGATGCGACGACGCTGCAGCGTGGGTTCCAGGCGACCGTGCGTCGTTGTGCGCCGAACTCCGGTTCCCGGATCTGCGGGCCTGAAGCGTTGGTGCGGGAAGACGACCGGAACCAAAGGATCGACCTTACGCTACAGCAATTCAGTGGAACTGGGTTTTCAGCCGCCCGATCTCGCGACCCGCGAGGTCGCTGACGCCGGTGCCGCGGGGGTCGCGGCGCAGCACGATCTCGGCCGCCCGCACGGCCGCGTCGGCCGCGGCAGCGCGGACGTCGGCGGTGGCCTGCGTCTCGGCCATGGTAATCTTGGCTTCGGCCTGCTGCGTACGGCGCGCCACGAACTCCGTGAGGCGCGCCTGCGCCTCTTGGCTCATCAGTTCGGCCTCCCTGCGGGCCTGGGCCACGATGGCGGCGGCCTCGGCTTCGGCCGCCGCGGCCTTGCGCTTGTAATTGTCGAGCACGGCCGAGGCCTCGTCGTGGAGGCGCTTGGCCTGGGCCAGTTCGTCGGCGACGCGGCGCGCGCGGTCGTCGAGCGCTCCCGTCAGCCGCTTGTGCACGCCGAGATAGGCCAGCACCAGGACGAAGATGATGAAGCCGAGGGCGACGTAGAATTCGGCGTCGAAATGCATGGGTTCCGTCCTCAGCTGGCCTTGGGGACAGGCGCGCCCGCGCCCGCGATGGCGGCGTCGATCGCCTGGGGGTCGGCCGCCTTGCCGGTCAGATGCTCGACGATGGCGGCAGCGGCGTCCCGCGCGATGCTCGCGACGTTGCCCATGGCGCGGCCTCGGGTCTCGTCGATCTGCCGCTCGGCCGCGGCGATCCTGGCGTTGAGGTCGTCCTCGAGCGCGTGGCGCTTCGCATCCGCGGCGGCCATCAGTTCCTCGTGGGTCTGCTGGGCCAGCGCCTGGGCACGGTTCTTGGCGTCGGCCAGTTTGGCGTCGTAGGCCGCGCTGGCCTCTGCGGCCTGTTGCTGCATGCGGTGGGCGTCGGCGAGTTCGCCCGCGATGCGCCCCCGCCGCGCTTCCAGGATGGACCCCACCCGCGGCAGCGCAATCCGCGACATCATCCAGTAAAGCAGGCCGAAGACGACGACGAGCCAGACGATCTGCGAGAGATAGGTGGAGCTCTCGAAGGGCGGGAACACGCCGCTCTGGTGCCCGACGTCCGGGGCGGTCTCGGCGGCGGCGTTTACGGCTTCAGCAGGGGCGGCCATGTCGTTTCCTCGGAGCGGGATGGTCGGGGCCGGATGCTCGTCGGCCTGGTCATCCTCATGCGCGAACCGGTCCCGGACCACGCTTGCGGATGGTGCCGCCGCTCCCTCGAGGGAGCGGCGGCGAAGCGTATCATCTCACGACGAAGAGCAGCAGGATCGCCACGAGGAACGCGAAGATGCCGAGACCTTCGGCGAGAGCCGCGCCGATGAAGGCCCGGCCGAACTGGCCGTCGGACGCGGACGGGTTGCGCAAGGCTCCCGACAGGAAGTTGCCGAAGATCGAGCCGACGCCGATCGCGGCAGCGCCCATGCCGATGGCGGCGAGGCCGGCGCCGATGTATTTGGCCGCGCTGATATAAGCCGCAGCCATCGCGGCAGTGTTGGGATCCATGATCTACTCCGGTTCTCTATGGGGTCGGGCCACGTTTGTTGTTGGATCGTTATCAGTGGCCCGGATGGATTGCGTCATTCAGGTAGACGCAAGTCAGGATGGCAAACACGTAGGCCTGAAGGACCGCCACGAGCAGTTCGAAGGCGGTCAGCAGGATGATGCCGATAAGGGGGAGGGGGGCCAACAAGGCCGCGGCGGTGCCCGAGCCGAGCAGCAGCACCACGAAGCCGCCGAACACTTTGAGCGTGATGTGGCCGGCCAGCATGTTGGCGAACAGCCGGACGCTGAGCGAGATCGGCCGTGATGCGAACGAGATAACCTCGATCAGAACGATGAAGGGCAGGATGATCGGCGATACGCCGGAGGGCGCGAAGAGGTTGAGGAAATGCGAGCCGTGGCGGATCACGCCGTAGACGATCACGACCGTCATGACGAGGGCGGCCAGCGCGAAAGTGACGATGATCTGGCTCGTCACCGTGTAGGAGAAGGGCAACAGCCCGAGCAGGTTCGCGAAGAGCACGAACATGAAGAGGCTGAATACGAAGGGGAAGAACCGCATGCCTTCCTGGCCGGCCGTTCCCCGGACCGTGTCGGCCACGAATTCGTAGCTCATCTCGGCGGCCGCCTGCAGCCGGCCCGGCACCAGCGAACGCTTGGACGTGCCCACGATCATCAGGAGCGACACCGCGCCCAGGATGATCAGCATGAGGAACGACGCATTGGTGAAGGAGACGTCCGTGGCGCCGAGGCGATGGGACGAGAACATCGGCGCGACGTTGAACTGTTCGATCGGGTTGATTGCTTCGTCGGCCACGTCCAGACCTCTCCCTGAGCACCCGCTGAGCGCAGGGGCATTCGAATGCGAACAAACGGCTCGAAAAGCCGCCTTAGGTCAGCGTCGCGTCGCCGCCGGGTCTCCCGGCCTGCATGGCCATGCGGTAGACGTTCCAGAAGCCCGCCGCGGTCCCGAGCGCGATGAAGGCGATCAGGAACCCCGGCGACGTGCCGAGCCACCGGTCGATGGCCCAGCCGATGAACCCACCCACCACGACGGCGGCGACGAATTCCGACATGACGCGGAAGCCGAGGCTCACGGCCTGCCCCATGCCGTTGGGCGCCGAGGGGCCGGCCGGCCCCGCACGCGTCTCGCCGGCCCTGCGCTGGCTGTCGAGCGCGCCCGACAGATCCTTGAGCCGGGCCCGCATGACGCCATCGTCGTCCGGGTCGTCGTCGCGGGGGTCGGCCATGATCGTGTCGCGCTCCCCTCGCGGCGGCCCGTCTTGCACGTCCACGACACTTGCATTGGTGCGGACGCCAGGACAAATTGATCACGATCGGAGCACGAGCATGCCCCAATCGCGTTGGGCGGGTTCATAGAAACCAGCACCACGATCGTGTCAAGAACGGCGCGTGCCCGTCGTCGAGGGTTCTTCCGGGATGGCGCCATCGCGATCCCGCAAGCCTCGCAGCGAACCATGCCGCTCCTCCGCGGCTCGGCTCATCCGCATGGATCAACCCTCAGGGCGAGGGCGATCCCGCTCGCGTGGCCTCGTAGCGCGCCTTGGTCTCGGGGTTCATCGGATAGAGCCCGGGCAGTGGCAGGCCACGGTCGATTTCCTCCATGATCCAGGCCTCCATGCGCTCCTGCTCCGGCGCTTCCTCCAGGACGGCGTCGAGCAGCGCCGCCGGGATCAGCACGGCCCCGTCCCGATCCGCCACGATCACGTCCTCCGGCATTACGGCCACGCCGCCGCAGCCGATCGGCCGCCCCCAGTCGACGAAGGTCAATCCCGCCACCGATGGTGGCGCCGCCTCGCCCTGGCACCAGATCGGCAATCCCGTGCCCAGCACGCCGGCGAGGTCGCGCACCACGCCATCGGTGACCAGCGCCGCCACGCCGCGCTTCGCCATGCGGGCGCACAGGATGTCGCCGAAGATCCCGGCATCCGTCACCCCCATGGCATCCACCACGGCGACCGCGCCCTCGGGCATGGCCTCGATGGCGGCGCGGGTCGAGATCGGCGACGCCCAAGAGGCCGGCGTGGCGAGATCCTCGCGGGCCGGCACGAAGCGCAGCGTGAAGGCAGGCCCCACGGTTCGGGCTTGGCCGGGGCGCAGCGGCCGGGTGCCGCGCAGCCATACGTTGCGCAGGCCCTTCTTCAGCAGCACGGTCGTCAGGGTCGCGGTCGAGACGTGGGACAGGACGGCCGCGGTTTCGGCAGTGAGCGGCATCGGCGGACCTCCGGCAGCGGCATCATCGCGGGCGCAGGATGCGGCGCCCCGTGATAGACGAGGGAAACGGATGCGTGAAGATGCGTGCGGCAGCCGGCCGCCGAGGGAGAACGGGATGCCCACAGCCTGGCTGCGCCGATCCGTGCTGGTTCTGGCCCTGTCCGCAGCTTCTCTCCTGGCAGGGCCCGGGATGGCGGCCGAAGGCTTCAGGTCCGCCGTGGTGGCCCTGGCGCTGTGGAGCGATCCGGTGTTCCGCTCGGAGGCCGACGGAGCCGCCAAGGTGCTGGCCGGGCGCTATGGTCACGGCGGCCCGGTGATCGTGCGGGCCAATACGGCAGGCGCGCTCGTCAATGGGCCGAGCGGCATCCGTCGGGCGCTCGCGGCGGCCCGGCGCGGCATGGATCCGGCCCGCGATGTGCTTTTCCTGGTCCTGACGTCGCACGGCGCTCCCGAAGGCATCGCGGAGCGTGGCGGCGGGCGCGAGGGGCTGGTGCCGCCGGCCGCGATCGGGGCGCTCCTGGCCGAGAGCCCGTTCCGCCGCAAGGTGCTGATCGTCTCGGCCTGCTTCGCCGGGACCTATACGGCCTTGGCCGGCCCCGAAACGCTGGTGATCACGGCGGCCGATGCCACCCACGCGTCCTTCGGCTGCCAGCCCGAGGCCCGCTGGACCTATTTCGGCGATGCCCTGTTCAATCAGGCCCTGCGGCACGCCGCATCGCTGGCCCAGGCCTTCGACGAGGCCCGCACCATCGTGGCGGCCCGCGAAGCGGCCCAGGGCTTCGCGCCCTCGAACCCGCAGTTGGCGGGCGGCGCCGACGTGCTGACGCGGCTGGACGCGGCCCGATAGGCACCGGTTTGCCTTTCATCAAGCCCTGAGCGCCACTATATACGATGGTGGCATCGGCTGCCGCGCCGCGGGGTTCCGAAGGCCAGCCACACGCCGGGTCTCCCTTGCAGGTCCGGCTTTCCCATGTGGTTCAAGCTGCCATGAACTGGCGCCTCCCGCCCTGACCTGACCGGTCGGAGAAAGTCTGTCTCGATGTCCCAATCGCCCGTCCCGTCCCAGGTCCCCCACCCGGACACGAGCGCCTACGGCGCCGATTCCATCAAGGTGCTGCGTGGCCTCGACGCGGTGCGCAAGCGCCCCGGCATGTATATCGGCGACACGGACGACGGCTCCGGCCTGCACCACATGATCTACGAGGTGGTCGACAACGCCATCGACGAGGCCCTGGCGGGCCATGCCACGCTGGTGACCGTCACGCTCAACCCCGACGGTTCGGTCGGCGTCACCGACAACGGCCGCGGCATCCCGACCGGCATCCACACCGAGGAAGGCGTTTCGGCTGCCGAGGTCATCATGACCCAGCTTCACGCCGGCGGTAAGTTCGACCAGAACTCCTACAAGGTTTCGGGCGGCCTGCACGGCGTTGGCGTGTCCGTGGTCAACGCGCTGTCGACGAAGCTGCTGCTGCGCATCTGGCGCGACGGCAAGGAACACGAGATCGAGTTCGCGCATGGCGACGCCGTGTCACCGCTGCGCGTCATCGGCCCGGCCGGCCAGGAGGACGGTCGCGAGAAGCGCGGCACCGCCGTGACGTTCTGGCCGTCGTCCGAGACCTTCACCATGGTGGAGTTCGACTATGGCACCGTCGAGCACCGGTTGCGCGAACTCGCCTTCCTCAACTCGGGCGTCCGTATCGTGCTGACCGACGCGCGCCGCGCCGAGATGAAGAGCGAGGAGCTCTTCTATGAGGGCGGGCTCGAGGCCTTCGTGCGCTACCTCGACCGCAGCAAGGAGGGGCTGATCGAAAGGCCCATCCTGATGCGCGGCGAGAAGGAAGGCATGACGGTCGAGGTCGCGCTCTGGTGGAACGACAGCTACGACGAGAAGGTGCTGCCCTTCACCAACAACATCCCGCAGCGCGACGGCGGTACGCATCTCGCGGGCTTCCGCGGCGCCCTGACCCGCCAGGTGACGGGCTACGCGGAGCGTTCCGGCATCTCTAAGAAGGAAAAGGTCGATGTCACGGGCGACGATTGCCGCGAGGGGCTGACCTGCGTGCTGTCCGTCAAGGTGCCGGACCCGAAGTTCTCGTCGCAGACCAAGGACAAGCTCGTCTCCTCCGAGGTGCGCCCGATCGTCGAGAGCATCGTCAACGAGACGCTCGGCCGCTGGCTGGAGGAGCACCCGGCCGATGCCAAGACCATCGCGGCCAAGGTCACGGAAGCCGCGGCGGCGCGCGAGGCGGCCAAGAAGGCGCGGGAGCTGACGCGCCGCAAGGGCGTGCTCGACGTCGCGAACCTCCCCGGTAAGCTCGCCGACTGCCAGGAGCGCGACCCCGCGCTGGCCGAGATCTTCCTCGTCGAGGGCGATTCCGCCGGCGGCTCGGCCAAGCAGGGCCGCAACCGCGAGTTCCAGGCCGTCTTGCCGCTGCGCGGCAAGATCCTCAACGTGCAGCGCGCTCGATTGGAGAAGATGCTCTCCTCTCAAGAGATCGGCACGCTGATCACGGCGCTCGGTACAGGCATCGGCAAGGGCGAGCCGGCCCAGGGTGGGTTCAACGCCGACAAGTTGCGTTACCACAAGATCATCATCATGACGGACGCCGACGTCGACGGCTCGCATATCCGGACGTTGCTGCTGACCTTCTTCTTTCGGCAGATGCCGCAGCTGATCGAGCGCGGCCATGTCTTCATCGCCCAGCCGCCGCTCTACAAGGTGAAGCGCGGCAAGTCGGAGCAATACCTCAAGGACGAGCGCGCCAGGGAGGACTACCTCACCGATTCCGGCCTCGACGGAGCCGTGCTGCGGTTGGGCTCGGGCGAGGAGCGGGCCCGCAACGATCTGCGCACCGCCATCGAGCAGGCGCGCCTCGTCCGCGCCGTGCTGGCGCAGCTCCATAGCCGCTACGACCGCGGCATCGTCGAGCAGGCCGCCATCGCGGGCGCGCTGAAGCCGCTTGCGGTCCTGGGCGACGAACAGGCCGCGACGCTGGCCGAGGACATCGCGCGCCGCCTCAATGCGCTGGCCGAGGACACCGAGCGCGGCTGGGAGGGCGCTATCGGCCACGACGGTTTCGTGTTCGCCCGCACGGTGCGGGGCGTGCGCGAAGCCGCGGTGCTGGATGGCGGGCTCCTGGCCTCGGCCGAAGCGCGGCGCCTCGACGAGATCGGACCGAGCCTGGGTGAGATCTACGACCATCCGGCGGTCTTCGTGCGGGGCACCGATGCCGTACCGGTGGCGGGTCCGACCGCGCTCGTCGAGGCCGTCATGGCGGCGGGCGGCAAGGGCATCACCCAGATCCAGCGCTACAAGGGGCTCGGCGAGATGAACCCCGAGCAGCTCTGGGAGACGACGCTCGATCGCAACGCCCGATCGCTGCTGCAGGTCAAGATCAAGGAAGTCGACGAGGCCGACGACATGTTCGTCAAGCTCATGGGCGACGTGGTCGAGCCCCGCCGCGAGTTCATCCAGGAGAACGCCCTGTCGGTGGCGAACCTCGACGTTTGAGACCGTGACGCTCGCCGAGGCCCTGGCGCGGTTCGACCGCAAGGAACGGAACTGGCTTGTCCGCGACGCGCTTGGGGATGGGGCGAGGAAGCTTGCACCGGACTTCGGCGCTCGGGTCTCGAAAGCGGTGAAACCGCGAGAGCCGGACTTCCAGTTGGACGAGAACGCTTGGTGGGCGGTCGACTACCACGTCGATTGGATAGTAGCCGCCCTCCACATCCTTCGGTACGGGGTGCCTGACCCAAAGCAAGCGCAACTCAACGATCCCGCGACAGTCAAGGGGCACCATCAGGACGTCGACCTCGTGATCGCTTCGGGCACGACTTTGATTCTGGTCGAAGCCAAGGGCGTCGGGTCATGGAGCGGCAATGGACTGGAGGACAAGGCGGAACGGTTGAAAGCCCTCACCCCGAGCGTCATCGAGTCGGACGGGCGTGCTGGTCCAATACGGGTCCACTTCGTCCTGTGCTCACCTAAAAAGCCGCCGTCATTGAAGCTGGATCTGCCGCACTGGGCGAAACACGATGACGGACAACCCCCGTGGATGCGCCTCTGGGAGCCGAGCGAGCCCCTGTTCAAGGTCGAGCGATGCAATGCCGAAGCCGGGCGGGATGAGAATGGCGGCCACTGGCGCATCCTCTGAGTTGAACTTACTTTGATCTGGTGCCGACCGGTGATCTCGATCATCCTCATGTTGGCATCCGACTCAGCGTCACAGGTAATCACATGCGGCTGACAGGCACCGAACGGGACGCCATCCGGGCCTGTGCCGAACGGGTGTTCGGGCCGGCCTGCGTGGTGCGCCTGTTCGGCTCGCGCGTCGACGACGCCCGGCGCGGCGGCGACATCGACCTGCACGTGGTGGCGGGATCCGCCGATCTCGCGACCGTGAACAACGAGATCCTGTTCACTCTCGCGCTCCAGGACGCTCTCGGCGAGCAGCGCATCGACGTCGTCGCCAGACCGCCGGGCTTCGCTCCGAGGCCCATCGACGAGGTCGCGCTCGCGACCGGCGAGGTGATCGCGTGATGGAAGCGGGGCGGCGCAACCTCCTGCGCGAGTACCTGTCCTCGGGCCGGAAAATCGCGGTACGCCTCGAGAAATCGAACGCACGGGTCGCGGTACTCTTTCCGCTCGACGCCCGCGCCGTGAGCCGGCTGACCGATGAGGACGAGGAGCGCCTCGACGCCTTCCTGCATCGGTTCTCGTCGCTCGCCGCCTCCGTGCAGGACCATGTCGGGCGGGCGCTGCTTGTCGCCGAGGAGGAGGACCTGTCGGAGGCGTCCCGCAAGGATCAGCGACTGTTGCTGGAGAAGCTCGGCGCGCTTGATGCCGGTCTGGCCTTCGGCGTGATCGCGCAGTTGCGAAACCGGCTCGTGCACAGCTACCCCGATGACCTCGCCCGGCAGGCGGAGATCCTGAACCAAGTCCACAGCAAAACGGCCGACCTCATCGATGCCTTTCAGGGTATGGCAGCTTACGCACGAGACAAGTTCGGCATGGGCGCCACTTGACCGGGACCGCGCGAACGTAAGCCATCACGTGACGGGTCGATGCGCCGCCCTCGAGCGAGGCGCGGCGCGAGTTCATCAGGACGGAAGGTGCGGCTGGTTGCGAAGATCGACGCGCGAGGTCGCCTGCGCCGAGGAGCAAAGCGCGGGCGTGGGTATCACGATGTCGGCAATAACGCGGAGGTAAGCAAGGCCGAGCTGCCGCGCAGCAAGAGCAATTCAGCTTCCACGCCCGCTCCCGCGTTCCGGCGCCCGGCCGCCCGCCGGTCGCATGCGGCGCAGTGCGACGTTCAGGCTTGATCTGCCTCGGCACTCCCGGTAACGGAGGGCGATCCGGATAAGGTTCGATAGGGGTCGCGTGAGTCGCAGAGCCGGGCGGTCCCGACACGCGAGTGGAGGCGATGTGCTGACGAGCCCAAGGTCGGAACTGCTGCACGGCACGATGGGTCGCGACCGCCCTAATGGAGCCGCACGCGTCGGCCCGGCAACGGGCGGCGTGGCGGTCCTGATCCCCTGCTACAACGAGGCTCTGACAGTGGCCAGCGTGGTGGCGGGCTTCCGGGCTGCACTGCCGGACGCCCGCGTCTACGTCTATGACAACAATTCACGGGACGGAACAGCCGACATCGCCCGGGCAGCGGGCGCGATCGTGCGCGTCGAACTGCGACAGGGCAAGGGCAACGTCGTTCGACGCATGTTCTCCGACATCGATGCGGACTGCTACGTCATGGTGGACGGCGACGACACCTACAGCCCATCGATCGCCAGCCGCGGAGTCGAATTGGTCCTCGACGAGGGCTACGACTTCGTCAACGTGGCGCGCCTGTCGACCGCCACCGAAGCGTATCGCCGCGGGCACAAGCTCGGCAATGTCGCGCTCACTCAGATCGTCAGGACGTTCTTCGGGCGCCAGACGACCGACATGCTGTCGGGCTACAAGTTGTTGTCGCGCCGCTTCGTGAAATCCTTTCCCGCCATGTCGGGAGGCTTCGAGACGGAAACCGAACTCACGGTCCATGCGCTCGAGATGCGCATGCCGATGACGGAATTGTCGGCGGACTATAAGGAGCGCCCGGATGGGTCGACGAGCAAGCTGCGGACCTACCACGACGGCGCCAAGATCCTGATGCTGATATCCCGCCTCGTCAAAGACGAGCGGCCGCTCCAATTCTTCACCGCGATGGGCCTCGCGTTCGGCGTCGTGGGTCTGGCTCTCGGGCTGCCCATCGTGCTCACCTTCTTCGAGACCGGGCTTGTGCCGCGCCTGCCGACCGCCGTACTGAGCGTCGGGTTCGAGGTGCTGGCGTGCCTCAGCGTCTTCGCCGGCCTGATCCTCGACGTCGTCACGAAGTCGCGGCAGGAGCTGAAGCGGCTCGTCTACCTGTCGATCGGAGCCCGGTGACGGATGCGCCCGGCGCCGCGATCCCGGCGGGGCGGCGCCTTCGAGCCCTCCGCTTCCTGCGGTTCTGCGTGGTCGGCGGGGTCGGCTTCTGCGTCGATGCCGCCGTCCTGCTGACGCTTATCCATCTCTTCGGCGCCGGTCCGATGTGGGGCCGGATCGGCTCCTTCTCGGTCGCGGTGCTGGCCACCTTCGAAATGAACCGGGCCTGGGCCTTTCGCGGGTCCGCCACGCGGGGCTTCTGGCACGCCTTCTCCCGCTACCTCGTGGTCCAGGGTTTCGGTTTCTGCTGCAATTTCCTGGTCTATGCGGCGCTCTACGTCGCCTTGCCGCCCCCGTTCAACGACCCGCTGCTCTGCCTCGTGGCGGCCTCGGGCTGCGCAATGCTGATCAATTATGCGGGCGCCAGCCACCTCGTCTTCCGGGTCGCCGGCCGGCCCACGGATGCGGTCACCCGTAGTAGCGATGAAGGATCGTCATCGGAACGACCCAAAGGTCGATGAGGCCGACGCAGCCGCAGAGCGCGAGCCGCACACCTTCGGTCCGATCTCCCTTGGCTGAGGGCGCCGGGGAGGCTCGGCCGACCGCCGGAACCGTGATGGCGAGCAGCATCGCCGGCACCAGCAGGTACCGGCCCTGGACACCGTCCACCAGGGTAGCGCCGACCGGCGTCCACGCCAGATAAAGCGCACCGAAGACGGCAGCCGCCGAGACGATGGCGGCCGCTGCTCCGATCCAATGCCAGGGATGGCCGAGCCCACGCTCGGGCGACAGCGCGTCCATCATCAGGGCCGCGGCCAGGCAGAAGACGATCCAGAGATAGAAGCTCCCGGGAAGGTCGGTGTCGAGCCAGCCCAGGACACCGACCATTTGGCGGAGGTTCCCGGCACCGGTCTGAACCAGCGTGTCCATGGCGACGTGAGCCGCCGCTGTCGGGTGCGAGACGATCCAACGCATCTGGGCCGCGGCGGAGACGTTCTCACCTGACCTGAACGCAATCTTTGCGACCTGCGCACCGACGATGCCGTAGACCACCGGCAACAGGCCCAATGCGGCCGCCGCGAGATCGCTCCTGCCGAACCAGTCGCGGCTGAAAAGCCGACGACGTCCACTGGTCGGCACGAGAGCCAGGACGTAGATAGGAATGAAAGGAAGACGGGCCGCGATGACCGCGCCGAGCAGCAGTGTGCCGAGCACCCGGATCCGCGGCGGCATATCGGCATCTCGGGCGGCATAATGCGACCACAACGCGACCGCAAGGGCAGCGAACGACAGCGAGAGCGCGTCCTGCGAGACCGAGGCGAACAGGCTCAGCACCATGGGAAAGCATAGGATGACGAAGAGCGTTGTGCGCCCCTTGCCGCAAAGGGCCAACGCCGATGCGCTGAGCGCCACCGCCACCAACGCCGTCGCCAGGCGCCCGAGGTAGAAGCTGTCGAGCACGGACATTCCTGCGGCTCTCGCTATCGACAGGGCGACAGCGTCCGGCAGATAGAAAAGCGCGGGGTAGATGGCCGTATTCGCGAATCCGACGGGTTGGGGCGGGGCCGCGCTCCATCTTAGGGCAGCAACATCGCGGTACTGGCTCGTGTCGAGCTTGACGTCGGGACGGAATTTAAGCCCATCAAAGGCATGTGCGGCCTCGTTCGCGGCAGCATCGATGATGCCACCCGCCCCTCCATCACCGAACCTCTGGCCGAACAGGTGTCCACCCGCGATCTGGACGGCGCGCAGGAAATGGTTCTCCTCGTCCGCGACCTGGAACGGAGGCGTCGCGTAGACCTGCAGGATGACGACAGGAAGCGAGACGATGAGGAACAGCACAGCCAGGGATCGAGGTGGGCGGACGGAGAACGGCATACGCGGGATGGGACCTGCTGGTGAAACGGTGCACCGGCGGCGCGGCGCGGCGCGCTAGGGCTCCCACGGAAACACCCGCTTCGCTCTGTCCGAATTTTGCCCTGCGGCGAAGCCCGTGATTCGAGGCGATTGTTCCCGTGGGGACCCTTATGCCGGCTTACCTTGCGGCGAACAAGGCACGGGGACCGACCGGCCATGGGGAGTGGTCCGAACACCGACCCTGGCGGGCGATGGCATAGCGCCGAGCGGCCTCCTCGCGAGACGCACTCAAAATAGGATCCTGTCAGGGCGGGCCGCTCTGTACCCGTCCTCACGTCTGTGGAACAACGAGGTTCATGAGAATAGCCCTGTTCCTCGGCCTCCTTGCCCTCGTGTCCCTTTGCGTCACGCTGGCCTCTCGTTCCCTCGCGGTCGCGAACGCAGCGTCGGAATTGCTGCAGGCCATGCGGGCTCGGCAGGTTAGCTTTGCCACCCTGTTCCTGCTTTATGGTCTCGTCGCGGTCTTCCCCCTCGCCTTGCTGATGCCGCCCTATCAGGTGGCGGACGAAGGCGCTCACTTCCTCCGAGCCGATGACGTGGAACTCGGCCATCCGCTCGGCTACCGCTCCGGCGCCAACAGCGGCGCCACCGTGGATCAAGGCATTGCCGCCTCTTACAGTATCTTCTATCCCATCGTCCTGCATCCGGAGAACAAGGCAACAGCGGCGATGTTCGACCGAGCCGCGGCGATCGGTTGGAAAAGCAACAAGTCCTTTTCTGACTTCGCCAACACCGCCATATATCCACCGATCTTCTATGGCGTATCGGCGATCGCCATCGCGATCGGGAAGGTGACCGACCTGCCGGTGACCAGTACGCTGACCCTGGCGCGCATGTTCAACGGCGTCGTGGGGGTCGGGCTCGGCGCTTCGTCGATCGCCCTGGCGGGTGCGGCAGGACCGTGGTTCTTCGTGCTGCTGACTCTGCCGATGACCTTGGCCCAGATGGCCTCGGCCTCACAGGATGCGCTTCTGTTTCCCACGGCGGCCGTGGCGGCTGCACTCTTCGTTCGGCTGCTGAGGGAGGAAAGTGACGACATCGGCGGCTTCGCGTTGCTGTGCGTGCTTCTTGCAGTGATTTCGACAGGCCGAGTCACCTATGGGACGCTCGCCCTGCTGCCTCTCACTCTGTACCGCATCGACCTGCTGTATCGCGCCATCGGTGCCTTGGCCGTGGCGGCGGTGGCAATCGGCTGGTCCTGGATCGCCTCGAGCTTCGCACTCGTCCAGTTCGGTCTGCCCGGAGCGAACGCGTCGGGGCAGGTCCGACACATCCTGGCCCAACCGTGGAGCGTCTTCGGCTTGGCCGTCAACACGATCAGGTACCAGTACGATCTTTACCTGGAGAGCTTCGTCGGCAAGCTCGGATGGCTCGACGTGCGGCTGCCCTGGCTCTACCTGGCGCTGGCCTGGGGTGTCATTCTGCTCGGGATCCTCCCCTCGGTGACGGTCGGCGCTCTGACCAGGCGAGCCGGCGCCGTGACCGGGATCGTCACCCTCGCGCTTGTCGCGAGTGCGGCGGCGCTGTTCGCGGCCCTCTATATTTCCTGGACGCCGGTCGGCAACTTCATCGTGGATGGTGTGCAAGGGCGTTACTTCATTCCACTGGCTTTCTTCGTGCCTGCCTTGCTGGCGACTGGCCCCCGATCCCTGCTCGGGCGTTCCGGCGGAGCCGCCAAGATCGTCATCGCGAGCTTCCCTCTCCTGACGATCCCGGTCCTGATCACGAGCATCGTGATGCGATACTACCAGGGCTAGCGATACTGCCAGGGCTAGCCGCTCTTCCTATTCGGTGCACATCCACAGTCGAGAGACACAGACGAAGCCTCGGCCGGCCGGTCGAATTTAAAGCATACGAGGACTGGCATCGTCTTATCGTACCTTCGGCGCAGCCGTAGTCAGAAGCCGACATTTACGCCGCCCTTGAGACGCAGGATCTGGCGTGCCTCGTCGGGTGTCGCGATCTCGAGCCCGAGCCCTTCGAGGATGGTGCGGATGCGCGTGACCTGCTCGGCATTGGTCTCGGCGTAGCGGCCCGGCCCGATCCACAAGCTGTCTTCAAGTCCGACGCGGACGTTGGCCCCCATCGCGGCCGCCATGGCGGCGACCGGCATCTGGTTGCGGCCCGCGCCGAGTACGGACCAGCGATAATCCTCGCCGAAGAGTCGGTCGGCCGTGCGCCGCATGTGCATGACGTCGTCGGGATGAGCGCCGATGCCGCCCTGCAGCCCGAACACCGTCTGAATGAACAGCGGGCCTTCGACCAAGCCCCGATCGGCAAAGTACTTCAGATTGTAGAGATGGGCGGTGTCGTAGCACTCGAACTCGAAGCGCGTGCCATTCGCGGCACAGGCGTCGAGGATGTATTCGATCTGTCCGAAGGTATTGCGGAAGATGATGTCCCGGTTGGACAGATAGCTGCGCTCCCATTCGTGCTTGAGGCTGTCGCCGAAGCGGCCCAGCATACCGAACAGGCCGAAATTCATCGAGCCGAGATTGAGGGAGGCCAGTTCCGGCTTGAAGGTCGCGGCCGGGCGCACCCGCTCCTCGATCGTCATGGTGGGGGCGCCGCCGGTCGTGATGTTGACGACGCAGTTCGAGCGCGACCTGATGCGGGGCAGGAATCTGGCGAAGCCCTCGGGCGTCTGATCCGGCGCCCCGGTTTCCGGGTTGCGCGCATGAAGATGGACGATGGCGGCGCCGGCCTCGGCCGCTCCAACCGCGGCCTCGACGATCTGATCGGGCGTTACCGGCAGGTGAGGCGACATCGAGGGCGTGTGGATCGCGCCCGTCACGGCGCAGGAGATGATGACCTTCTTGGGGTGAGCCATGGGCGTGGTTCTCCGGAGTTCTCGATGCCTCGGCAGGTTCTTGCGACCTGCTTACACCGAAAACGCTAACGCTGGCGCAAGCCATGCGGGGCGCATTGCTTGCGACCGTAACGAGCGCCCCGTCGATGGGCACCGCAGGCCGCCTTCTCGGCGCTGACCCCCGCGGGCCTCGACCGACGTGTTCGGCTCCGTTAAACCTCGAGGCGCGTGACGTTGTGGTTACCCCGGACGGAGTGGAGGCCGCCATTGGCGGTCGTGGTCCCCGCGGAGGCCCTGTTCCAGCCGCAGCACTCGAGCTGCGCCGAAGAAGTCCTCGAGGCAAGCGTCGGGTTCAGCGAGGCGGCCGTGACCATGCATAAGCTTCAAGCCATGGGAATCGAGGTGGTGCTGGACCTCACCGTCGGCCACATCCGATCGATGTCGGTCGTGCGCGACGGCCGCGCGTCAACGCTGCTCCATACCGCGCCCTGGATCCACGACGCTTCGGTCGGGGTGGATGGATCGATCCCTGCCCATCTGCGGCGCCTGTCCGGCGATTTCTTCTGCGCGCCCTTCGCGGCGAGCGACATGGAAGATGGGCCACCGCACGGCTGGACCGCCAACAGCGAATGGACCCATGTCGACACTCGGACCGTGCAGGGCGGCGTCACGGCGCGCTACCGCCTCGGCCGTGCCGTCATGGGTGCGGCCGTCGAAAAGCATTTCAAGCTGCTGGACGGACATCCCTTCCTCTACCAGACCCATGTCTTCGTCGGAGGGAATGGCCGTGTGCCGATCGCCAATCATGCGATGGTCCGACTTCCGTCGGGTGGGCGTCTCGCCTTCTCCCGGAAGAGCACGTTCGAGACGCCGGACACTCCCATCGAGTCTGATCCTGCGCGCGGACGGTCCCATCTCGCCTATCCGGCCCAGTCGCGTGACCCGGCGCGGTTTCCGACTGCGGCGGGCGGGCTCGTGGACCTCACGCGCTATCCTGTCGCCCAAGGGCATGAGGACGTCGTCATGCTGGTCGAGGAGCGGGGAAACCGGCTCGGCTGGCTGGCGGTGTCGCGGGCCGCGGAGCACGACGCCTTCGTCAGCTTGAAGCACCCCGACGAATTTCCGGTCACGATGCTGTGGCTCTCGAACGGCGGCCGCCATTATCGCCCTTGGGACGGCAGGCACGCCGGGGTTTTGGGAGTCGAGGAGGCCTGCGCCTTCTCGGTGCAAGGACATCGGGCGTCGATCGCCCCGAATGCTCTTACGGAGCGTGGCATCGCGACCTTCGTGACCCTCGATCCTGAGGGCTCCGTCTCGGCCCGCAACGCGATCGGGTTTCTGAGCTTGCCCGACGACGGTTCCGCGGTCTCGGACCTGGCCCTCGGGAACGACGGCCTCCTGGTGCGGCACGAGAACGGGATCGAGGTCCAGGTCGGATTCGATCTCGGCTTTCTGGCGTCAGCGAATCGACCCGCCGTGAGCTGACCTCGGAGTCGAGCCAGGCGTCGGCCGCGCCCGCAGGAGCGGGCGGCGCCCGCGACGAGGGCGAGGGCGCCCGAGCCCCCCTCGCGTCCCCACGATCCGGGTCGTCGATCTATGACGGCGCTCTCTCGGGCTGCCGATCTCGACGGACGTGACCGGCTCCGATCGCCTCGACCGGCCACCATGGCATCAGGCGACCCGGATGAGCCCAACCGAGTGCAGGACCGTCGCCTGGGCCAGCAGAACCGCGATCCAGTGCGCGCTATCGAGCAAGGCCGCCGCGAGCGAGAGCCCGTGGAACAGGTGTGTCACCATGAGCACCGGGACGATGAAGCCGATCCAGATCACCACCGCGCTGCCGAGCGCCATAGTCCAGGGATCCGCCTGCTGGGGTGCGAGGGATCAGGGCGCCCGCCAGGATGGACGCCAGCCAGAACTCGGCCACGAGCGCCGTGATCACCAGGGCAATCGGCACCCTGCCTCCCCGCTGCTCCAGCGAGCCCCTGGGCCGCACCGCGAGGATGCGGTAGCCGGCGCTGACGACAAGGCCCGCGCAGGTCGCGAGCAGGATCGCGACCACGTTGACGACGATGTAGTTCATGCCCATGCCTCCTCTCGGCTGCCTTTGACCGGGCGCCACCACCGCACCCGGACGCTTCTCAGCGGCCGCCTGCAAAACCTGTCAGCGCCCGCCGCGGGATGCGCGTGGCTCTCGCGGCCGCCGTCATCGATGCCGGCATGGCTCCCGCGACCCGGCTGGCCGTGGCCTGACCCCACGGCCGCACCAGCGCCCGACTGATCCACGTGGCCCGGCCGACCTGACGCGCGACATCGCGGGCCAGAGCCCGCTGGTAGGCATCGACCGTGGCGCCCGACAGCATGGCTTCGGCCGCCAGCCTGCCGCTGTGGAGCGCGATCGCCATGCCCTCACCCGCCAAAGAGGGGATCACGGCCGCTTGGTCGCCGAGCCGCCACAGCCCATCGCCGCTTCGCCGCACATGGCCGTAGGGGATCGAGGCGACCGCGAACGGCTTGGCGGTCTCCCGCTCGGCCCCGCGGAGGCGCGCCGCGAAACCGGGGCTGGCCGCGGCGAGCGCCATCAACAGCCTGTCCCAGTTCCGCCCCGTCGCCGCGAAAGCGGCACCGCGCACCACGAGGCAGAGGTTGGCCATGCCGTTCCGGGTCGGCTGCAGCCCCGCGTAGCCGCCCGGGAACAGGTGCAGCTCCACCGTGCTGCAAAGCGCGGCTGCCTCCGCCGGCGCGAGGCGCCAATGTTGCTTGAAGCCGATGAGGTCGGGCTGCCGCCCCGGCGGACGTCCCCAGCCATGCAGATCGTGCTTGCCCGTGGCCAGGACCACGCGTGCCGCGTCGATCCTCTCGC
>CAXUCF010000008.1:30233-38592 GCA_964249275.1 uncultured Lichenihabitans sp.
CGATCGTCTCGCCGCCGACGAGGCGGACGCGCCATCCCGCCCCCGCGCGGTCCAGCCCGGCGGCGCGCCGGCCGTAGGTGACGAGGGCGCCAGCCTCGGCGGCGGCCACCAGAAGGGCCTCGTCCATGACGCGTCGCGACAGGCTCAGGGCGCGGAAGGGAACCACGGCCGAAGCCCGTCGGCCCCCAACACACAGGGCCATCGTGCCGACCGGCGTGGCACCGAGCGCCAGGGGGTCGACCCCGACCTCGCCGAGGTAGCGCTCGGCCCCGTAACTCAGGAATTCCCCGCAGACCTTCTCGTGCGGGCCCGCTTGCCCCTCGATCAGCCGCACCTGCCGCCCGGCTGCCGCGAGACGAAGCGCCAAGGACGCGCCGGCCGGGCCTCCGCCGATGATCAGGGTCTCGTCCAAGCCTCAACCTTTGACACGCGCCACACAGATCCGGAACGGGAAAGCGCGACTGACCCGCACTGCAGCCGGGTCGAGCTCGGCCTGGCCAACAAGATGAGTCCAATCGGCCGGCGTGAAGGCACGGGCGATCGACACCGGGCCGTCATGCTGCACGAAACGGTGCCAGCCCATGAGGCGCGACAGGAGCGTGAAACCGGCGTGGGGCAGGGCATGACGATGCAGGTCGTTGACGAACCACCCAAGGACGGCGCCGCGCTCCATCTTCTGCAGAAGGCGGACCACTCCCGCGTCAGCGAGATGGTGGGCGAACAGGCCGCTCACGACCACGTCGGCGGGCCGGTCGTCGTCGAAGGCGTCGGCCGTGACCCAGCGCAGTGGACGCCCGGGCGGGGTGGCTTCGGCGGCGGCGCGCGCCGACCACGGGTTCACGTCGACACCCACGGCGTCGAGCGGAAGCCCGTGCCGCTCAGCCCAACGATCGACGGCGCGCAAGGCGTCGCCGTAACCGCTGCCGAGGTCGATGAGCCGCAGCGGCCGGTCCCGGCTCCACAAACCCCGCCGCGCGAGATGGGCCAGGAAGGCCAGGGTCGGGCGATGCGCCAGAGTCAGACGGTTGACGGCCGCGAGGTCGATGAGGCAGGCCCGGAAGGTCGGATAGTCGGTCGCCGGATCGTCCATCAGCTCGGCCAGGCCCGAACGGCGGGAGAAGTCGTGTCGGCTCATGCAGCGGCGTGGAACAGCAGAGTCTCGGCCGTCAGGCCCGGTCCGAAAGCCATGCCACAGCCGCGCATGCCGGGCGCCGCACGCTCCATCAGCGCCTTCAGCACGAACAGGATCGTCGCCGACGACATGTTGCCGTTCTCCCGCAGCACCCCGCGCGAGTCCGCCAAGGCGCCCTCGTCGAGTTGCAACGCGGTCTCGACGGCATCGAGTACCGAGCGCCCGCCCGGATGCACGGCCCAAAGGTCGATGTCGCGGACCGAGGCGCCTTCCAGCATGGCGTCTTGCCCCACCCGGAGCGCCGCGCCGACCGAGGCCGGCACGCTCCCCGACAATACCATGTCGAAGCCCTGGTCGCGGATGTTCCAGGTGATCTGGTCGGCGTTCTGCGGAGCCAGCAGGGCCTTGAAGCCATCGAGCGCCAGCCCTCGGGGCTCGGCCGATACGATTGCGGCCGCGCAGCCGTCACCGAACACCAGGAAGCTCAGGAGCTGTTCGAGATCGGTGCTCTCCTGGAGATGCAGGGTGCACAGCTCGATAGAGACGACGAGGACCTTCGCGACCGGCTCGGAACGCACGATATGGCGGGCCAGCTTCAGGGCGTTCACGGCCGCATAACAACCCATGAAGCCCACCATTGTACGCTCCACCGACGGATTCAACCCTAGCCGGTCCACGAGTTGCAGATCGATGCCGGGTGCCGACAGCCCCGTGCAGGAGGTGACGACCACGTGGGTGATGCCGCGGCCCGCGCTCCCGAGGTCGAGGCGGCTCGCGGCCTCGACGGCCAAGCCGGGCGCCGTCGCCTCGAAGCGTTCCATGCGGCGCGCGGTGCTGGGGAAGGCACCCAGGCGATAAAGGCCATCCCGATCGAGCCCACCGTCGGGGCCGATCGAAATCGGCTCCACGAAGGACCAGCGGCGTTCGATCTGACTTCGCGCCGCCATGCGTTCGAAGAGGGCGAGCCGACGGTCTGCGGCGAGGAAGCGGCGGCCGATGCCCACGAAGGCGCGGTGCACGTCCACCGGCGGGACCGCCGTTGCGATACGGTTGATGTGGGCGACACTCATGGGATTCCGATATGGCGTTGGAAAGCCGCAGACGCCGCCCAGGCTCCGTTAAGCTGTGGCACGCATGTAGAAGCGCCAGTGGGGCGGGCCCGACATATGGTCCTTGAGAGCCACCGAGGTCGCATAAGCCGCACCCGACCGCGCCAGTGTTCGGTGGAAAACAAGCAGACAAGTTCAAGCCGACGTGATCTTCTCGACCGTGGCGGGCCGCGCCACGAGGTAATCTACCAGGTCTGTGACGATGCCGGCGTCGACGGCGCCGCCATGCCGATCGCCACGCCGAGTGCCTGCGTCCAGCGGAGCCCGTCGTCGGTCGAGGCCGCCGGCTTGTATTCGGCGCCCGTCCATCCCGTATAGGGCAGCCGTTCGAGCGCCGCGAAGACGGTGCGGTAGTCGAGATCGCCCCGATCGGGCTCGGTGCGGCTCGGGACGGCCGCGATCTGGACGTGGCCGATGACGGGCAGGAAACGCTCGAGGTTGACCACCACGTCGCCTTCGCTCATGCCTACGTGATAGCAGTCGAACATCAGCTTGATATTGGGGCAACCCGCCTGTTCGATCACGGCGGCCCCTTCCGCGGCCGTGCTGTAGAAGTAACCGGGCGCGTCGCGCTGGTTGATCGGCTCGAGCAGCAGCGTGATCCCATGCGGCGCGGCCTTGGCGGAGGCGGTGCGCAGGTTGCCGATCAGCACCGCGCGCGCACGTCCGCGCTCGGCGGGCGCGACCACGCCCGCCATGCAATGGACGGCATTGCCGCCCGCCGCGACACAGAAGGCGATCGCCTGGTCGACGGAATCCTGGAACGCGGCCTCGCGTCCGGCGAGCGCGCCGAGGCCGAATTCACCCGCCACAACGTCGCCCCGCACCGTGTTGATCCCCAGCAGCGCCAGCCCGCGATCCAGGCATTTGGCCCGGACCTGCTCGGGCGCCACGTCGTAGGGCCAATGGAGTTCGATGGCCTTGAAGCCGGCGTGCGCGGCCGCGTCGATCCGCTCCAGCAAGGGCCTGTCGGGCCAGAGAAAGCCGAGGTTTGCGGAGAAGCGCAGCATGGCATGACCTGAGGTTCGAAAGATGCGGGGGTGACGCGTCCGGTCTAATGTCCGAGATGCTTGCCGAAGAAGGCCGCGATCTCGCCGAAGGCTTCCCGGGTCTCGGGGACGCGGTCATCGAACTGGTATTGGGCGTGCGATTGGCCCTCGTAGACATTGAGGTCGGCTTCGACGCCGGCGCGCCGCAGCTTGCGATGCACCCGCACGGTGTTGCTGAGCAACTGGTCGCGGGTCCCGGTCGTCAGGATCGTGGGCGGAAAGCCCGCCATGTCGCCGTAGACGGGAGACAGCAGTGGGTCCTTCATGTCGTGCCCATGCGCGTAGAAGGCGGCCGCGTCGTCGCAGAAGCCGCTCGGCGACACCAGCACGTTGTCCACGAACTCGTTGGTGTAGAACGAGTCCCCTGTCTTGGTGACATCCGACATCGGCGTCCCCGGCGCGATGGCGCCGGGCATGGGCAGCCCGTCCTGCTTGGCCTTCAACACCATCTCGAGCACGAGCGCGCCGCCGGCCGAAGTCCCGACGATGCCCACGTTCTTCGGGTCGGTCGTCCTGATGGCCGATCGATAGACCGTCACGGCATCGTCGAGCGCGGCCGGGAAATAGGCATCGGGCGGCATGCGGTAATCGACCGCGATCACTTTGTAGTGGCCGAAGCCCGCCATCATGATGGCTTCGGTCGTCCCGGACTCGCCGGGAAAGTAGACGTAGCAGCCCCCGTGGACGTGGACGATCAGCTTGTCGCGGTTCTCCGGCGGGATGCTGTCGGGGGTGACGATGGTGACCTTCACCCCGTCGACCATGGAGGACGCGACTTTCACGTGCTGGCGGTCGCGCAGCGCCGGGAGGCCGGGCAGGACGGTGCCGGCGATCTTGTCGGCCTTCGCGCGCCATTCCTCACCCGTCTTGGGGTGGAAGTTCCAGTCGGGGTTCAACGGTGCCGCGATGAACTTCTGCATCTCGGGGCTGATGTCGGCGGAGGGGACCTGCAAGGTCTTGGCAGGGACCTCCAGAGGTTTGGGGGCGGCATCCTCGGCCTGGGCCGCCAAGGCAAAGCCGGCCGAGGCGCCGACGGCGAAGAGTAGGGTCCTGACCGAGATCATCTGATCCTCCCGAATGGTCGTCGTGGTTCGTGGGTCGTCGCGAATGCGGCGACGGCCCGGAGCATCAGGGCGTCAGCGACGTCCCGTTCATGGCGGCGACGATGTCCGACAGCATGGGCACGTAAGCTTCGCCGTGGCCCGAACCGACGGCGAGAGCGAAGCTGTTGCGGACCGCGGCACCGACCGGATTGGCGACGCCGAGCGCCTGGGCGAAGCCCGCCAGATAGGTGACGTCCTTGTGGGCGTTGTTGATCGTGAAACGATGGGCGTTGCGGTCCCGCTCGATCACGTAACGGCGGAAGGTCTGATAGAACGGACAGTCCATCCTGCCGTTCTGGATGACGCTGTCGAAGACCTGCGGGGTCAGCCCTGCCTTGGCCCCGATCATCAACGCCTCCGCATAGAGCGCCGCATATCCCATCGACAGGAAGTTGTTCAGGAGCTTCATCGTATGGCCGGTGCCGACCGGTCCCGTCGGCACGATGCGGCCCGCGAAGGCCTTGAGAATGGGCCGTGCCCGCTCGACGATCTCCGGCGCACCGCCCACCATGACGTCGAGCGTCCCGTCCCAGGCGTCTTTCGGCGTCTTCCCGAGCGGGGCGTCGATCAGCGTCGTGCCATGCGGCGCGAGGCTGGCCGCGAGCCGGATGGTCGAGGCGGGTTCCGCGGTCGAGCAATCGACGATCAGCAACGGCTTTCCGGCCGAGGCCAGCCCGTTCTCACCTTCGATCACGGCCTCGACCTGCGGCGATCCCGTGACGCAGAGCACCACCACATCGCAAGCCTCGGCCAGCGCGCGCGGCGAGGAAACCTCCGTCGCGCCACGCCCTTTCAGGTCCTCGATCGCCTCGCGCTTGCGATGGCCCACGACGGCGAGCCGCCATCCCTTCTCCACGATGTTCTTGGCGATGCCGTGCCCCATGAGGCCGAGGCCGACGAATCCGATCCTCTCTTTCATCGCTGGCTGGCTCCCCGCGTGCTGCCGCTCTTAACTGGTCCGGTCACATATTTGCGCCAGTTGTGCTGCTCTTCGAAACCGAGGATCTCGCGCGTCTTGCGGTTCGACAGAAGTGTCTCGAACTCTCCCATCTCCCGCTTCACCGGCACATCCGGATAGAAGCGTTTCAGCAGTTCGGCGGTGGGCAGATCGGACGAGCAGTCGTCCTGTGCGGCATTGAAGATCTGGAAGCCCAGGCCGTCCTTCTCGATGGCGAGCCGGATGATCTGGCCGAGGTCGCGCGCGTCGATATAGCTCCAGGTGATGCGTTTGCGGAAACCCGGATCGGCGAAGAAACCCGGGAAATTGGCGTATTCGTGCGGCTCGATGACGTTGCCGATACGGATCGCGTAAATGTCCGATCCCGAGCGCTGCTGGAAGGCATGGGCGGTCCGCTCGTTGCAGACCTTCGACAGCGCGTAGCTGTCCATCGGGTTGACCGGATAGTCTTCATCGAGCGGAAAGTAGGCGGGGTCGCGGGGCTCGTTGGCGAAGACGAGACCGTAGGTGGTCTCCGAGGAGGCGATGATCGTCTTGCGGATGCCGAGCTTCTCGGCCGCCTCGACGATGTTGTAGGTCCCCATCGTGTTGATGCGGAACGTCTCGTTGTCGGGGGCCAGCATGATGCGCGGAATGGCGGCGAAATGCACGACCGCGTCGATCTTCGGCGCCCGCAGCGAGGGGGCGAATTCATGCACCTCCAGCGTGCTGGTCAGGGCGTTGAAGACCTGCCCGGCATCCGTGATGTCCGTGATCAGCGTCCGCACCTTGGGGTTGGCCAGCGGCTTCGTGTCGAGGTTCAGCACGGTGTAGCCGTGCTCGACGAGATACTGCACGACGTGCTTCCCGGCCTTGCCGCTGCCACCGGTGAAGACGATGTTCTTGCCCATATCGAAGCTCCTGCTGTGGAAGGCGCCGTCGCCCGTCAGGCCGTGGCGGCTTCCATGATGGTTTCTTGCGTGGCGTCGGCCCGGTCGACCACGCGGCTCAACCGACCGTCCTTGATGACGATCACGCGATCGCTCACGGCCAGCACTTCGGGCAGGTCGGACGAGATCACGATGACCCCCATGCCGTCGCGCGCCAGGCGGCCCAGCAGAGCATGGACCTCCGCCTTGGCCCCGATGTCGATGCCCCGCGTGGGCTCGTCGACGATGAGGATCTTGGGCGAGCGCGCGACCCACTTCGCGATCACGATCTTCTGCTGGTTGCCGCCGCTAAGATTGATGACCTGCTGCTCCGTCGACGGCGTCTTGATGCCGAACGACTGCACGAATGTGCGGCATCGGTCCGTCTCCTTGGGCCGATTCACGAAAAAACGCGGCGAGTAGGCTTCGAGATGCGTGAGGCTGAAGTTCTCGCGCACCGTCATGCCGAGAACGAGCCCCTGCGTCTTGCGGTCTTCCGTGACGAAGCCGATGCCATGCGCGATGGCGTCGGCGGGCTCGTGGATCGAGACAGGCTTGCCGTCGATCCTGATCTGCCCCGTCGAGGACCGCATGCCGAAGACCATCTCCATGATCTCGGTGCGGCCCGCGCCGATCAGCCCGAAGAAGCCGAGCACCTCGCCCTTGTGCAGAGTGAAGTCGATGTCCCTGACCTTGGCCTGATGTGGGCGCGGCTCCTTCAAGGTCAGGCCTTCGACCCGAATGAGTTCTTCGGTCGTGGCATAGGAGGCATGGACGCCGTAGAGCTGACTCAACTCGCGGTCCACCATCTTGCGGACCAGGATGTCGCGCGTCACCTCGGCGATGGGAGCCGAGTGCACCGTGCTGCCGTCGCGCAGGATGGTCACCCGGTCGGCGATCTCGAAGATCTCGTCGAGTCGGTGGGTGATGTACACGATGCCGATCCCCTGAGCGCGCAGCTTGTGGATCAGCCCGATCAGCGTCACGGCCTCATGGTGGCTGAGCGAGGCAGTCGGCTCGTCCATGATGATGATCCTGGAGCGGTAGGAGATCGCCTTGGCGATCTCGATCATCTGCTTCTGCCCGATGCTGAGCTGGGCGACCGGCGTGTCCGGGCTGATGTCCATCTGCAGCCTGGCCATGACGTCCCGGGCTTCCCGGTTCATCCGCGGCTTGTCGATGAAGCCGGTGCGCCGAAGCGGCTCCCTGGACAGGAAGATGTTCTCGGCGACCGTCAGGTTCTCTACCATGGAGAGTTCCTGATAGATGATCGCGATGCCGAGCGAGCGGGCATGAACCGTGTCGGCGATCTCGACGCGCTCCCCCTCCAGCAGGATGGCACCGCCGGAATCGGCCTTGTACACGCCCGTCATGATCTTCATCAGCGTGCTCTTGCCGGCGCCGTTCTCGCCAGCCAGCGCGTGGACTTCGCCGAGCCTGACCGCGAGGTCGACCTTGTCGAGGGCCCGCACCCCCGGGAAGGTCTTGGACACGTCCCGCATCTCGAGGAAGGGCTGCATCGGCGCGTCTGTTTCGGGTCGGAGAATGCCGGGGAGGCGAGGGCCGCTCTCCCCGGGCCGTGCGCGGGCGAGCTACTTCGTATAGCCGTCGAGGTTCGACGCATCGACCACGGTGACACCGGTGTCGATGTCGGCGGGCGCCGTCTCCGTGCCGTTGACCTGGGCCAGGAGATGATCGACCGAGAGCTTGCCCATGGTCACGGGTCGCTGCACCATGATGCCCTGGATATAGCCTTCCTTGACGCCCTTGACGGTGTCGGGGAGGTCGTCGAAGGCGAAGACCTTCACGACGCCTTTCTTCGAGCCGAACTCCTTCGTCGCCATGACCTTGGCGACGGACGGGCCGCCGACCTGGCTCACACCGAAGATCCCCTTGAGGTTGGGATGGCCGCGCAACAACGCCTCGTCGACCGACACCGCCTTGGCAAGGTCGTCTTCGGTTCCCTCGGTCGCCACGAGCTTGATGTCGGGATATTTGGCCAGCGACTTCTTGATGCCGGTGATCCGCTCGTTCAGGTTGGCGGCGCCGAGCTGGCCCGTGACGATGGCCACCTCGCCCTTTCCGTCGAGCGCCTTGGCC
>CAXUCF010000008.1:38602-39087 GCA_964249275.1 uncultured Lichenihabitans sp.
ACATGCTCCGGCCGCTCTTGGCGGAATCGCTGTCGAAAGTGAGCACCTTGATGCCGCTGGCGACGGCCTTCCTGATGACCGCTTCGACGGATCTGGGCTCGTTCACCGAAATCGCGATCCCGTCGACTTTCTTGGACATGAGATCCTCGAGGATCTTGACCTGGGTCGAACCCTGGGTGTTCTGCGGCACGACCCATTGGTACTTGACGCCGTCGGCATCGGCCGCGGTTTTGGCGCCCTTGTTGCAGTCATCGAAGAAAGGGACCGCCACCTTCGGGATCACCGCGATGACGACGTCCTTGGCGTCCTTGGCAAAAGCTGCCGTTGCGCCGCCGAGCGGCAGAACCGCCAGGAGGGCCGCGAGAGAGATGTTCTGCATTTTCGTCATGGTCGTTTCCTTGGTCCCGTGGATGATTGTCGACGAAGCAGATTTTCCAAATCTGCTTACACTTAAGATGCTGGGCAGCATTGATTTCACTTTGAAA
>CAXUCF010000009.1:0-30799 GCA_964249275.1 uncultured Lichenihabitans sp.
ATTCAGCTTTAAACTCAATCGTAAACCGCCGTTAACCTGAGTTCGGAGCCCTGGGCTTCGGGACGATCGGCTCGACACCGGTCCCCGTCAGCGTTATTCCCTTCGCTCTACTCTTCGCCGGGTTCGCGGTTTTGCTTCACGCGACCTACTGGGGCCGCGCGATCTTCGCCATCGGCAACAACAAGGAGGCGGCGCGCTGTTCGGGGATCGACGTGAGGCGAACCATGCTGGCCGTCTTCACGGCCTCCGGAACCATGTCCGCCATCGCCGCCATCGCCCTCACCGCCTATCTCGCAAGCGCTCGCTCGGACACGGCCGTCGGCCTGGAGTTGCCCGTCATCACGGCCGTCGTGCTCGGCGGCGTCAACATCTTTGGCGGGTCGGGCACCCTTGGCGGCGTCCTCATAGGCCTCCTTATCCTCGCCTTCGTGCAGAATGCCCTTGGGCTGGCGGGCATGACACCCGAGCAGCAGGAGATCGTCACGGGCACGGTTCTCATCGCGACCCTGGTCCTTTTCGGTGCCGGCGGTGCGGCGCGCCGTTTCGTTGAGGACTGGAGGCGCTTGCCGCGCAACTCCCTGGCCTGAAGCTGCCGAGACTGTTGGTCCCTTGGGGAACCGGCAACCACCATCCCCCCCAATACGCCGAACATGAAGATGGTGATCCGCCCCGTAATCCAGGTGCCCGCCAATCCTCAGCTATTACCATGATCCCGCCGAGAAAACTGCTCGCCTCGTCGTCGGCGAAGTCGACGACAAATCGGGCAAAATCAACCTGCGCCTGGACCCCGGGCGGTGTCTCGAAGCGCACCTCAAATGGTTTGGGTCCGTTCTCAGGACGAATCGCGGCGAGGTAGCGTTTCACCGCCGTGTAGGCACCGACGTAACCGAGCTCCCGGATCTCACGAGCTAATCGAGCGGCACTGAGATCGGGAAAGGCCGTCATGCGTTCGCGGAGGAACTCCATTAAGGATGCCAGCTTGCTCTGTCTCCCTACGAGCGTGGTCCATAGGCGGGGGCCTCGACGCCCCGCTCGATATACTTGCGAACGGTCTTTGGATCGCGCCCGGTGCGGCGGGCGAAGCAGTGATCGACACGCCCTGTCGATGAAGTTCAAGGATCATGAGAGTTCTTACGCCCGACAGCAACTCCACGGAGCGCCGGCTCGGCCGGGTTGTTGTCAAGCGCGCGTGATGACGGCGAGCACGCGCCGGGTCTGGTCGCGTAAGGAACCGAAGCGTTTTCACTGCGGCCCGGGACCAGCCGCCAAGCCAGCACTGCACAGTGTCGAAAGGCGTCCGACGCGTTCGCGCCTCGCGATAGTTCATAACCTGTACAGCGATCTGGAATCGAGCCTTCGGGGCGTGCGCCGGAGCAATTTACGATTTGCTTCCACGATCCCCCCAGCAGGCGGTCGAAGGACATTTACGTCGAGGTCCCGGCAGGCTGGTCGTGCGCTGCGGCAACCGCAACGACGCTCCCGCACGCTCAGAATTATGCGTGGCGTAAACTGGCACGCTCGTCTTGATGCAGGCCGGTTGATGCTCTCACGATCAGCTGGCTGAGGATCCGGCGTCCAGACACGTGATCCGTGCCTTGAGCGAACCGCATCAGGGCTTGCGCGGCCGTCCGTCCCGCATCGGCGGTGAAGCCGTCGATGGAGGTGAGCGCTGGCGCCCAGATGCTCGCGGCAGGAACGTCGTCCGAGCCGACGACGCTCATGGCAGCTGGAACAGCTAGGTCGCGACTCGCAAGCCGCGACAGAATTCCGAACGCCATCAGGTCGTTGTAGGCCACCACGGCGGTCAAGCCCCGAGACACCGCGATGTCCGCCGCCTGAACACCGCCCTCGAACCTGGGCGCGTACGGACCGATCACCGTCGATTCGTAGCCGAGGTCGGACATCGTCTCGAGGAAGCTTTCCCGCCGATGCGTGTTCGACCACGACGCGCTCGGCCCCTCGACATAACCTATGCGGTGATGCCTCAGGGCCGCCAGGTGCTCGACGGCCTGGCGCATCCCGGTGCGCTGGTCAATCAGAATAGACGGAATGCCGTCGATCTCGCGATTGATGAGAACCAAGGGCTTGCTGTCGACCAGCCGGCCGACGACGGTCTGGTCCAGGCGCGAGGATGCGAGAATCAACCCGTCGACGCGGGGCAGCATGGTACTGATGATCTCGCCTTCCCCGAGCGGCTCCTCGTTGGTGTCGGCGACCACCAGGCTGACCCCGGTGCGGCGGAACTCGTTGAGCACGGACTTCACCATGACAGCGAAAAAGGGGTTCTCGATGTCGGGCACCACGAGCCCCACGGTGGTGAGCGCGCCCCTGGCGGCTGGCCGCTCGGCTTCAATCGTATAGCCGGCCTTCTGGGCCGCGAGGTGGATGGCGGCACGGGTTTCCTTGTTCACCAGTTCCGGGCGTCGCAGCGCCCGAGACACGGTCGACGTCGATAGGCCTAGGCTGGCTGCTATGCCCGTGAGGGGAGTGGACGGCTTCATGACCTTCGGGGTTGGAGGGAACCGCGCGAGCCTCTGCGAGGCACCCGAGGGCGCCCCTCATTGCGATGGGCCGACGCACTGTCAAGCAACAAGGAACGCGTGCGAGGCCTCGTTGTGGAACCGCCAGGCCCGCCGCGGCCCGGCCATGACATTGAGATAGTAGACGTGAAAGCCATACGGCGCGGCCACCGCGTGGTAGCCTCGGGGGACCAGCACGACGTTCTGGTCATAAACCGCCATAGTCTCGTCCAAGCTGCAGTCGTCCGTGTAGACCCGCTGGAACGCGTAGCCCTGAGCCGGCCGCAGACGATGGTAGTAGGTCTCCTCGAGAGCGCTTTCGCGAGGCAGATCGTCGGTGTCGTGCTTGTGGGGCGGGTAGCTCGACCAGTGCCCGCCTGGCGTGACCGACTCCACCACGAGGAGGGACTCGGCGGCGGCGGTTTCGGGGAGGATGTCGCGGACGTAGCGGGTGTTAGTGCCGCTCCCGCGCGAGATCTTGCCGACCTCGTCGGCCCGGATCAGGCACGGCGGGTACTTGCCCGTGGCCGGCGCGCTGCATACCCCCAATTCCAGGCGGGTGCTCGCGGTGATCGAGAAAGTCGTCCGCGGTGGCAGGTAGACCGAGAAGGGCGCGTCAACAAAAGGCGACTCCCGCCCCCCGAGAGCGGCCACGGAGAATGATCCCGCATCCACGTTGCCGCGTCCAGCGACGAACACCAGCAGTACCTCGCGGTCGCCTGTGACGCTCTGCAGATGCTGCCCAGGGTGAAGCTCGTGAAGGTTGAAGCCGACATAGCGCCAGCCTGCCGAGCCCGGCGTGGTGTGCAGGATGCGCCCATGGGCCTCCGGAGTGTGCGGTTTGACGAGCAGAGTCGACATGGTGTGAACCTCGTATTTCGGGCTAGCGGCTGTCTTGCGACTTAACCAGACTTACTGTCGACGCACCCGAATGAAGAAGAAGACCAACAACAGGATGATGACTCCCTGTACGATCTGCCCGGAATAGATGCTGGCTCCGAGCAGCACCAGCAAGTTGTTCAGGACGCCTGAAACAATCACGCCACCAATGGTGGGCCAGACACCGCCGACGCCGCCGAGCAGGCTGGTTCCGCCGAGCACCACCGGGGTGATGGAGTCGAGCGTCAGCGACGCCCCGATGGTGGGCTGGCTGTAGCCGAGGCGATTGATAGAGATGATGCCGGCCACGGCCGCGCAGAGCCCGGCGAGGACGTAGATGAACAGCTTCACCGCCGCCACGTTGACGCCGGAGGCAGTGGCCGTGCGCTCGTTGCCGCCGATCGCGTACACATAGGCGCCGAAACGCGTGGACCGCAGCAGGATCCAGCCGATCACGGCCACCAGCAGCCAGAGCGCAATGATGAGCGGCACCGGCCCCGCCCTGTCGAGCCCGAACACCAGCGCCATGTGGTCGTTCTCGTAGATCGGATACCCGTTGCTGATCACGTATGTCAGGCCGAGTGCCGCCTGCATCATCCCGAGCGTTGCGATGAAGGGCGGCACGCGGCCGACCACGACCAGCCCGCCGTTGATGGCGCCGCAGGCAATGCCGACTCCGAGGCCGCCAAGGCGGGCGATCAGCGGCCCCTGGTCCTGCAGCGACAGGGTCACGATGGAGCTCAACGCCGTGATGGAGCCGAGCGATAGGTCGATGCCGCCGCTGATCACCACGATGCATTGAGCGATCGCCAGCGTTCCCGTGACGCTGTTCTGCGCCAGGATGTTCAGGAGGTTGCGGGTCTGCATGAAGGCACCGTGCGACGCCCATTGTGTGACGGCGACCAGGATCACGAAGGCGATCAGGACCCAAACCCGGAGGCTGAACAGCCTGCGATATCCCTGGTCCGCTGGCGGCACAACGTTCAGGCGTCCGACCGATGTCATGGTTCCGCTCCCGGCTTGTTTGGTCTTCAGCGCTTCCACGCGATCAGGCGCGACCGGAACGAGACGGAAAGCCAAAGCGCCAAGCCCACCGCGATGAAATTCCAGAACGGGTTCACGCCCGTGAGATCGAGGATGTTGCTCAGCATGGTCAGGATGATCACACCGAGCACCACCCCCGACAGCTTGCCGGTGCCGCCGAAGAGATCGGTGCCGCCCAGCACGCAAGCCGCGATGGTCTGCAGTTCGTAACCCGCCCCGTAGGTCGGCAGCGCCACGGTGGAGCGAGCCGCGAAAATCAGGCCGCCGATGGCCGCGCAGGCAGCCGACAGCGTGTAGACCAGCACGTAGATGGCCGTGGTGTTGATGCCTGACACCTTGGCCGCCTCAAGGTTGCCGCCGGTCGCGTAGACGTGCCGGCCCACCGGCAGCCGCGCCAGCAGCATCCAGGCGAGGGCAATCACCACGGCCCAGATGGCCTGCGGCCACAGACCCGTTCCGATGTCGAGGAACCAGGAGGGCACCAGATTTACGGGGCCGCCGCTGGTGATGGTCAGTGCCGCGCCGCGCGCGATCGCAAGGGTCGCGAAAGTGACGATGAAGGGCGGCAGTCGGCCAAGCGCGATCACGAGGCCGGTGGCGGCACCGACAAAGCTGCACACGGCGATGCTGCCGACGATGCCGACCGCGGGCGATACGCCGACCCCGATCGCCCCAACGATGGCGGCCAGCGCCAGCATCGAGCCGACGCCGAGATCGATCCCACCGGTGAGGATCACGATGAACTGTCCCACGGCCATCACGCCGATGATCGACGACTGCTGGAGGATGTCGATGAAGTTCTGGGTCGAGAAGAACAGCGGAGTTACGGACGTGCCGACCGCGATCAGTACCACCAGCAGGATCCAGGTGCTGTACTCGACCGCCGCAGCCCGGAGATCGAAGTGGGACGGCGGCGTATGCAGGCTGCCGGTGATCAAGGTGGCCCTCATTGCACCGTCTCCACGAGATCTTCAACCTGGCTCTGCGCCGCGTAGGCCATGATCTTCTCCTGCGTGGCGGTGCCGGCCTCAAGCTCGGCCGCGATGCGGCCCTGCGACATCACCAAGATCCGGTCGCTGAGAGTCAGCACCTCGGGCAGCTCCGACGAGATCAACAGCACCGCCATTCCCGACCGGACCAGTTGGTCGACGAGGCGGTAGATCTCGACCTTGGCACCCACGTCGACGCCGCGGGTGGGCTCGTCGAGGATCAGGATCTTGCAGTCGGTGGCGATGCACTTGGCAAGCACCACCTTCTGCTGATTGCCGCCGCTGAGACCCGACACCGGCATGTCGAGCCGGGGCGCCTTGACGGCCATCGTCTTGGCTAGGCGGTTGACCACCGTCTTGAGCTTGCCGAAGCGGATGAAGCCGGCCGTGGTCATGGAGGGTAGCGCGCTCAGCGCCACGTTGGCGTGGATGCTCAACACGGACACGAGGCCCTGGGCCTTGCGGTCCTCCGGCACGAGGCTGATGCCGAGCGAAACGGCCTGCCGGGGGCTGCGGATCGCCTGGGGTCGGCCGTCCAGGTGGATGGTGCCCGTGTCGATCCGGTCGAGCCCGACGATGGCCCGGGCAAGCTCGGTGCGTCCGGCGCCGACGAGCCCCGCGATGCCGAGCACCTCGTTCCTCCGCAGCATGAAGGAGATGTCCTTGAGCACGTTGCCGCGGTTGAGATGCTCCACCCGCAGAACCTCGGCGCCCACCGTGCGCCCGCCCATCGGCTTGTTGAGGTCGTCGATCGAGCGCCCGACCATCATGCGGATGAGCTCGTCCTTGGACGTGTAAGCGACGTCCTTGGTGGCGACGAACTGACCGTCCCGAAGTACCGTCACCCGGTCTCCGAGCGCGAAAACCTCCTCCAGGTGATGGGAAATGTAGATGATCCCTATACCGCTTGCGCGCAGGCGCCGCACGACCTCGTAGAGGCCCTCAAGATCCTTGCCGCTCAGCACGGTGGAGGGCTCGTCCAAGATAAGGACCTTGCCCTTCAGCGCCAGAGCGCGGGCCGTCGCAGTGAGCTGCTGCAGCGGGATCGGCAGGTCGCCCACGCGGGCGTCGACCGAGAAAGCGACACCCAATGTGGCGATCATTTTATCCGCCTGCCGCCGCATGGTCTTGCTGTCGACCGTGCCGCGCGAGGTGCGAGGCTCGTTGCCGAGGAATATGTTCTCGGCGACCGTGAGCTGCGGGACAAGGTTGAGATCCTGGTAGATGACGCTGATGCCGAGCGCGCGTCGCTTCCAAACGTGGGTATGGCCCGCCGGTGCCCCCTCGATGATGATGTCACCCGTGTCCTGCGTGATGGCACCGGACAGGATCTTGATGAGCGTCGATTTGCCGGCGCCGTTCTCGCCCATCAGGCAGTGCACTTCGCCATGGCGCAGGTCGAACGAGACGTCCTGCAGCGCGATGGTCCCCGGGTAGCGCTTGGAGAGATTCTTGGCTTCGAGCAGAACCGCCATGGCCGTTCTCCTGTGGCGGGCGCCCGGGAGCGGTTTTGCTCCCGGGCATCCGGATGGACCACTCAGCGAGGCGCGAAGGCCATCTTCTGCGCCGTCATGTCCTTAACGAGCGCCTGGGCGTCGCCCTTGCCCTGGTCGGTGAGGCTGGAAAGGCAGACGAACGGCTTGGGCGGATTGGACGGGACGGTCTTGCCGTCCAGGATGTCCTTCACGTAGGGCATCAGGATCGGCCCGAAATACGGGGTGTTGGTGCAGTCCGTGGCAAAGTTTCCGCTGGCGACCTCCTTCACGGCCTCGAGCTGCCCGTCCTTGCTGATGATGGTGCCGAGCAGCTCGTCGCGGCCGGCCGCCTGGATCGCCTTCAGAGCGCCGATCGCCATCTCGTCGTTCTGTGCGAACACGAGGTCGATCTGCCCCGCCGGATGTGCGGTCAGGAAGTTTTCCATGATGGCGAGGCCCTTGGCGCGCTCGTTATGGCCATCCTGGGTGTCGATTACCTTGATGTCCGGATAGGCGCTCGTGACGGATTTGAAGCCCTCGTCCATGCCGATCTGGGGTGTCGAGCCGACCGTGCCCACAAGTTCCACGACGTTGCCGGCCGGGGAGCCCTTCTTCTTCTTGAGGGTAGCGATGGCGGCCTTGCCCAGCTCGACGCCGACTGCCTTCCAGTCGACCTCGATCAGGATCTTGTACTGGCCCTTGCCGGCCGGCACACCGAGCCCGCGATCAGCGACGATGAGCGGGATGCCCGCCTCGTCGACCATAGCGGCGATGGGGGTCGCGGCCTGCTGTTCGGCCGGCTCGACGATCACGAGGTTGGGCCTCAGCTTGAGCAGGTTCTGAACCTGCGCGACCTGCTTAGACTGGTCGCCTTCGGCCTGCACCCACTGGATCTTGTAGCCCGCCTTCTTGGCCTCGGCCAGGATGCTGTCGTTGTTGGCGGTGCGCCAGCTGTTGTAGAGGCCCTCCTGAGCGAAGGCGATGAGCGGCGCGTCCGCGGCCTTCGCCGGCGCATATGCAGTCATTGCAGCAAAAATTGCAAAGCTCGAAACGAGCGGAAGCAACCGGGTCCTGGGCATTGATTCCTCCGTTGGCATATGGTGGCGTTTCGTTGCGCCATCGTCCGAATGCGAGACTTGAAATCCGTCGTGACCGAAGTGTCGCCGCTTGTTGATGTGCGGCGTCCTGCTTCGTTGTTGCCAAGGATAGCAAAGTTGCATAGTTTCTGCAACAGACGCAACGCTCGATGCAGCGGACGTAGGGAGGGCATTCGGGGCGGCCATCGAGCCCAGAGAGCCGCCTGCTGGGGCTGACGCATGCTCGTCCCGGCGATGGGGCGGCATGGGTCGTCGAAGCGGACACGCTGCTGGTGTGACAGGGGGAAGCGAATGAAGTTGAACGCAGCGCGGTCCCTGATCCAGGCTGCTCAGGCCCGGGCCATGGAGCTTGGCATCCTCGTCGCAGTCTGCGTCGTGGACGCCGGCGGCAATACGGTCGCGTTCGAGCGCATGAACGACGCACAGCTCACCTCGAGCCGCATCGCCGAGGGCAAGGCCTATACGACGCTCGCCTGGCAACGTCCCAGCGGCGCGCTGTGGCAGACGCCCAGCCCGGCTCCGGCGGCTTCGGCATCAACACGATCGACAGCCGCTTCGTCCTATCCCCGGGCGGCCTGCCCGTGAAACGCGCTGGCGCGCTGATCGGCGGCATCGGGGTCAGTGGCGGGACGGGCGAGCAGGACGAGGATTGCGCGACCGCCGCCCTCGCGGGCGTCGCCTGAGCCAGGGCCGACCCTGTCCCATCATCACAGCATTGAGAGAAATCGCATGAAGTTTCTGAGTTTCGACCTGACCGGCAAGATTGCGCTCGTGACGGGCGCGAGCCGCGGGATCGGGCGGGCGATCGCCTTGGCTCTTGCCAACGCCGGGGCCGACATCGCGGCGAACGGCGTCAGGGCGGAGGCCCTGGAGCCGCTGCTCGCCGAGATCAAGGGCATGGGGCGACGCGCGGTCGCGGTGCCGGCCGACCTCGCCGACGTGTCGGCCATTCCAGGCATGGTGAAGGCAGTCGAGCAGCAGCTCGGCCCGGTCGACATCCTCGTCAACAACGCGGGCGTCAACCAGGTCGAACCGTCCTTGCAGGTCGTGGCGGCCACCTGGGATCGCCTGATGTCAGTCAATCTGCGGGCGCCCTTCTTCTGCGCTCAGGCGGTGGCTGGCGGCATGATCGATCGCCGGCGGGGCAAGATCATCAACATCGCCTCAGATGCCGGCATCAACGGCTTTGCGGGTCACGCGGCATACGGCACCACGAAGGGCGGACTACTGATGTTGACCAAGATCCTGGCGGTGGAATGGGGGCCGCACAACGTGCAGGTGAACGCGATCTGCCCCGGCGCGACCTGGACCGACATGACCTCACGCGCCATGGACATCCCCGAGATCCGCGCCGACATCCTCGGCCGCGGCGTCGCGGGACGAATCTGCGACCCGGAGGAGATCGGGGCTGCGGCGGTGTTCCTCGCCTCGGAAGCCTCCAACATGATCATGGGCGACGCGCTCTGCGTCGACGGCGGCTCGGTCGCAAAATAGCGGCGCGGATCGCTTCCCTTGGTCGCCGGGGATGCTCTGCGGCCGGGAGCAGAGCACGCAGAACAAGCAGACGGGAGAGGGAAATGCCGCAGGAACAGGGCCGGCTCGCCGGCAAGGTCGCCATCGTGACGGGCGCGAGCAAGGGCATCGGACGGGCGAGCGCGATCGGGCTTGCGGCCGAAGGGGCGGCCGTCGTCGCGGTGGCGCGCAGCGGCGACAAGCTCGAAGCGCTGCGCGGCGAGATCGAGGCGGCCGGCGGCCGGTGCGCTCCCGTGGTCGGCGACGTCGCTCAGAAGGCGACGGCCGACGAGACGCTGGACGTCACGCTCGGTCGCTTCGGCCGGGTCGACGTGCTGCTCAACAACGCCGGCATCGGCAGCTACGCCGATTTTCTCGATTACAGCGTCGAGGACTATGACCTGGTCATGAACACAAACATGCGCAGCACCTTCCTGTTCACCAAGGCGGTGGTGCCGGCCATGAAGGCGCAGGGCAGCGGCTTGATCCTGCAGGTCTCCTCGCAGGCCGGCATCCGTGGTTTCACGCGGGAGGCGGTGTATTGCGCGACAAAGCATGCACAGGTCGGCTTCACACAGGCGCTCCGGCTGGAGTTGCAGCTCTTCGGCATCAAGGTCGCGGTGATCTGCCCAGCCGGCGTGAAGACCGAGTTCGCGATCGGCCACGGCAGGACGCCAGAGTTCGTCGCCTCGTCCGGCTTCCTCGAGGCGGAGGATGTCGCCGAGGCCGTGGTCTTCGCGGCGACCCAGCGCCCCAACGCGCGGATGACGCAGATCAACCTGATCGCCCTCGACGAGGCGCTCTGACCCCGCGATTGGCCGCAAGGCCAGAGGAGTTCACATGGCTACGACATTGACCATCCCCGACTTGGCCGGGAAGAGTTACCTCGTGACCGGCGCTTCGACCGGCATCGGGGCCGCGGTGGCCCGCGCCCTCGGGGCCCAGGGCGCCGGGGTGGCGATCCACTACAACGCGAGTGGAGCCGAGGCCGAGAAGGTTGCGGCAGCGGTGGAAGCCGCCGGCGGAACGTCTTTCCTGGTCAAGGGGAACGCGGCCCGCCAGGGCGAGATCGCGGCGGCAGTGGACAGCGCCGGCAGCTATTTTGGCAAGCTCGACGGCCTCATCAACAATGCCGGCAGCCTGCTCGGGCGCGTGCCCACGGAGAAATCCGACGAGGCGCACGACCGGGAGGTGCTCGACCTCAACGCACATTCCGTGGTCTGGGCGTCCCGGGCGGTCCTGCCGTGGCTACGCAAGGCCGGGGGTGGGGTGATCATCAACACCACGTCCATCGCGGCCCGCAACGGTGGCGGCAACGGGGCCGTGCTCTACGCTTCCGCCAAAGGGTTCGTGAGCACCTTCACGCACGGGCTCGCCAAGGAACTCGTCGGCGAGAACATCCGCGTCAACGCCGTGGCGCCGGGGGTGATCGCGACGCCGTTCCACGAGCGCTTCAGCACCGACGAGCAGATGCGTGGCATGGTCGGCACCATCCCCATGGGGCGGGCCGGCACGGCGGAGGATTGCGTAGGGGCCTTCCTTTATCTCGCCTCGGACCTCCTGAGCGGCTATGTCACCGGCCAGATCCTCGAAGTGAACGGCGGGCAGTACATGCCGTGAGCGAGGGTCAGCGCGATCGAGGGCAATCTGCCAGTGCCTGACGCGCAAGCGCTCCAACGGCAAGACCGAGAGCTATCATTCCATGCTGGCCGCCACGATCGTGGCGCCAGGGCACGCCATGGCGCTGCCGCTGATGCCGGTCCCCGGACTTGATCCGGGGATCATCGCTCCCCAGGACGGCGCCGACAAGCAGGACTGCGAGCGCAACGCCGCCAAACGCTGGGTCGCCACCCACGGCGGGCGCGTGAAGGACCTGAAGCCGATCTACCTCGGCGACGACCTGTTCGCCTGCCAGCCGATCGCCGAGGCCATCACGGCGACCGGCGGCGACTTCCTGCTGACCGCCAAGCCGTCGTCGCACAAGGCGCTTTATGACTTCATGGACGGCGCCACCATCGAGGAGCGCACGATCACGCAGAAGGTGGCCGGCAAGCGCCTGACCTACCGCTACCGCTGGTTCGATCGCGCACCGCTGCGCGACGGCAAGGATGCAATGCTGGTCAACTGGACCGGCGTCACCATCACGGATGCCAGGGGCAAGGTGACCTATGACGGCGCCTTCGTGACCTCGCTGCCCGTGACCCGAGACACGGTCGCCGAGATCGTAGCCTGCGCCAGAGCCCGGTGGAAGATCGAGAACGAGAGCTTCAACGTCCTCAAGTCCAACGGCTACCACCTCGAACACACCCCCGGATCAAGTCCGGGGGTCGGCCACGGCAAGCAGAACCTCGCCATGATGTTCGCCGCCATGAACCTCCTGGCCTTCGCCATCCATACGGTCTGCGACTGCCTCGAACAGATCTGGGTCGACGCCAGAACGGCCAAGCGAGCCCGAACGCGCTTCTTCGAGCACATCAGGACCATCACTGCCTACCTCGTCTTCCCAAACTGGCAAACACTCATGCAGACCCTGATCAACTCGAAACCGCCCCCCGATATCGCAGCCCAGATCGCAATGTGACCCTTTGCCCGAATGCCCACTTAGAACTGCTGGCCTGCGACACACGCTTTCTGCGGCATTCAGGTCCGGCCCTCGTGTTCGACGACTACCCAGCCTGAAGGCAGCGGTGGACGATGAGGGCCTGGACGTCACGCCCGACCACGTGCTGGTGCTGCGCGACGCGGGCCGCAGGACGGCCCCGGCGTGCCCGAAAGGGGCATGCTGCGGCTGTCCGATGCCCGCATGTCGGCTAGCAGCTATGGGGCCTGCGTGCTGCATGCCGCCCCCGAGAGCGCGGTCGGCGGTCTGCTCGCCCTCTTACGAACGCGCGACATGATCAGCGTCAACGTGGAACGCCGCAGCATTCGCATGGAGGTGCCCGACTAGGAGCTCGCTCGCCGGCGCGCCGCATGGAGGCCGCCGGCGCCGCATTACGAACGGGCTACGGCTGGATGTTCAGCCGCCACATCAGGCAGGCCAACGAAGGATGCGACTTCGACTTCCTAACGACCGGCTTCGGTGCGCCGGTAGAGGAGCCGGCGATCTACTGAGCGGAGCGCACCAGATAGCCGCCAGATCCGCGGCGAAGGAACGGAAGCGATGGCGAACTATTCGATCTGGGTCATGGAATATGCCTACATTCCCGACGCGCCCGCGGGCGGTGTCGTGTACGGCGATTTCGACGGTTCCGAACGACGGATGCCATGGGCCTATGTGCTGATCAAGGGGCGCGGCACGGTCGCCATGGTGGATGTGGGCGTGAACTACCACGCTTACGGCAAGACGCTCTCGGACGGGGTGAACCTGAAGGGCTGGCGTCCGCCGGAGGTCGTGCTGGCAGAGGCCGGGCTCAGCCCGGCCGACATCGAGCACGTGTTCCTGACCCACGCGCACTTCGACCTCGCAGGCAACACGACCGCATTCCCCAGGGCGACGTTCTACATCCAGGAGCGCGAACTCTCGCAATGGGTCTGGTCGCAGACGCTCGATCGCAAGTTCCGGTGGCTGCAGACTGCCGTCGACCCGGCGGACATCATGCGCATCGCCGAACTCGCCCGGGCCGGGCGGCTGGTGTCCGTAAAAGGCGACCGGGAGGACGTGCTGCCGGGAATCGACCTGCGCGCCGCGCCAGACACGCACACCTGGGGATCCCAGTACGTGACGGTGCGCAACGACGGCCTTCGTGAGAGCGGCGATGCCTGGGTTCTCGCCGGCGACCTCGTCTACAGCTACAGCAACCTGGCGGGCCCCGACGCCGACGAGCCCCACTACATGCCTGTGGGCCTGGCGGTGGGCAGCCAAGCCAACCTGCTCTTCGCCTCCGACGCCATGGTGCAGGCCGCCGGCGGCGACTACCGGCGCGTGATCCCGGTGCACGAGGATCGGCTGGCGGACTTCTTCCCGCACCGGCAGACCACGACCGGGCTGCGGATCGTGGAACTCGCGCTCGCCAAGGGCGAACGCAGCCTTGTCGCCTGAAATTCCCCTCTACTCCGGCCGAAGAGGACGCAGCGTCCCGCAGCAGCAGCCCTCGAGCGCCACGACCGCGAAGCCGGGCGGAGCGGCCGAGGCGGCCTGGAGATGCTGGGAGGCATCGCGGAGCAGCGCCAGGATCGGCCCAGCCTCGTCCCGCTCGCCCGCCGCCGCGCCGGCGCGGCACCCTTGCGGGATCCCGCGGCTGGGGTTTTGGGGGTGGTCGATGGGGTTGGTTGCGGGGGCCCGCAACCAACTTGAATTGCTACTCCGTGCATAGCCGCCCGCGGGACGCCACCGGACCGCGATTCTAATCCTATGTTCGCGGCCTGCCGTTGGTCTTCCCTCTGCCCTGCCCGCGAACGCTGGCGCGATCTGCCATTCGCCGCAAAGCCACCAGCCCCGATCTCAGCGACGCATATGGCACCTCTTCGAGGACGAAACCCGAATCCTACGAGCACCGGGCTCCCTGCTCCCTTCGACTTGGTCTCCCCACTGGCGGCATCCGGTGGAATACAGCCGATGTCGAACCCGTGATCCTGACCGGCACTTTGGCACGTCGCTTTCAGATCATGCTTGTTCGTCGCGGCGCGCGTAGTAGCGATAGAGCAGGCGTTGACCGATCCTGCGGAAGGGGGCGCAGGCGTGGCCGGGAAGCTCCCCCTGGAAGATCGGCACCTTGGCCGAGCCGCTCGGCTTCCCGGCCACCAGGGCCGCCATGCGCCGCCCGGCCTGGGCCGAGTAGCTGACACCGTTGCCGCCATAACCCAGCGCGTAGAACAACGACCGCCCAGCCTCGGGCTGGACGATGCGGGGCATCATGTCGTGGCTGACGTCCACCCAGCCCCACCAGGAATAGTCGATGCCGACATCGCGCAGGCTCGGGAACTTGGATGCTAGCCTCGCGAGCAGTAGGTCGAGATGCCGTGGATTGTCCGCGTCCCGCCCCGTAATGGCGCTGCGGCTGCCGATCTGGAGCCGGTCGTCGGGCAGCAGGCGGTAGTAGTGGCGAAGCGTGCGCGTGTCGGTGATGACCTGGCGCGTGCGGAAGTTCACCGACGCGATCTCGTCTATCGTGAGAGGCCGCGTGACGGCTGAGTTCGACAGGATCGGCATGACGCGGTTACGCAGCCGCGCGTGCAGCCGTTGCCCCGTGTAGCCGCCGGTCGCGATCGCCACGGCGCGAGCCCGCACGACGCCGCCCGGCGTATGCACGCGGAAGTGGGCCCCGCCCTGCTCAATGCCCAGCACCGGGCTCGCGGTGTGGACCGTGGCGCCGGCGGCGCGTGCCGCCCTGAGATAGCCGAAGGCCAGCTTGGCGGGTTGAATGCCGATGCCGAGCGGCTCGTGCAGGGCGCCATGCGTGCCCTCTTCGGCAAGCCAATCGCGGCGCAGCGCGTCGGGCTCGATCATGCGGGTCTTGTAACCGAAGACACGGTTGCAGACCTCCGACTCAGCAGCGAGCTTGTCGAACATCCGGGGGCGGTGCGCCACGTAGAGGTGGCCGCCGGGCTGCGGGTCGCAGGGGAACTCGCAAGTCAGGTCGGCAAAGAGTTCGAAGCGTTCGAGATTCGCGGCATGCAGGCGCTTCGCGGTTTCCTCGCCCCAGCGGGCGATCCATTGTGAGCGGCTGAGGCGCCCAGACGCGTTCTGGCCCTGGCCGCCGTTGCGGGTGGAGCAGCCCCAGGCGACGCGGTTGGCCTCGAGTACGGTCGCCTTGATGCCGAAGTCGCGCGCCAGGAACAGTGCGCAAGCAAGCCCCGTGAAGCCGGAACCGACGACGACCACGTCGGCGTCGCGGTCCGACGTAAGGGGGCCATCGTCGGGCGGCGGCGTGCCCGCGGAGGCGACCCAGTAGGTCGGTGCGTAATCACGGTTGCGGCCCGGGGTGGGGTCGACCAGCGGGTCGTAGGCCGGGTCATAGGGCTCAAACGGGATGGAAGGCTCGGTGACGTGGATATTCATGGCTCGGGTCGCGGATTCAGGCTGCCGACGCGGTGTCGGCAGCCCGAGAAGGCACGGCGGCCGGGATTGCGGGGCGATCCTTGCGGAAGGCGCTCTTCGAAGCGACGAGGTCGCCAGCGAAAGTGAACAGGTCGAGCCCCTCCGCCTCAACCCGCGCACCATCGGCGCGGGTGCCGGCGAACAGCCATTCGGTCATCCCGCCGTCGGCGAAGACACGGCTGCGGTGCACGGTCCATTGCACGTCCGGCATTTCGGCCCAGACCGCCACGAAGGCGGCACGGATGGACTCCAGCCCCTCGATCCTGCCGCCCGCCGCCGTGGGACCGGCGGCGGTGAAAAATACAGCCTCGTCCGAAAAACATGCCATGACGGCATCCGCGTCATGGTGGTTGAACGCGGCGAAGAGGCGGTCGAGCGTGGCGGAGCGGGCGTCCATCGGGGATCCGATCGGTCGGCGGCAAGGCCGCGGAATCGGACACACTCATGCCAGTTCGCACCCCGGACTTGTAGGGCCAGATGATTGCCGATAGCCGGCCAGATCTTCGGAGCGTGCACCACGCCTGGGTCGGAGGAGATTCCAGGCAAAGGTCACAAACAGTAGGCAGCGAATTCCATAGCTGCACTGTTCCTCATCGGTCACCGCCGACAGCGTTCCCGGTGCCGTACGGATCATTGGTCCAGACCATAAAGCGAATTCGCTGCAACTGGCCCCAATGAGCGGTATGAATTCTGCTCTAATGGAAGATAACGAGGGCGAGCCGCATAAGCGCCCTGAAAGTGGAGACACACGCGTGAGCATTCCCCGCAGGCTCTACGGTTTCGCTTTCAAGACGTCGGTGATCGGGGCTCTGGGCATTCCAGTGCTCGCCGCGGCTCTTCCGGCCCGGGCCGCCGAGAAGGAGGTCACGTTCGCCTACCAGGACATGGTCGTACCGCTGCGGGTGCTGATGCAGAACGGCGCCATCGAGAAGGCCACCGGTTACAAGGTCACCTGGCGCAAGTTCGGCGGCGGCGGCGATGTCATCCGCGCCATGGCGTCGGGCAACGTCGCAATCGGCGAGGCGGGGTCGAGCCCGGTGGCGGCCGCGGCATCGCAGGGGCTCCCGGTCGAGCTGTTCTGGATCCTCGACGACATCGCCGACGCCGAGCAACTCGTGGCGCGCGACGGCACCGGCATCACCGACGTCAAGGGTCTCAAAGGCCACACGGTGGCGACCCCCTTCGTATCGACCTCGCACTACCAGCTGATGTACGCGCTGCAGAAGGCCGGGCTGTCGCAGACCAACGTCAAGGTGCTGAACATGCGCCCGCCCGAGATCGCGGCGGCCTGGGAGCGCGGCGACATCGACGCCACCTTCATCTGGGACCCTGTGCTGGCCAAGGTGAAGGCGAACGGCAAGGTGATCGCTTCCGCGGCCGAGATCGCCAGGGAGGGCCGCCCCACCTTCGACGGCCTCGTGGTCGACAAGGCCTGGGCCGACGCCAACAAGCCCTTCATGACGGAACTCGTGAAGCTCCTGGCCCAGGAGGATGCCGATTACGAGGGCCACAAGGCAACCTGGACACCCGACAGCGAGCCTGTGAAGGCGGTGGCGAAATGGACCGGCGCCACGCCGTCCGACGTGCCGGCCGGCATGGCGGCCTACCGCTTCCCGACCCTGTCACAGCAAGCCTCCGCGACCTGGCTCGGCGGGGGCGCCGCGATGGCGCTGAAGAACACCGCGGACTTCCTGAAGGAACAGGGCAAGGTGCAGGCACTGGCTCCCGACTACGCCGCCTACGTCACGGACGAGTTCGTCAAGGCGGCCGAGAAGTAGGCCGGATCAAACCCACTCGAGGCGGGTCCGCCCCGCCTTTCGGCGCCTCGATCCGGACGGATGCCATGCTCGAGATTCGCGACGTCAGCCTGCGTTACGGCGAGGGAGAGAGCGGAACCGTCGCGCTATCCCATGTCGACCTGTCGATCGCGCCGGGTGAGTTCGTCGTAGCGCTCGGGGCCTCGGGCTGCGGCAAGACCACGCTGTTATCCTGCATAGCGGGTTTCCTGATGCCCACGAGGGGCGAGATCCTGCTCGATGGAGTGCCGGTCAGAGGCCCCGGCGCCGACCGCGGCGTGGTGTTCCAGAAACACGCCCTCATGCCCTGGCTCGACGTGCGCGACAACGTCGCCTTCGGCCTGAGGATGCGAGGGATGCCGGCGCTCGAGCGCCGCCGCGTCGCCACCGAAATGCTGGGCTTTGTGGGTCTCGCCGACGCCGCGGCGCGCACGATCTACGAACTGTCGGGCGGCATGCAGCAGCGGGTCGGCATCGCACGGGCTCTCGCCAGCGACCCGCGCGTGCTCCTGATGGACGAGCCGCTCGGCGCGCTCGACAGCTTCACGCGTGGCCAATTGCAGGAGTTGATCCTGCGGATCTGGCACCGCACCGGCAAGATGGCTTTCTTCATCACGCACGATGTCGAGGAGGCCATCTTCCTCGCCACCAAGCTCGTCGTCATGAGCCCACGCCCGGGGCGCATCGTCGGGACGCTCGACCTCGGCTTCTCGCGCCGCTTCGTCGGGGGCGAGACCGCGCGGGCTATCCGCACCGACCGCGATTTCATCGCCACTCGCGAGCGCGTGCTCGATCGGGTGCACCACTGCGACGCCCTGACGCCCGAGGAGGTCTGAGATGAGCATCACGGCGGGGGACTTGCCGCACGACACGGCGCTCGGCCTCACGGCGGCCGGCGACCTGCCGCCCGCCGCGGTCGACATCCCGGTGGCACAACCCGAGCGCCCTCGGCCCGAGGTGCGACGCGCGCTGCCGAAGGGCAACCCACGGTCAAGCGTGCCGGCCCTCAGCGTCGCCACCGTGCTGGTCCTTCTCACGCTCTGGATAGTCGCGACGTCGACGGGCTGGGTGAAGCCGCTGTTCCTGCCCGGCCCGAAGGCCATCCTGTTAGCTCTCGAACAGGCCTGGACCGGGGATTTCGACGGCAACCCGCTCACCACGCAGATCCTGGCGAGCCTCGCCCGCGTGATCGGCGCCTTCGCGCTGGCATCACTGGTCGGCATTCCGGCTGGGCTCGCCATGGGGGTGAGCCGCCACGCCCGCGAGGTGCTCGACCCGGTCATCGAATTCTACCGTCCCCTGCCTCCCCTGGCCTACTTGCCCCTCATGGTGATCTGGTTCGGCATCGGCGAGACCGCGAAGGTGCTGTTGATCTTCCTCGCCTGTTTCGCCCCGGTGGCGCTGGCGACGCGGGCCGGCGTGCTGTCGGCCTCGGCCGACCAGGTCAATGCGGCCCGCTCGATGGGCGCGAGCCGACTGCAGGTCCTGCTCCACGTGGTGCTGCCCGCCGCGACCCCCGACATCCTGGTGGGCCTGAGGATCGGCATGGGAGTCGGCTGGACCACGCTGGTGGCGGCCGAGATGGTGGCGGCCAATGCGGGCCTCGGCCAGATGGTGCTCAGCGCGTCGAACTTCCTGCGCACCGATGTCGTGATCATGGGCATCCTGGTGATCGGGTTCTTTGCCATCCTGTTCGAGTTCGGCATGCGCTGGCTGGAGCGGCTGCTGGTGCCGTGGAAAGGGAAGGCGTGAGGGAGCGGGCAGGATTAGCCGGCCGCTCGCCCTATCAGCCGCCCCAGCCGCGCCAATCCTTCCTCGATCCGCTCCGCACGGATCGAGGAGAACCCGAGCCGGAAGCATGCCTGGCCCCGCTTGGGCTCGGCAAAGAACACATCGCCGGGTTCGATCAGCACCCCGACGCCTAGCGCCGCCTCGGCCAGCGCCCGCGCGTCGAAGCCTGCCGGGCCGGTGATCCAGGCGCTCGCGGCTCCGGCGCCGCGCCGCGCCGCATAGCCCGGTAGCAGCCGCGGGAGGCATGCATCGACCAGAGCGGCGCGTTCGGCCAGGGCCGCAGCGAGGCGCCGCAGGTGGCCGCGGTAATGGCCGAGTCCGATGAACATCGCCATGGCCCGCTGGTTGTTGGAGGGCGGGTGGCGCAGCATGATGCGGCGCAGTACGCGCATTTCGCTGATGACCGGGGCCGGCGCCACCACGTAGCCGAGCCGCAAGCCCGGCGCCAAGGCCTTCGACAGGCTGCCCACGTAGATGATGCGGCCGTGGGCATCGAGGCTCTTCAGCGGCGGCGCCCGCGTGCCCTCGGCGAACAGGTCCGCGTCGTAGTCGTCCTCGACGATCACCACGTCGTGCACCCGCGCGGCCTCAAGAAGTGCCCTTCGACGCTCAGGCGAGAGGATCGCCGTGGTGGGACACTGGTGGCCCGGCGTCACGATCGCGACCCGACATTCTGCCAGGCTATCTTCCCATCGCGCGCCGTCCCCGTCCACCGGCAGCGCCCGGACCGTGCCGCCTGCCAGATCCACCATGTGCCGCGCATCCGGGTAGCCGGGATCCTCGATGGCAACGTGCGTTCCGGCGCCGACCAGCAGGCGCGTCACGAGATAGAGAGCCTGCTGCGCCCCGATGGTGATCATGGACTCGCCCTTGGCGGCCCAGATGCCGCGGCGCGGCAGCACCTGGGCGCGCAGCTGTTCCAGGAGTTCGGGATCGTCGTCGTCGATGAGGTCACCCGCCCAATCGTTGATGGACGAGACGCTGGAGGCCGCGTTGACGCTCTCGCGCCAGCTCTGGGTCGGGAACAGCGACGGGTCGAACTGCCCGAAGAGGAAAGGATAGGGGTAGCCCTGCCAGTCGCGCGGCTTCGCGATGTGGCGCATCAGCGATGGTCGCAGCGCGAAGCGAGCCGTCCAGACGTCGCGCGATGCGGCCGGTGCCACGCAGGGACGGTCCGCCTCTGCGCCGACAGCCGACACGAACACCCCGCTGCGCTCGTGCGAGACAAGATACCCCTCGTCGACCAGTTGTTCGTAGGCGAAGACGACGGTGTTACGGGCGACTTCGAGCACCTCGGCAAGCTTCCGACTCGATGGCAGCCGCGTGCCGGCCGACAGGGTCCGGCCTTCGATGGCCGACACCAGGACCTGCCGGATCTGCGCCTGGAGGGCTGCATCGGACCGGTTCAGGTCGCCGAAGAGATGCCGCCATGCGGGGCCGTCAGGGGCGGGAAGCGCCAAGGGCGAAATCTCCCGAGAGGCCGGATCGTCCGGAGTGTGGCGGCTGCGGTCCTTCCTGGCAATGGCCCGGCCGATCGAGGTCAGGGCCATCGCATTTGGCCCGTCATGGAGCTTGCGACGGCGTCCGACGATCTGGAGCCATTACGTTCTCGATCGATAGCGTTGCCGGGCCGGACCCAGGGATGCTGGCCGCGACGTTTCACCCCGCAGTCGAGGCCTCACGCCGTCTCGAAAGGCCGATGCCGCGCCGTCTCGAACCCCGGGCCGAGAAGGTGCGGGATCTGGGCGGGCATGTCGGCGACCGCGATGCCGACCGCTTCGAGCGCTCGCCGCTTCCCTGCGTAGGTGCCTTTTCCTCCTGAGACGATGGCGCCAGCGTGCCCCATCTTCTTGCCGGGCGGCGAAGCGCGTCCGGCGATGAAAGCGACGATCGGCTTTCTCATGCCGGCCGCGTATTCGGCCGCCTCCTCTTCCATGGAGCCACCGATCTCGCCCACCAGTACGACCGCCCGCGTGCGCTCGTCCCGGTCCAGGGCGACGATGGCATCGCGGGTGGTCGTGCCTATCATTGGGTCTCCGCCGATCCCTAGGAAGGCGGACTGACCGATGCCGGCCCGCGTCAGGTTGAGGCAGATCAATGTGCCGAGGCTGCCGCTGCGCGAGACGACGCCGACCACGCCCGGCTGGAAGACATTCGCGTTGTGACCCGGCATGATGCCGACGAATCCCTCACCCGGGGTGACGAGACCCGCCGTGTTCGGGCCGACGATACGGGTGCCGTGACGCCCGGCCGCGTGGTGGATCGCCATGACGTCGCGGGCAGGGATGTGTTCGGTCAGGATCACAATGGTCCTGGCGCCGGCCGTGATGGCGTCGAGCGCCGCAGCCTTGGCGGCGGCCGGCGGAATGAACAGCACGGCCCAGTCGAACGGCGTCTCGGCCATGACGTCGCTGGCGGTCGCGTAGACCGGCAGCCCCAGATGCCGCTCTCCCGCCCGCTTCGGACTGACACCAGCCACGACGTCCGTGCCGCAGGCCATCATCTTCTCGGTCCAGAAGCTGCCCTGCTTGCCCGTGATGCCCATGACGAGGACGCGGGCGTGCCGGCGATAGATGATCATCGAGCTGCCTCCACGGCGGCCTGGACCGCGTCTTCCATGAGGTCGAATGGCTCGACGCCTAAGCCGTCGCGCACGAGGCGCACGGCTTCGTCCTCGCCGGTGCCGTGGATCGAGAAGAATACCGGCACGTCGGGCTTCAGCTTCTGCCAGGCCTTGACGACGCCCTCGGCCATGACGTCCGGGCGCGCGAAGGCTCCGCAAAAGTTGATAACGAGGCTTCTCACGCCGGGGTTGGACAGCACGAGGCGCAGCGCGATCTCGGATTTCGTGTAGGCCTCGCCGCCGATCTCGAGGAAGTTGGCCGGGCGGCCGCCATAATGGCTGATCACGTCCATGGTGGTCATCGTCAGGCCTGCCCCATTGGCCAGCACCCCGACATCGCCGTCGAGCTGGATGTACTTCAGCCCGCTCGCGGCCCCGTCGCGCTCCAGCGCCGTCAAGGTCTCGGCTGCCGCCACCGCGGCGAGGTTTCCCTGGCGGAAGGCCGCGGCGTCGTCGATCGTCAGCTTGCAATCGAGCGCCACCACGCGCCCGTCGCCAAGCAGCGCCAGCGGGTTCACCTCGATCAAGTCGGCGGCGGCGTTGCCGGCCGCCCGATAGAGCGCCGCCAGGACGTCGGCGACCGGCGCTTCGGCTCCCGACAGGTCGAGCCCGTGCAGGACGCTGCGGGCCGTCGCGGCATCGAACCCCCGGTCGAGGTCGACGAGGTGGCGCCGCAGCGCCGTGGGATGCTGGGCCGCCACCTCCTCGATATCCATCCCGCCCTCGGTCGAGAACAGCACGAGGGGGCGACGGCTCACGCTGTCGATCAGCACCGCAGCATAGAATTCGCGCACTATGTCGGCCCGCTCTTCGAGGAGAACCGACGCGACCTTGTGACAGTCGATCGTCATCCCGAGGATGTCGCGGGCCGCGGTGCGCGCGGCGTCGGCCGAACTCGCGACCTTGATGCCGCCTGCCTTGCCGCGCTTGCCCGTAGGCACCTGCGCCTTGACCACACAGGGGCCGAGTTCCACGAAAGCCGCCGCGGCCGCCTCCGCCGTCTCGCACAGGACCCCGCGCGGCACCGCGATGTCGGCAGGCGCGAGGACCCAAGCCTTGGCGACATGTTCCAGGAAGTTCATGCCGCACCCTCCGCATGGCCGATCCGATCCCAGTGCGGCCCGAAGAGATCGCGCTCGCTCGGCCGGTCCTCGGGGATCGGAGTCACGAGATGCGTGACGTTGAGGAAGTGGCGGTAGCTGAGGTTGTCCGAGATGCTGTTCTTCTGCCAGGAACCGCAACCCATGCTCAGCGTGAAGCCGAGCCCGGAGTTGAAGCCGCCGCCGTTGCCGAACGTGTGGGCGAAGTTGACCAGCACGCGCACGACGTCGAGGTCCTCCGCGAGTTCTCGGGCATGGTCCATGTCCTCGGTATGAATGCCACAGGAATGTCCCTTGCCCTGGTGCTCCAGGATCTCGCGCAGACGCGCCTTGGCGCCTTGGAAGTCGCGGGCCCGGTAGACCGTCAGCACGAGACTCAGCTTCTCGCCCGAGAACGGGTAGGCTTGACCGACCCCGGTTTCCGCGACGAGGAAGAACTTGGCTCGCTTCGCGGCAGGTGACAGGCCGAAAGCATCGGCCAGCACGTCGGCGTCGCGCGCGATGAGATCGCGATTGAGCTTGCCATTCACCCAGAGCCCGTTGGCGACCCGTCGCGTCTCGTCCGCGTCGCAGACATAGGCGCCCACCCGTTCGAGCGCCGCGATGGCGCGATCGTAGACCGCGTCGACGATGACGACGGCGTTCTCCGACGAACAAGACGTCGCATTGTCGAAGATCTTGGATTCGCAGATCCTGCGCGCCGCTTCGTCGAGATCGGCGGTCTCGTCGACCAGCACCGGCACGTTGCCGACCCCGACGCCGATCGCCGGGGTGCCGCTCGCGTAAGCGCGTCGAACGTTGTCCTGCGACCCCGTGACGACCACGAGGTCGCAGGCCCTCATCAGCGCTTCCGTCGACGCCTTGGTGATCGGTGGAGGCAGGATCTGCACGAGATCGCGCGGCAGGCCGATACGCTCCAACTCTTCCCGCATTAGTTCGACGGCGCGGGCCGTCGTGCGATAACCCAGGGGCGAGGGTGCGATCACGATGGCGTTGCGCGCCTTGATGGCCATCATAGCCTTGTTGACCGGGGTGGCGCCTGGGTTGGTGGAGGGCGTCACGGCCCCGATCACGCCCATGGGCTTGGCGTATTTGACGATGCCCTTGACGTGATCCTCTTCGATGATCCCGACGGAGCGGCCACGCAGGAGGTCGCGAAGGGTGCCGAACGTCTTGCGCTGCTTCTTGCGTATCTTGTCCGCGACGTTGCCGAGCCCCGTATCCTCGACCGCGAGCGCAGCAAGTTCGCTGGCATGCTCGGGGTTATAGAGCGACCAGGCGAGCGCCCGCACCGCCGCATCGGCGGTCTGCTGATCCGCCTCGGCGAAATGTGTCTGAGCCGCACGGGCCCGCACCATCACGGCTTCGACGGGACCGGCCTCGGCGGCGGGCGACGGGTCGGGCCGGGCGGATGGCAGCGGGGCTGCGAAGGCAAGCGACATGACCGATTCCTTTTGCGTCGTGAGATGGGTGTGAGGGACCAGTGACGCTCTCCACTCCCTGGAGCGATCAGACGACCGGTCTGGCAGGCCAGTTGGACGTCGGGGCTGCAACTCCGACTTCGGACTCGTCGACGAAGGGCTCGTCTGGTCGCATGAACAGGGCCAGCACGGCTCCAACGAGCAACAGACCCAAGGACGCCACGAAGGGCAGGTCCCACCGGCCGGTGGCGTCGATCACCGCCCCGAAGACCACCGGAGAGATCATCCCGGCGAGCCCGAAGCCGAAGTTCATGAAGCCACTCGCGGTTCCCGCATGCTGGGGCGCGATGTCCATCGGCACCGCCCAGATCGGGGCGACGATCAACTCGGCGAAGAAGAAAGCGCCGCTGAGGCAGATCGCGACCACCACGAGGTCCGTCACCACGATGACCGGCAGCATGCACAAGAACGCGCCGAGGAACCCCACCACGATCACGCTGACTCGCGCCTTCGACACGCTGCCTGTGCGACGCAGGATGCGATCGCTCACCACGCCGCCCACGGTGTCCCCGACGACGCCGGCGAAGAAGACGCCGGACGCGAAGATCGCCGACTTGCCGATATTGAGATGGTATTGATGGAGGAAGAAGGACGGGATCCAGTTCAGGAACAGCCAGAGCGTCCAGCCGTAGCAGAAATCCGTCAAGGTGACGGGCAGCATGCGCTTCAGCAGACGGCGCCAGGGGACTGATTTGCGCTTCGCGATCGCCGTGACGGTCGGCAGCACCGCGATCTCGCGCTCGGTGATGTGCTTGTGATCGCGTGGGTCATCGCGGAAGTAGAGCCACCACAAGGCGACCCACAAGAAACTGATCAGCCCCACGACGATGAATGAGCCGCGCCAGGACATGGCCGTGATCAGTAGGGCGATGATCGGCGGCGTCAGTGCATTGCCCAGACGCGAGAAGGAATGGGTGATGCCCTGCGCGAAGCCTCGGCGGTCCGCCGCCATCCAGTTCGACAGGGCGCGCGTGGCCGTGGGAAACGCCGAGCCCTCGCCGACGCCGAGAAGAAACCGAACCGCCACCAGCGACATGGCTCCCTCTACGAAGCCCATCAGCACCGTGGCGGCCGACCAGATCGTCCCGCAGATGATAAGCGTCATCCGCGGCCCGAGCCGGTCTCCCAGCCAGCCGCCCGCGATCTGGAAGAAGGCGTAGGGATACGCAAAGGCCGAGAACGCGAGCCCGAGTTCGACGTTGGAAAGGCCGAGTTCCTTCTGCATCGCCGGTGCCGCAGTGCCGATGTTGACCCGATCAATATAAGTGATCAGATACATCAGACAGATGATCAGCAACACTCGGTCGCTCGCTTTGAAGCGGCCTAAACCAAGCATTTAGTCCTCCCTCGATCCAGGCGCGGAACGTCGTCGACCCAGCGTACAAATCCACGCGCGGTCGATCTCGCCGTCCAACGCCTCCCAGGCGTTCCCCAACCCTGTCTGGATGCAGCCATCTTCAAGCCTCTCGAGGCCTGCGCGCCGTCATCTCGAGCGTGCAGGGTAGCTGTTGTGAATTGTGAGCGGAAATCTATTGTCTGCATCCTGGGCATTCAGGACATTGATGGACATGGTTCCCGACCTCGAGATCCCGCTGCTGCGGACGTTCATCGCCGTGAACGATACCGGGAGCATCACCCTGGCCGGGCGCCAGGTCGGGCGCACCCAGCCGGCCGTCACACATCAGATGCAGCGGCTGGAGAAGGCCCTCGGCAAACGCCTCTTCGAGGGTGACAGGAGAAGCGTCGCGCTGACCCGCGAGGGCGAGATGCTGCTCGGCTATGCCCGCACGCTGCTGGAGCTCAACGACGATATTCGCGACCGCTTTCAGGCTCCCGACGTGGCTGGCCACGTCCGGCTCGGAGTCCCGGATCTTTATGCGTCCTTTCTGCTGCCCGTTGTCCTCAGTTGTTTCTCCCGGGCCTATCCTGAAGTCGAGATCGAGATGCGCTGCTCCCGCAGCGTTCACCTGCATGCAGCTTTGGCGCGGGACGAGATCGACATCGCGCTCATGACGCGCCAGGTCGAGTTCGGCGGCGGACAGGTCGTCAGGGAAGAGGCGCTGATCTGGGTGGCGGCCCACGATGCGCCGGTGGAATCCCGAACGACTCTTCCGCTGGCATTGCTGCCCGTTGGCAGCATCTACCGCCAGCACGCCATCGAAGCCCTGGGCCATGTCGGTCGGCCTTGGACGATCGCAGCGGTGTGCGACAGCATTGCGGGCCTGCAGGCGGCCGTCTATGCCGGCCTAGCGGTCTCGATCTTCCCGCTTTGCGCGCTCACGTCGCACGTTCGCCGACTCGGCCCGGCTGAGGGTCTGCCCGACCTGCCCAGCCTCGGTATCGTGCTGCAGCGCAAGCCCGCCGGCATCAATCCCGCAGCCGAACATCTGGCCCAATACATGATTGCCGAGCTGCACAATGCCCAGCGTGAAAATGCTGCCATGCGCCACAGATGGTAGATTCCTTTTGCACCGCAGCATGAGGCAGGATAGACAGTGGGCAGCTGGATGCGAGCTGCATGAACAAATTTCACCCACTTCGCGGGATGCTACCGGTCGCTCTGATGTTCTACCTGCTGGTGGGGCTCGCGCACTGGCGAGCGGTCCGGATACCGCCGCGCGTGCGTGTCGGCTTTTCGGTCGCGGAGACCCTGGCGGGTCTGAGATGGCATATGCTTCAGATTGCCCGTAACGAGCGCAACGAAGCCTTCCCGTTCTATCCAGGTAACTGATCGCGCGATCAGACATGACGGCCTGCGAGCCGCATGGACAAGCCGCCGCTGGATGAGCGTCGCGTCCTGGGCGCGCCTGAATGGACGCATGAAGCGGGCCTGAACGTCCTGTGCGCCCGCGAAGCATTGACACCTTGTCGCTTCGCTGTTTCATTGGAACGTATCGTATCGTAAATCGAGACAAAGATCTCGTTGCGTGCGGGTGTCCGGCGCCGGAGGGTCGCATGCAGCAGGCACACTTCGACTATATCGTGGTCGGCGGCGGAACGGCCGGGTGTGTGCTGGCCAATCGGCTGTCCGAAGATGGGCGCCGCAAGGTCCTGATGCTGGAAGCGGGCCCGAGGGACCGCTCGCTTTGGATCCACCTTCCCATCGGCTACGGCAGGACGATGTTCCACAAGACGCTGAACTGGGGATTTTATACCGACCCCGAGCCGACCATGCACGATCGGCGGATCTACTGGCCCCGTGGCCGCACCTTAGGCGGATCGAGTTCCATCAACGGTCTGATCTTCGTACGGGGTCAGGCGGCGGACTACGACCACTGGGCCGAGATCGGCAATTCCGGATGGTCGTGGCGGGACGTGCTGCCCTACTTCGTGCGCTCCGAACACAATACCAGGGGCGCCAGCCCGGCGCACGGTGCCGATGGCCCGCTCTGGTGTTCCGACATCCAGGACAAGAACGAACTTATCGACGGGATCATCCAAGGGGCTGTGGAACTCGGGGTGCCGCGGACCGACGACTTCAACGCCGGAGACCAGGAAGGCGTCGGCTACTACCAGCTGTTCACCCGGCATGGCTGGCGCTGCAGCACGGCGGCCGCCTACCTCCGTCCGGCCCGGCACCGTGCCAACCTGCGGGTCGATGTCGATGCCCATGCGGTCGGGCTGGTCCTGGAAGGCCGGCGGGCCGTGGGCATCCGTTACCGGCAAGGCGACAGGATGTGCGAAGCGCGTGCGGCCCGGGAGGTGGTGCTCGCGGCAGGTGCTCTGCAGAGTCCGCAACTGCTCCAGCTTTCGGGCATCGGTGCGCCCGCGGACCTCGCCCGACACGGCATCAGAATGGTGCACGATCTGCCCGGTGTGGGCGAGAACCTCCAGGACCACCTGCAGGTCCGGCTGATGTATAAAATCGCGAAACCGATCACGACCAACGACGAACTCGGCTCGCTCATGGGCAAGGCCCGGATCGGGATGCAGTGGCTCCTGAAGAAGACCGGACCACTCGCGGTCGGCATTAATCAGGGCGGTCTTTTCACGCGCGTACTGCCGGAATCGGCGACGCCCGACGTGCAGTTCCACTTCGCGACCCTGTCGGCGGATCTCGCGGGTGCCAAGGTGCATGCCTGGTCCGGCTGTACGTTCTCCGTGTGCCAGCTCCGGCCCGAGTCCCGCGGCAAGGTGGAAGTCCGGAGTCCCGACCCGTTCGAGTCGCCGTCGATCAAGGCGAACTATCTCGCGACGGAGACCGACCGCCGCTGCACCGTCGAGGGGATGAAGTTCGCGCGCCGCCTCGCCGCAACACCTGCGCTGCGGTCCCTGATGGCGGGAGAGTACAAGCCCGGGCCGGACCTGCAGGGCGACGACGCCCTGCTCGAATATGCACGGGCTGCGGGCGCCACCATCTTCCATCCATCCGGCACGTGCAAGATGGGTACGGACCGCATGGCGGTGACCGACGCGCGACTGCGCGTCCACGGCATCGCCGGCCTGCGTGTCGTGGATTGTTCGATCATGCCGACGCTTGTGTCCGGGAATACCAGCGCGCCCGCGGTCATGATCGCCGAGAAGGCTTCAGACATGATCATCGAGGACGAGAGGGCCGCGTCCGCCGGGGTCGTGTCGTCAGTCAGGTCGACCACCGCCGCCGCGCCTGTCCAGCCGGCTCTCAACTGAACGACCGGACTTCGCGCAACAAGCGCTCATTCGCAAACCCTCTCGCGTCGAAGAGGGACGAATCATCATGATGGGAGGACGATCATGCCAAGGCTGAAACAGGAACAGGTCGGGCCGGCAAGGGGCAACGCCCTCGGACGCGTGGTCGCAGCCTCGCTGATCGGGGCCACCATCGAGTGGTACGATTTCTTTCTGTACGGAGTCGTGGCGGGTATCGTTCTCAACAAGCTGTATTTTCCGACGAGCGACCCCCTGGTGTCGACGTTGCTGGCCTACGCGACCTTTGCGGTCGGTTTCGTGACGCGGCCGCTTGGCGGCGTGGTCTTCGGTCACTTCGGAGACAAGGTCGGCCGCAAAAGCATGCTGGTCATCACGCTAATGCTGATGGGGGGCGCGACCTTCCTTATCGGACTCGTGCCCAGCTACGCGCAGATCGGGATCGCGGCTCCGATCCTGCTCCTCCTGCTGCGCATCTTCCAGGGAATCGGACTCGGTGGCGAGTGGGGCGGCGCCGTGCTCATGGCCTTCGAATATGCCCCGCCGGAGCGCCGCGGGCTCTACGCCAGCATCCCGCAGATCGGGTTGGCCATCGGCCTATGCCTCGCCTCGGGCATCGTGGCGGCCCTGTCGTTCGGCTTGAGCGAGGCGCAGTTCCTGGCCTGGGGATGGCGCTCGGCCTTCCTGCTCAGTGCCGTGCTGGTGCTGGTGGGCGCCTACATCCGCCTCAACATCATGGAAACGCCGGAGTTCGAGAGGGTCAAGCGCGACAACCGGGAGGCCGCGATCCCGTTCGTGTCGATGCTGCGCGATCACCCGAAGTCGGTGCTGGCCGGGATGGGCGCCCGCATGGTCGATGGTGTCGTGTTCAACGTCTTCGCAGTCTTTGCGATCGGCTATCTCACCCAGACGCTGCATGTGTCGCGCACCCAAGCGCTGCTCGGTGTGACGATCTCGGCCCTGGTGATGTGCGCCACCATCCCGTTCTTCGGCTGGCTTTCGGACCGCCTCGGGCGAACACAGGTCTACGCATGGGGCTCGATCATCACGGGCCTGTCGGCGTTCCCGGCGTTCTGGATCTTCGTCAACTACCCCCAGGACATCGACGCGATCTGGCTGGCCATGGTGGTTCCGTTCGGCATTCTGTATGCGTCGGTCTATGGCCCGGAAGCAGCGTTGTTCTCGGAGCTGTTTCCTGCCCGGGTCCGTTACACGGGCATCTCCTTCGTCTACCAATTCTCAGGCATCTTCGCGAGCGGGCTGACGCCCATCATCGCGACCGCCCTGCTGCAATATTCGGGTGCCGACAGGCCCTGGCTCGTCTGCGCCTACTGCACCCTCTCGGGTTTGATCAGCGCCCTGTCGGCCGTTTGGATCAGACGCTTCGCAGCCCGGACCGCTCTCGATGCGGCCCAGCGGGCGGAGTTGTCCCGCCCCGGGGCATCGGTCGAGGCACCTTGGCGCGCGACCATCCGGTAGGATCAGGGCCGCAAGACGCTCAAGCGGGTTGGCGTCGGCTCGAGGCAAGTTCACCGAGCAGCGGCCGCGCTCCATGGCGGGCCGCGGCCTCGCGGTGGCCAGGGTTTTGAAGACTCCCGGTCGAGAACAGCTGCGGCCGATCACGAGGCCCATCATGACCCGCCTACGACCCAGGGTGCGCTGCAACGTCGATTCCGCTACCCTGTTCCTGAAATTTGGCCAAAAATCTCGGTTTTGGTTCGGATTTGTCTTGGAACATGGAACAGGTCTCGATATATCATGGATGACGTCCTGGAGTCCTCCCCCGCGCTCAAAGCTTTCGGTCTCCTGGAAACGATTGCGGCCATGGAC
>CAXUCF010000009.1:30809-38425 GCA_964249275.1 uncultured Lichenihabitans sp.
CTCGCGGAGTTGACCGAGACCGCGAACCTTCCAAAGCCGACCCTGCACAGGTGGCTGTCCATGCTCGAAGGCGCCGAACTGATCCGACGATTGCCGGACGGCCGTCGCTACGAACTCGCCGCGCGCGCGACATCGCTCGCTTTCGCCATCCTGTCGAACAGTCCTGGCTCGATCCAGCGGCACCAGATCATTCAGGGCGTCGTCCGGAGACTCAGCGAGTCCTGCAACTTCACGGTCCTGCAGGGGAGCGAGGTCGTCTACCTCGACCGCGTCGAGGCGACCCTGCCTTTGCGCGTGGCCTTCCAGAAAGGCTCTCGCGTTCCTGCGCATTGCTCGGCAAGCGGCAAGCTGTTCCTGGCCCTGATGCCGTCTGCCAGGCGCGAGAGGCTGCTCTCCACGCTGCCCCTCGATCGACACACCCCCAACACGCTCACGGATGCGGGCGCGCTCCGGGCTGAACTGCAGCGCATACGCGGCCAGGGCTACGCCTTCGATGACGAGGAGTTCCTGTCGGGACTGTTCTGCATCGCCGTGCCGATCAAGGACGGGACGGGCCGCGAGTGCATCGCGGCGTTGGCGCTGCAAGCGCCCGTGGTCCGCCTCTCACGCCGGAACGCGGCCGAGCGCCTGCCAGTGCTGTTCGAAGCAGCCGAAGCCTTGGCGGCCACGCTGACGTGACATCGCGGACCGACGGGAGACATCCAGGATGACGATGCTGCAGACGAGTGTCCCCTTTCCGAGGCTCGGCATGCTGTCGGAGTCGGCCCGAGCCTGCGGCCCGCTCCGCGTCGGTGTGGTCTACCCCCTGGACGCGACCGCGTTGGCTGCGGCGGTCGAGGCTCATGAAAGAGGTTTCATCGAACCGGTCCTGATCGGCCCGGGCGCGCTGCTCCGTGAGGTCGCGATCGCAGCGGGAATAGATCTGACCGGCATCGAAGTCGTGGAAGCGTCCGATGCTTCGTCGGCGGCCCGAAGAGCGGTCGGTCTGGCCGGCGCAGGTGAGATAGAGGCCCTCATGAAAGGCTCCTTGCATACGGACGAACTGCTTGGCGCCGTGGTGGGCCGCGACAGTCCGCTCCGCATGGGACGCCGGGTGAGCCACGTCTTCTGGTTCGACTGTCCAGCCTACCACAAACCACTCATGCTGACCGACGCCGTCGTCAATATCGCGCCCAGCCTCATGGAAAAGGCAGATATCGTCCGTAACGCCATCGACCTCGCCCACCGTCTCGGCATCTCCACGCCGAAGGTGGCCGTGCTGGCCGCCGTCGAAACCATCAACCCCTCCCTTCCCTCGACCATCGATGCCGCGGCGCTCTGCAAGATGGCGGATCGCGGGCAGATCACCGGCGCTATCCTCGATGGGCCGCTCGGCTTCGACAATGCGGTTTCCGCCGTATCGGCCAGCACCAAGGGCATCGTGTCGCTGGTCTCTGGCGAGCCCGACATCCTCGTCGTCCCCAACCTCGACACCGGCAACAACCTCTACAAGTCGCTCGTCTATCTCGGTGGTGCCGCCTGCGCCGGCCTGGTGCTCGGCGCGCGTATCCCGGTCATTCTGACGAGCCGCGCTGATTCCAGGCAGGCACGTGTGGCTTCCTGCGCCCTGGCGGCTTTGACATGCGGAACCGCCCGCGTCCATTGAGCGGTCTGCCCCGGGGTGCGGGTCGCCAAGGGCGTTCGTGAGTGGGCGCGCGACGACGATTGACCATACCCGTCGACGTCACCCGCTATATGAAACGCTGTGTTTCGAATACTGAGATTCGTTGCGAAGCTGATCGACCTATGGCAATGATGTGGAGTGGAACGAAGCGATCCTGCCCAAGCGGGGTCGATCGCTCGCACGGGAGGACGGCGCGATGAGGATGACGACCGAAGAAGCCTTCGTGAAGGTCCTGCAGATGCACGGCATCGAGCATGCCTTCGGGATCATCGGCTCTGCCTTCATGCCGATTTCCGACCTCTTCCCCAAGGCCGGCATCACGTTCTGGGATGTGGCCCACGAGACGAACGGCGGACTGATCTGCGACGGCTACACGCGTTCCACCGGGAAGGTCGCCATGGCGATCGCCCAGAACGGGCCCGGCGTCACGGGTTTCGTGACGGCCGTGAAGACGGCGTACTGGAACCACACGCCCATGCTCCTGGTCACCCCGCAAGCAGCCAACAAGACCATAGGACAGGGCGGTTTCCAGGAAGTCGAACAGATGGCGCTGTTCCGCGACATGGTCTGCTACCAGGAGGAGGTTCGCGACCCGTCGCGGGTTGCCGAGGTTCTGAACCGCGTGATCCTGAAAGCCAAGCGTTTGTCCGCGCCGGCACAAATCAACATCCCGCGGGACTTCTGGACGCAAGTCATCGACGTCCCTTTGCCGGCGATCGTCGAATTCGAGCGCCCGGCCGGTGGCGCCAGGGCCGTGGCGGAAGCCGCGCGACTGCTGTCGGCCGCGAAGTTCCCGGTGATCCTGTCGGGGGCTGGCGTGATTCTGGGCAATGCGATTCCGGCTTGCGCGGCGCTGGCCGAGCGGCTCGATGCCCCGGTCTGCAACAACTACCAGCACAACGATAGCTTCCCGGGCAGCCACAGGCTCGCGGTGGGGCCGCTCGGCTACAATGGCTCGAAAGCTGCGATGGAACTGGTCGCCCAGGCCGACGTGGTCCTGGCACTGGGCACGCGCCTCAATCCGTTCTCGACGCTTCCCGGTTACGGCATCGACTACTGGCCGAAGACCGCCAAGATCATCCAGGTCGACATCAATGCCGACCGTATCGGCCTGACCAAGCCGGTCACCATCGGTATCTGCGGGGACTCCAAGCTGGTCGCCGAAAGCATCCTGGCACAGCTCACGCGCGACGCCGGGGACGCAGGTCGCGAGGCGCGAAAAGCCCTGATCCACCGGGCGAAATCGGCCTGGCTACAGGCGCTGTCCGGCATGGATCACGAGGACGACGATCCCGGTACGACGTGGAACTCGGACGCTCGCGAACGTGATCGGGATCGCATGTCGCCGCGCCAGGCTTGGCGGGCCATTCAGGCGGGCCTGCCGGACGGCGCCATCCTGTCCAGCGACATCGGCAACAACTGCGCGATCGGCAACGCCTACCCGTCCTTCGAGAAAGGGCGGAAGTATCTGGCGCCCGGCCTCTTCGGACCCTGCGGCTACGGCTTCCCGTCCATCATCGGCGCCAAGATCGGCAATCCCGACGTCCCCTGCATCGGTTTTGCCGGCGATGGCGCGTTCGGGATTTCCATGAACGAGATGAGTTCGATCTGCCGCGAGGAATGGCCCGGGGTCACGATGGTGATCTTCCGCAACTATCAATGGGGCGCGGAAAAGCGGAATTCGATCCTCTGGTACGACGACAACTTCGTCGGCACCGAACTCGACCCGCACCTGAGCTACGCCAAGGTGGCCGAAGGATGCGGCCTCAGGGGCGTCAAAGTGCGGACTCCGGGCGAACTGACCGAAGCGCTGCGCGCAGCCTGCGATCTCCAGGGTAACCGCGTCACGACCTTCATCGAGGTGATCCTGAACCAGGAACTCGGCGAGCCTTTCCGCCGCGACGCCATGAAGAAGCCCGTGGTGGTGGCCGGCATCACCCCGGAGGACATGCGGCCGCAGGCGGATCTTTAGGGCGCGATCTTCGCGCCGGGTGCGGGGAGCATGGCCGATCGAAACTGCCGCCTCATGCAGCCCCTCAAAGATCAGCGCATCGTTTAGGCCGGCGCAGAAGGCTGTCCGACGCGCGCTCGTACGCACTCCCCTCGCGGGCATTCGTGAACGATCGATCGTCAAAAACCATCGCTTTGTTCGCGAAACAACGTTCGACCTCAAGCGGGGTCGGGGAAAGAATACTGATGAGAGCTGGGACCGAGGTAGCCGCGATGGTTGATCGACAGAGTCCCAGTACGGCCGCTGCTAGCGCGCCGACCGCGTTACCAAACTCCGGCCGTCGTATCTTGAGGTTGTTGCCGGGAGTTGCACTCTGCGCAGCCGTGACCGTCGTGGCCTTCGGATTGGAGATGGTCGAGGCCCGGCTTTTCGGTCGCGCCTGGCTCGAGGCGCTGGTACTCGCCATTCTGCTCGGTACGCTGGTCAGGACAATGTGGACCCCCTCGGCCCGCTGGCAGGCCGGCATCGCGTTCGGCGCCAAGCAGTTGCTCGAAGTGGCCGTCATGCTGCTCGGAGCCTCCATCAGCTTTCGCATCCTCGCGGCAGTAGGACCAGGCCTGCTCTTCGGCATCGCGGCCGTGGTGGCGCTGGCCATCCCGGCCAGCTTCGCGATCTGCCTCCTGCTCGGCCTGCCGAAACGCATGGCGATGCTGGTCGCCTGCGGCAATTCCATCTGCGGCAATTCCGCCATTGCGGCCGTGGCGCCCACCATCGGGGCCGACTGCGACGACATCGCGGCCTCGATCGCCTTCACGGCCGTGCTGGGCGTCATCGTGGTGCTGGGTTTGCCGATCCTCGCTGCGACGCTGGGCCTCAGCCATCTGCAGTTCGGCGCGCTCGCGGGGCTCACCGTCTACGCGGTGCCGCAGGTCCTGGCGGCCGCGGCGCCCGGTGGCGCTACGGCCGTGCAGGTCGGCACGCTGGTCAAGCTCGTTCGCGTGCTGATGCTCGGGCCTGTGGTTCTGGTGCTATCCATGCTGGCCGGCCGACTGCGTGATGCATCGGACGGGCCCGCCTCGGCCGCGACGACTGGCGACCGCTCCGCAGCCCCTATCGCGCTGCACCGCGTCGTGCCCTGGTTCATCCTCGCGTTCCTGCTGCTCGCGACGTTGCGCACGCTCGACGCCATCCCGGCTGCAGCACTTGCGCCTGCCGGATTGATGGCGAACCTGCTCACCATCCTGTCCATGGCGGCGCTGGGCCTCGGGGTCGACGTGCGGGTCGTGGCTCGCGCCGGGCTGCGCGTCACGAGCGCCGTCACGCTTTCGCTCCTGGCCCTCGGCGCGCTCAGCTTCGGGCTGATCCATTTGCTCCACGTCGCCTGACCGAGGCGCACGATCCGCTCGCAACGATTCGACAGGAGAAGGTCCGATGTTGGCACGACGCGACGTCTTGAAGATCGGCGGCTGGACAGCCTTGATGGCCGGGGTGGGAGGCGTGAGCGGTGCGAGCTTCGCCTCCGCCGAAACCGCGACATTGCCGTTCGGCAACGGAGACCGCCCGCTCGTTGCCTACCCGGGCAAGCGACCCTTGATCCGCTTGACCAGTCGTCCGCCGCAACTCGAAACGCCGTTCCCGGTCTTCGACGAGGGATTGATCACGCCGAACGACGCATTCTTCGTGCGCTACCACCTCGCCGACATCCCGCTGAGCATCGATCCGGATGCATTCAGCATCGCGGTCAAGGGCAAGGTCGAAAAACCGCTCACGCTGTCGCTGCAGGACTTGAAGACCGGCTTCGAACCGATCGAGTACGTCGCCGTGAACCAGTGTTCCGGGAACAGCCGTGGCTTCTTCGACCCCCGTGTCGCGGGCGGCCAACTCGCCAATGGCGCCATGGGCAACGCCCGCTGGAAAGGCGTGCCCCTGAAGGCGGTGCTGGACCGGGCGGGCGTCCAGGCCGGTGCCAGACAGGTCACCTTCAACGGACTCGACGGCCCGGTCATCCCCGAGACTCCCGACTTCGTCAAAGCCCTCGACCTCGATCACGCCCGCGACGGTGAGGTGATGATCGCCTACTCCATGAACGGCCAGGATCTGCCCTGGCTCAACGGATTCCCCGTGCGCCTCGTCGTGCCGGGCTACTACGGGACCTACTGGGTCAAACATCTGAACGAGATCGCGGTGGTGGACGGGGTCTTCGACGGCTTCTGGATGAAGACGGCCTATCGGGTCCCCGACAACGCCTGCGCCTGTACCGAGCCCGGTCAGACGGCTTCCGCGACGGTGCCGATCAGCCGCTACGACGTCCGCTCCTTCGTCACGAATCTGGCGGACGGCGCGACGGTCAAGGCCGGTGCCGATACGACCGTGAGGGGGATCGCCTTCGATGGCGGCTACGGCATCTCGGAGGCGGCGGTGTCGGCCGACGGTGGCCGGACCTGGACAGCGGCGACCCTCGGCAAGGACCTGGGCCGCTACTCCTTCCGGCCCTGGCAGACAGTGCTCCGCTTCGCCGCGGGCCCCCACGACCTCAAGGTGAAGGCCACCAACCGCATCGGCCAGTCGCAGCCCTTGGCCCCTCTTTGGAACGCGGCCGGCTACATGCGCAACGTGGTCGAGACCACGACGATCATCGCGGCTTGAGGGGGGACGAATGAAAGCGCATCGGATCTTGTTGGCCGCCGCCATCCTCTCGACGCCCTCGTGCGGCCCGGCGCCCGCCGCCGCCCAGCCGCTCACCTACAGCTTGCCGGACGAGACTGCAGAACTGAAGCCTGGCTCCGGATCGGGCTTCGAAGCGGCGCAGAATAACTGCTTGGCCTGCCATTCCGCAGATTACCCGAACACCCAACCGCCGCATCGCGGTGCGCTATTCTGGAACAGCGAGGTCACCAAAATGGTTAAATTGTACCACGCCCCGATCGCCGAGGCGGACGGCAAGGCGATCGCCGATTACTTGGCCACAACCTATTAACTGTTGAACTTGTCTGCTTCTTGACTTCGGAGCTTCATGTATTTGCTTGCGCTCGATCTCAACGATGAGGTACGCTGAAGTTTTTTACGAAGATCATCCATGAGTGTCCATGAGTGTGCGCGCGTTGGTCGGCACGGCATGGTACGCGAAGTAGCCGACCACGACGCTCCTCACCCACTTTCCCTGCTCGGCAATCGGCCGATGCAGTCCGCGACGCAATCCCTCTTCGATCTCGGCGAGCTTGGCCCGCAGGCGTTTGCGCGTGGTGTGAATAGGCGTGGAAGATTTCAACGCCGATCGACAACCACCACGGCCCGGCGCAGCGACGCCATGGCCTCGTCGCGTCCGGCCACGAAGCACCCCTGTGCCCGCCGCAGCATGTTCATCAGCCCTCCCTCGCTGATGGCGAGACCGAACAGGTCCAGGAAGACGCCCCGAAGCCGCTCGTAGGACAGGGCCTGGAAGGTCTTGAGGTAGGTCGCAACCGCATGAAGGCTCGGGCCGAACGGTGTTCCCTTCGCGGCCGGCGGAACCGCCGCCGTGACGCGCGTTCCGCAGTTGGGGCATTGCACCGCGAGCCGGCGATGACGCTCCACCATCGGCTCGATCTCGGGAAGCTCGATCCGATCATGGTTGCTGATCACCTCGCTCGGCAGATCGGTCGACAGCATCGCCCGACAGCACGGGCACGTCTGCGGGCGGATGGTCGATACAGGCCACCACAACACCCACCGTCAACCCGGAACTTCACAAAACGGTCAGGAACACCCGCCTTTACCCAGAACGGCACCACCGCCCCCAACGGCCGGCCCCGCAAAAGCATCCGCCAATGCGGCAGCCCGGCGGGACGCCGAGCGAAAGACGTCAGCCACCGATGCGGGCGAGATCGGCGACCCCGAGCGTCGTGCGGCGGAGGCGGCGAGCAGCCGCAGCTACACGCGGCGCGCGCCGCCCTCCGCGGCCCGGTACCGCCGTCGCGCCTCAGTTCAGGAAGCAGCGGTGACCGTAGGGGCCGGGGTGGGAAC
>CAXUCF010000010.1:0-27439 GCA_964249275.1 uncultured Lichenihabitans sp.
GGCCGCGGCATCGCGCGCCATCGCTTCCGCGGTGAGCGGTAGGGCAGGGTGGTAGCCGAAGCTTCGGGCGCCGTTGAGGCAGGCTTGAACGATCATGCGCCGCACTCCGGACCGCGTCGGAGCCGCCCCCCGGCTCGGCCATGCCCTTGATCTTGGCCGCCTCAGACGATATCGACAAGTCGTGGGGCTCCCTTCCGGTCTGAGCCCGCGATCGAGGCGTGGCGTGGCGGACTCCGCTCACCAGATGACCCGCACCGGCGGTCGGCGCGACGCCGCCGCCCTGACGCTCGCCCTTCTTAGCCGCCCCTGAGGGCCGGCCGGGCTTCGGGCCTTGGCGCTCAGGGGTTTGCGGCGTGACTTTCCCCTCGACACCCCCGTTTCGGCCCGCATGCGGCCCCTTCCAGGATTTCGCTCCATGACCCAGGTCCCGTCCGAGGCCGACCGCGTCCTCATCTTCGACACTACCCTGCGTGACGGCGAGCAGTGCCCGGGCGCCACGATGACGTTCGAAGACAAGATCGAGGTGGCCGAGCTCCTCGACGAAATGGGCGTCGACATCATCGAGGCCGGTTTCCCCGTCGCCTCGGAGGGAGACTTCGAGGCCGTGTCGGAGATCGCCCGGCGCGTGTCGCGCGCGACCGTGGCGGGCCTCGCCCGCGCCATCGAGGGCGACATCGCCCGGGCTGGCGCCGCAGTGCGCCACGCCGTCCGGCCGCGCATCCACACCTTCGTGTCGACGTCGCCGATCCACCTGGCGCATCAGATGCGCAAGTCCGAATCCGAGGTGCTGGAGATCATCGCCCGCACCGTGGCCCAGGCGCGCGGCCTCGTCGAGGACGTGGAATGGTCCGCCATGGACGCCACCCGGACGCCCATCGATTACCTGTGCCGCTGCGTCGAGACCGCCATCCGCGCCGGCGCCACGACGATCAACCTGCCCGACACGGTCGGCTACGCGACGCCGGCCGAATACGCGGCCATGTTCCGCGACGTGCGCGCACGGGTGCCGGGCAGCGACAAGGCCGTCTTCTCCGTGCATTGCCACGACGACCTCGGGCTCGCGGTCGCCAACACCCTGGCGGGATTGGAGGGCGGGGCCCGCCAGGTGGAATGCACGGTCAACGGCATCGGCGAGCGGGCCGGCAATGCGGCCCTCGAGGAGGTCGTGATGGCGATCCGCACCCGCCGCGACGTGCTGCCCTACGAGACCGGGATCGACGCCACCCTGTTGACCCGGGCCTCGAAGCGCCTGGCGGCCGTGACCTCCTTCCCGGTGCAATACAATAAGGCGATCGTCGGCCGGAACGCTTTCGCGCACGAGAGCGGCATCCACCAGGATGGCATGCTGAAGAACGCTGCGACCTACGAGATCATGACGCCCGAGAGCGTCGGCGTCTCCAAGACCTCGCTGGTGATGGGCAAGCATTCGGGCCGCCACGCCTTCAAGGAGAAGCTGCGCGAACTCGGCTACGACCTCGGCGAGAACGCGTTGCAGGACGCGTTCAAGCGCTTCAAGGACCTGGCCGATCGCAAGCGCCACGTCTACGACGAGGATCTGGTGGCGATCGTCGACGAGGAGATCGGCAGCGCCAACGAAAGCGTCGTGCTGGAAGCCCTGACCGTGATCGCCGGGACGGCCGGCCACCAGACCGCCACGCTGACGCTGGCGATCGATGGCGCACACCGTACCCACCAGGCCACCGGCAACGGCCCGGTCGACGCGATCTTCAACGCCATCCGGGCGCTCGAGCCGCACGAAGCGGAACTGGAGCTGTTCCAGATCCATGCCGTGACGGAGGGCACGGATGCCCAGGCCGAGGTGACGGTGCGGCTCGGCGTCGAGGGCCGCGCCTTCACGGGACGCGGCGCCGATCCCGACACGTTGGTGGCCTGCGCGCGCGCTTATCTCGGAGCCCTGAACAAGTTGCAGGCCTGGCGGCAGCGCGGCAGCGCGCAAAGCGCCATGCAGCTTGCGTGAAGCGGGCGGAAGCGCGAGCGCAAGCTCGGCTGGGCTCTGTCGCGCTGGCCACGGCCCGGGGCAATCGGCAGAAAGCGCTTTACACCCCCGGCCGTGGTCGCTATACGCGACCGTCGGCTTGGCAGGACCTGCCGGATGTGATGGGCGCTTAGCTCAGTTGGTAGAGCAGCTGACTCTTAATCAGCGGGTCGTAGGTTCGAGACCTACAGCGCCCACCATCACAAACTTATGAAATCTTTGCACTTTTGGGATGAGACCAAAGCCGTTGGGCGATGGGGCTCAGAGCTTGCGGACCCCATGCGGACCCGGTGGAGCGACCCCACGGGTGGCGGGCGGAATACTTTCGCAACTTGCGAAAGAAAGCGGCCGTCCCGTGCTGGATCACCAGTCGTGGCATCCGACCGGTGATCGTGGAGCGCGACTTCGGATGGGCCAAGGTGGCGCAAGTTGCGCCACCTGTTGCGGGCGGGTGACACGAGTATCGGCGCAACCTCATGCCACACCGTGTGGACCTTCAATCGGCGCAAGTTGCGCCGATTGTGGAAGGCCCGTCCCGAGCGGCGGTGGATGATCCGAGAACCGGCACCACGACGGTACCGGTTCTCGGATGGCGCCCATTCGCGTGCGGGTGCGAGAGGCTGCCCCCTTCAGGTTTTGAGGCAACTTGCCTCAAACCTATCCCCGGCCCGCGCGCGAAGGACCGGAATTACCACTTAGTGGTAATTTGCCACCCTCTAGTAGTCCTTCGCGCCCGTGCGCGAAGGACCGGGGTGTCAGAACTCGATTTCCTCGTGCCGCTCATAGACGAACGGGTGGCGCAGGCCGGGGCGTTGCTCCCGCACGTAGTGGATCGCCGCGACCCGCACGAAGGCCTCCGCAGGAACGTGGGGTAGTGCCGTGAACCGATCGTACGCACCCATGACGCACCAGCCGTCCGCGGCGGCCGCCACCTCGCGCATGGCGCCTGCGAACGCTTCCCAGGCGTAGCGGGCACGTTCCCGTGGATTGCCGAGGGCCGAAGCCGCCATAGCCTGCGACAGCGGCACCGGCGCGCCTGGGATGCCGATGAGCGTCACGCCCCCGCCGATCAGCGGCAGGGTGGCCAAGCCGCGGAGAAAGCTGCGGCGGTCAGCCATGGGCCGGACCCTCCCACCAGAACATGCCCGGCACCGGCACGAGGTTGCCGCCGTCGAGCACCAGCACGGGAGACAGCTCGTCACGAGAGGGCCGCGTTGGGCCGGGCCTCAGCCGGCACCGGATCGCCTCGGCACTCACGCGGGCGTCACGGGCTGCAGCGGCATTCGCCTCGCGGTCCGCGAAGGGCAGGAACTGCACCCGATCGGGCTCGTCTTCACCCCGCTCGCCGGCCTCGCCTTGCGACCAATGCTCTTGATCGGGGTCGACGTCGTGGTTCTCCGGCGCGCCGAGCCAGGCCTCGCCATCGTTGTCGGGTTCGCCGCTCGAACCGCCGTCGCGCTCGTCATCGCCTTCGGGAAGGTCGTAACCGGGTTCGGCCTCGCCGTCGTTCATGGCGTCGTTTCGGCCGGCGGCCCAGGACTTCTGACTGTCTCCGTTGTGTCGGTAAAGCCGGCCGCCCGCGGCGGGTTCGTAGAAGGGCGAGCCCAAGGACTCGACGTAGGGGCTCCTCTCCGGCGCCCCGAGCATGGGCTCATCATCGGCCTCGGCTTCCCGATCGTCGTGGCTGTCGGACAGGACCGGCCTGCCGTCGATCCACCCGAGGGACGGTTCATCGTCGCCGCCGTCCTCGAGGTCCTCGCCAGCCGCGTCCAGGGCGTCCAGCAGGGCGATGCCGTGGGCAATGGCGCTTTCCAGGGCGCGGCGCATGTGGCGGGCGGTAGCGTGGCCAGTTGGGGTTTCTTCCACGGTGGAAACAACCCCACCCGCCCCGCCGTGGTGCGCGTCATCGATTAATGGCGGCACCGGCAGATCGGCCAAATCGGCCACGGTGGCCGGTTTTACGAGATGGTCGTGAAACTCGGGCGGGATCGCGTCGAGCAGCGCGACCGTCTCGGCCGTGAGGTCCGGTGTCCGCACGGGGGTGGCGGCGGCGAGGATCGACCCGGTCAGTAGCCGGGCGTCCCGTAATAAGGCGCGCTGAAACGCGGGCGCGGTTGTGCTATGGGCGTCGATAGCCATTGCGAAGCCTTCCTTCGTTGTGGTTAGGGCCGAAACGAGGGGTTGGATCCTTGTCTCGGCCCGTCTTTTATGTCACAATAAACCATGGTAACGCAAGAGTTTTCTGTGACGAAAAAGATTGGCCGGCCGCGAGGTCGAATTAGGCCGGAGACGGCCACCGTCCGCGTACCTATCGAATTGCTCGTTCAAATAGACGAGTGGTGCGAACGCCAGCCTGACCCTAAACCTTCACGACCTGAGGCAATTAGAGCAGCTATTGCATCGTGGATTGAAAACGCCACTGAGTAGATATCGAGGATTTGCAATGGAACCGAGTCTCTCAAGGTTGGTGTCGGAGCTTCGTGCAAACGTGGCTGATCAGACAAAGCGCCACGAACAAGCTGCTCAACAGATTGCAAGCGATGCCAAGCCGGGTGCTCAGCGAATTGTCGATTTTATCGATCAACTATGTCACGCCTTAAGTGTTTCAGAGGAACACAGATTTTATATCTCTAGAAGTTACTTGAGAGTTGACGTCGATCACTACAATTCCAAGCTGATCATCATCGTAAAGGATACGTCGAAACCAGACTTCTCGAAAGAATTGTCATTTCCATTCACGCAAGAAGGTATCGTATTTGGAAAGCGGCAATTGACACCAGGTATGAACCCGGTTGATTTCTTTGCGGCAATACGAAATCAGTTCGCCGACATGGTCAAACTCGGCCCAACAAACTTCGATATGCCGGCCAGCCCAGCAGAGACCTAGCCGGCCAGCCCGGTCTGCGGGGCGATCGGCGGCAGAGAAGCATCGCGACGATCCTGAGGGACGAATTGAACTACGAAGAGTGGGATGGGGGTAACAGCAATGTACTCTGAGCGCCGCGCGATGTTTAGGGCTTCTCCGCTCCGCTACATCATAGGTGTTCTTCTTATACCTGCATTCGGGTTAGGTCTATTAATCCTGATACCCTGGTACGTCAGATGTAGGTTCCAAACTCTTGATATTGCCAACGGGCTGATCACCTATAAATCAGGTTTTCTGTCTAAAGAATATATTGAGCTTCAGGTTAGTTTGATCAGGTCCACGAGGATAGAGCAATCACTATTGCAGAGAGTATTCAACATAGGAGATATTTATATAACTACAAGCGGAAGCTCCCCCGAAATAATCGCAATGGGTATGCCTTACCCAAAGCGCGTGCGAGAGATCATTACGTCTGGGGGCGGCCGTCTTCTCTCACGGACATAGGCCTTATGGTCATGGCGGGGTTCCCAGGTCCGCTTCAGGTCCGCGCCGAGCCCCTCGGGCCGGCTCCGGTCGAAATCGCCAGCGGACGCAAGGTCATGACGCCTCGCGTCCGCTGACTTGGTATCAGCGCCGGGATGGTAAGGAATCGAACCCACCCGGTCGCTGTACGGCCGGCGCGTCGCCAAACCCACCGGCCGATCCCGTCACGACGTGTAGGCGTTGCTCGGCGTGTGAATCTTCGTCACGTAGCTCTTCACGGGCGGACTGATATCCGTGACGAACGTCCGCGGCCCCCGGAACTCGCGATAGATGTTCCCGGTATCTGGGTTCCGTTTCTCGATGGTCTGGATCCGGTCATCCTCGAACCGCGTCGGGTTGTTGGCCTCGGCCTCGCTGTCGGCATAGACGCGCGCCTCGATCGCCCCGAATGCGTCGGGGTCGGCCTTGGCCACGAGGTCGAGCCGGGCGTTGGCGAACTCTTTCGAGAACCGCTGCAGGGGCTTCAGCATGCGGAGGCGGTAGGCCATGACGGTCTCGCCGTCGAGCGGCTTCGGGGCCCGCTTGCCGTGCAGGTTCATGGCGGTGTCGGCACGGGCCTGGACGTCCGCCATGATGGCCGCGCTGTTTGCGTCCTTGCGCGCCACCGGCCGTACCCGGGGGATGCCCAGGTCGTCTGCGTCCTCAAGGTCCCGGCCGTCCTCGTTCCGATCATCCCCGTCCTTCTTGACGGCATCGGCCTTGCCCTTGGCCTCCATGGCGTCCATGCGGGTACCGAGGCTCTCCATCATGGTCGACAGGTTGCCGAGGTGGTCCAGTAGCTTGTCGAGCTTCTCGCCATTGCCGTCTCCCTGTCGCTCGGCGCCCTTGTCTTCCGGCTCTTCCGTACCGTCTGCTTTCTTCACCATGGTCCTGTCCTCACTGTCGTTGCGGACCCCCGCGGGGTTGCCGCCCTTATCCCAAACTCCCACCTCGCAGATCGCGAGATGATCCAGTAGAGAAGGCTTTCCCTCGAATAGAAGGGAGCGGCCGTCCTCGGATTGTAGACGATCATTGACCGTCTCGTCACGGAAAACCACGGCCGGAGAGGTCGAAAGCTGCCCGTCTTCCATCAACCGTGCCGCTTGTTGGTCGTAGATCTTGACGATTGCCCAAACCTCGCTTCCCGCGATGTAGGGCAGGAACACGGTTCCCACGACACGCCGGGCGAACTCGTCGCCGTGCAGGATCGCTTTAGGCGGATGCTCCCACACGACGGCGAGCCCATTGCAGCGGGCCAAGAACTCGCTGTTCAGATAGTTGTCGGGATTGCGCCAGACGTGCTCTTTGAGGCCCTTGCGATACGCGAGACCGGTCCCGGTGACGCGTAGCGCGAACAAGGTCAGGGTTTCGTAATGCTGAGGACTCGACAGTTCGCCGGCCGCCATCATGCGGGCGATCCCCAGCTCGTCAGAGCCGAGGCGCCTTAAAGCAATGGTGACGCCGGGGTGAAGGACCATTGCATCAGCCATAGGACGCCGGCCCCGCCACGGCGTTCACGTTGCCGCCGGAGTTGTTCTGGATGCTGATGTCGTGGCCGCGCTTGCGTTGAAAACGGTCGCCGGACAGGCTGGACGTCCGCTCCGGCCCGTTGCGCGCCGCAGCGGGCCCCTCTTGTTGCGCCCGACGGATCCCCGCCATGCCATGAGCCTCCCGCACGGCGTGGACGAAATCGTGGTTCTGCCATGGCTTAGCGTGGCCTTGGTGAGCCCCGAGCACAGTCTTCATGTTCAGGAAATGGCGATGAATGTCGTCCTGGCCTTTGGCATGCTCAGCCGCGAGCTTGGCTCTGTCGTTCTCGACGCGGATGAGCGGATTCAGGCTCGACTTACTCTTGTCGAGAGCGGTGACGAGTTTCGTCCATTCGGAAACGGCGGCATTGGCTTTGGCCGGCACGCCGGTAGCCGTAACCAAATTCGTTTCGGCCTTCGGGACCGAGGGCGTGGTGGTTACTGGCTTTGTAATCGGCATGGCCCGCTGTTCGTGGTAGCGGCGCAGGAGGTCGGCGTCGCCCGCGCTCTGGCGTCCGGCGGCACGGCGCTGTTCGGCATCGAAAGCGGCACGATCGCCGATGGCACCGAAGGGCGAAGGCGTAACTGCCCTGCCATCAGGTGTGGCACTAAAGCCCGAGGGCTTGGCAGGAGCCGGTCGTTCAGCGGCTTCGGCAGAACCGACGATGGAGAAGCCTGAGGGCTTGGTGGTAGACGCCACAGCGCCAGGCACAGGCCCCCTATAGGTGCCGATGCCCTCCCACTTGCTGATGCCGGTGTTGGCGGCGCCATGCCAATCCGTCCATCCCGCCTTCGCGGCGCGATGGAGCGCAAAGTCGACCTGGGCACGCCACGTCTTCGGATCCCGGGCGTCCATGCCGGTCTGCTTGGTGAAGTCGTCACCGAGCCCCATGGCGTTCATGCCGGGAATGCCGGAGCCGCCGTAATGGAGCTGGTAGGCACCGAACGACGTATTGTAGTCCCCCGCGTGACTCGGCCCGTCGCGGCCGGTGTCCCATCCACGCAGTCCCTCGCTCATCGAGACTCGAACGGCAGTGTTGGGGTCGATGCCTTCCGCAGCCGCTCGCGCCCGGATGTAACTCGCGACCTCGCCTTGCTTGGCGTGCTCGTCTCCCGGCTGGGCCGCAGTCGGGGGCATCGCGTCCGGCAGCGTGCCGGTATCGTTCCGGCCGCGGCCTGCCCTTGCGGCCCCCGTACCGCCGTCCGGTGTCGCGCTGAAGCCCGTCCCGCCCTTGTCGGACGGAGGATGGCCGCCCCAGGCCTTTAGCTTCTCCATGGCCCTGGCATGGACGGCATCAGGTGGTGCTCCGACCCTGTCCTTTCCATGCCGCATCGCTGCGTGGTGAGTGAGGACATTGTTGCCGGAGTACCAGTCGATGTTGTTGGGGTTCAGCCAGGGGGCCTTGCCCAGAAGCCAGTGGTTGCTGTCCTCACCGGCCTTGTGTTCGGCCTTGCTGAAAGTGTCGAGCGCCTTGCCGGCCTTGTTCCACCACGAGTTCGGATCGTTCAAGGCCTTGTCGAAAGCCGAGAGACCGGACGCGATATTGTCGAGGTCCGCCTTGATGACGTCGCTCTTCAGGAAATCCCCGACAAGCTTTGTGGCACTCGCCGACAGTTCGGTGAACTCGGGCGTCAGCTTCCCAAGTTCCGTGACGAGGGTGCTCTCGATCTGGTCTTTGGCGCGGCCGAGCTGCGTCGTGAGGTCCTGCCACGCCGTCTGCGTGGCGGGCGTGACGTCCATGCTCTTGCTGTCGGCCGCATAAGCCTTGTCTTGGGCGTCACGCTCCTTCGGCGACGACCGGAGGTAACGGCGAATGTCGTCCAGCGACATGATCGAATCGAGGCCGCGACCATGCGCGATGGCCCCCAGGTTCGGGTCGTCGGCATTCTTGAACAGCTTGGGAAGCTGATGCATGAAGTCGATGGACAGGGAGGCGGGATCCTCCCGCTTGATCTGTTCGCTGTTCAGTCCCGCCCCGCGCAGGCCTGCATATTGCGGCGACGTGGCGTCGCTCTTCGCGGTCGCCGCGCCGCTCAGCAACCCTTGCGTATCGACGAAGCGGTCATAATCGCGGTCGAATGCTTTCTGCTGGCCGTAGGACACGCCGAGACCAATGGCGGATCTTCGGCTCGAAGACACAGACGCCCCGAGCCTGTCGATGCCATAGAGGCCACCACCGGCGCCGAGCAAGCCGCCCAAGACGCCCTTGAGCATGGTCCACTTCATCAGCGACTTGGTAGTATCGTCGACGTGGCCATAGACTTTCTTGGCATCTGCGGCCATTCGGTGCCAGTAGTCGGCCTGCGTCTTCGTCAGGTTCCCCGAGGTTTCGAGCGCCTTCGATTCGGCTACTGCAGCAACGGCTCTGCCGGCCTGCTTCTTGGCGAGATCGTTGAATGCGTTCGTGGCGCCTTCGGTCCCAGCAGCGACCTTGCCCCAGGCACCCGGAAGGGCTTCGAGGTCGGCCCTATACCTATCAAAAAGAGCTTGAAAAGCCGTGAAGCTTTCGGAGTTGACATCGATTTCGAGGATGGATTTCAGGGCCATGTCAGGCGCTCGCCTTGAACGGGGGATGCAGGCTCTGCCGGCATGCCTCCCAATGTTGCGCATAGAGGGGATCGTCGCGGTGCTCGGCCCAATCGTAGGGCACGCCCGGCGGCGTCTCGGGCGCGTTCGCGACGATCAACAGTCGCGCGCCGGGCGGCGGCCCTTGCTCGCCGTAGCGCAGCCGGAGAGCCTCGGCCTCGGTCATGCCGACGAACTGCGGGACGACGTGGATCGCGCTCGGGCGGAAGCCCTCCAGCCGAGCCAGGCGGCGCTTCAAGTCACTCCCGCCCATGGTTAAGTTCCAGTTCGGCCAAGCGGGCTTCGAAGTCGGCCGTCTCGATGGCGCGGCGCCCGGCCTCGACGAGGGCGGAGAGATCGGCGCCTTCCTCGGGACTGATGATACCGCCGGCCACGGCCGCCACGATCGCCGCCACGGCCTTCGGCACGTCGGCCGCAGCCGTAAGAGGCGGCAGCGCCACGACGATGGGCCTTCCCTTGCGGACCGGCAGGATGCGCTCGAAACACAGTTTCATTGCCGTGGGATCGCCGGCCTTCGCAGCCGCGATGACGGCCGTCACCACCTCTTTGGCGTCGTCATCAAGCAGCTTCTGCGCCAGCATCGTGAGCTTGTTCGGCACGCCGGCCGGACGGCCTTTCAGATTGCCGCTCTGCCCCTTCACGAAGCGACGGCCCCCGCCACGAGGGCTTTGATCCTTCAGCGGTTCTTCAGGCATCGGCATCGACCCGATAGACCAAGCCGAGCCAGGGCGGTCCGTTCGGGTTCCGCATGGCATCGAAGCGATCGGCACCCTCGGCCGAGACGACGCCGAAGCGCGCAATGTCATCGAGGATGGACTGGATCTCCGCCGGGCTGCCCTCGATGCTGGCGCTGCCCCGCGCGGCGATCGGGATCAAGGCTGTCATCGGCGTGCCGTCCCGGAACGGCGGGTTGAAGCGCACCTCGGCGTGCTGGCCTGAACGATTGGTGATGACGAGCTTCACGGTACGGCGTCCATTCTGTCGTGGCGCGCCGCCTCGACCATCTGCTTCGTGGCACGGCGCAGGAGCATGCTGGCGCTCTCACCCTCGCGGCGCGCCAGTTCCATGAGGGCGGCATGCAGCGCCGGGGATGCGTAGAACATCACGGGCTTGCGCTTGGGCATGGGCATGTATGCGTCTGCGGTCTGCATCGTCGATACATAGCGCACGTGGGCCAATATTGCAACTGAACGGATCTGTTCATGAAGATGGACTGCCACTAACCGCAACTAACCGTCACAAGATGCATTCAAGCCGCAACGGGCCACGTACCGGAATGGCGTGCGCTGATCCCTTATCAGCGGGCGGAGGTGCGAGGCAGGGCAGTTTCGCTAGATAGAACAGGGAGGTACGGGACCGGGTCGGCCTGGAGAACGTGGTGCGGACCCGGTGCGGACCGGGCTTGTGCGTCGGAGTCGGCTTGTCAAAAGAACCCCTACCGCTTTGGGAGGGGTTCTTTTCGGACGGCTGGCCACCCTTCGGCTTTTCCAGGACCGCCTCAGAAGGAACTTGCCCCACCTAATTTGGTGAGGCGTTGCAAGGTGTGGCAGCCATGGCGCCCCACTTGCCTCACCACCACCCCTTTCTTAAGGGTGGTTAGGTGTGGCGTGGCAGGGAAACCGAGTTCAGTGAGGTGGGGCAAAATGGACGAGCACAGCGTCGTAAGCATGGGCGATAGCCAGATTGAGGTCGTCGATAATCCCACCGGTCACAGGTTCACGTTCTCCGTCGTCGAGCACCCTCAGACCGGCGGGCGCATGCTCTCGGATAGTGCGAGCTGTCGGGTGAATCAGACAGCTCACCTAGACGAGCGCGCCGTTGGCGGTCGGGCGAGGAACTTCGCGCAGATGGAAATGCTGAAGGCCGGCAAGGTTGATCGAACTAATCCGTAGCCGGCTTGCCTACCTCGACGAAGCTGCGCTTGTTGCGCTTGCTATCCTCGCCCTCGACGATGACCAGCATCCCGGTCGTGAGCCAAGTCTTGATGAGGCCGATAATCTTGGCCTTGTGCTGCGGAGAGGTGATGTCGAGCGCGAGCACGGCCGCGATGGGGTGCCCAACCCAATCGGCTGCTTGGTGGTTCTGACGCCATCGCCCCGCGGCGACCGCGGCCTGAACCTTTCGGAGGTCATCCACCCGCACGTCGTCCAGCGCAGCGGGCCACTCCCAATTGACGACGCATTGGACCCGATCGCCGTTGTCGATCGGCGCGGCCCATGTGCCCTCGGGCTTGTCTTCGTTGCCGAGCGGAACCGACACGAGACGGAACCAATCGGCCTTGTCGGGCGGCGGCGGGGCCATGTTCAGCTTGCCGTTGGCGACGCGGAAGAACTCGCGATAGTTCGTGTCCTTTCCGACCTTCTCCGCCTCGGCCTTTGACATGCCGTTCAGCGCGCGGGCGGAGCGCACGGCTCCCAACAGCGCGACCGCGCCGCGTCCGTCTTCCACCGTCACCTCGGCCCCGCCTGTCTTTCGGACATGATGGATGAGATCGAAGGCGCAGTTGGCCGCGTCGGCGATGTCGGCGAACACCGTGGCGACGGCGTCGATCGCGCCGTTGTCGTTCTCCGGTACCCTGTGGACCTTCACGAAAGGGTCGATCACCACGACGTCGACTTTGCGCGCGTGGATCTCAGCCGTGAAGGCCTCGACCATCGGCCGGGCAATAACGGTGCCGGCGCGCGTCGTCTCGGCCACCAAGAGTTTCAGGTGCCGGCCGGAGTCGATGAACAGCCTGCCCTCGATCTCCGCCGGGTCGATCCTGTAGTGCAACAGGATCGCGGTCACGCGCCGTTCGATCTCCTCTTGCGGGTCCTCGAGGTTGATGATCCAGACCGTGAGGGGGCCTTCGGGCGATTGGATGCCGAGTAGCGGACGGCCCGTCGCCATCGCCACGGCCTCAACGAGCACGAGGCTCGACTTGCCGAGTCCGCCGGGCGCGACCGTGCACGAGATGAATCGTCGGATGAGGTGGTGCCCATAGAGCCAGCGGCGACGCGGGAACGTTCTCGGGTCGCGCCACACGAACGGCGATGCTGTGATCTTCAGCGGCGCGGGCGGCTGCCGATCCACGTTCGGCTCGTCATCGAACCTGCTGGGCGGCACATCGTCGATCGGCGGGGGCGTCCAGCGTCGCGCCGTGTAGACCTTGGCGGAGTCGTCCATCAGGCGGCACCCCGCATGGCGTCGAGGATGTCCGACCCGCTTGCGGGCTCGACAACGATCACCTCACGCCCGGCCGCGTGCCACCGGCCTGCGCAAGCCTCAACGGCCTTGTGGTTGGCTTCGTCGTTCTCCGCCAGGAGCGTTAGGGCCTCAATGCCAGGCAGTATCGGGAAGCTCGCGACGGCACCGGCCGAGCCCAAGGCCCAGCACGGCCGAATCCCGATCTGGCGCGCCGCGAGAGCCGTCTCGCAGCCCTCGCCGATCGCCAGCCCGTGCGTCACGTCCGCGTCGGCGTCGAGCTTGATCGCGGCGCCGCCGGCCGGGCCGAGCATCCGTCGCGCGACCTTGCCGCCCTCGGGCGTCAACCTGGTCCTCTGGATGGCTTGCACCTTGTCGGTCGCGATCGACCGCATGACGGTCACCATCGCCGGGATGTAGACGGTCCGGTTCAGTTCTTCGTCCCGCCATGGGCAACGCGGGTGAAACCGCAGCACCGCGCCGGCCACGTCATCGTCCAAGTCGAGGCCACGTCCGCGCAAGTAGGTTTCGACCACCGTTCCGCGCGGGTCGCGAGCTTCGTGCCATACGGCCGTCGCGCGGGCGGTACGGGCCGCATCGTTGTTCGGGGCGGGCGATGGGGTTACCGGCCGCTGTTGGGCGTCCTGGGGCCGTTTCCAGGCGTCCGGGGCTATACCGAGCCGAGCGGCGACATAGTCGCGGCAGACGTCGAAGCGGTCGCCAGCATAGCTGTAAGTGATCCAGCCGGTCGGGCTCTGATGCGAGAGCCGTATCGACAGACTACGGTCGCCGGGACTGTGGCCAGGGCCAGGCACGAGTGCGTGCTTGCCGGACACTTCGCCGCCTAGCCGGCGGGCGATGGTGCGGAGGTCGAGGCAGGCGATCATGCCCAGCCTCCCGGGCCGGACGCGCCGAGCCGGTTGATACGTTCCCGGAAGGCCTCGCCGATGGCGGAGCTGCACGGCCACAGCCATTCGGCCCGTACCATGGGTAGGAGCCGCAGGGTCGAGTACATGCGGTTGGCGAAGCTGACCACCACGTCGTCGTAGTGGCCGCTGAAATCGAAGTCCGGGCCGATCCTACCTGCCGTGTGCTGGTCGAAGAGATCCAGGAAGGCCTGGTCGGCTAGGATGACCGCAGCGGCCTCTAACCCCTCGATGAGGTGCGTCGGGGTCGGGTCGGCGAGCACCTTGTCGCCGTCGAAGATGTCGGCGCTGATCGCGTCGGGAATCGCCCACGTCGCCTTCATGGCGATCTCGTCGACGATGGTGAGGGCTCGCGTCATGGGTGCCCCCAACACAACTCGGCCGTCAGCCGGGCGCGGACGCCGTCGAGGCCGAAGCGCGCCGACAGGAAATCGGCTTGGAACGACGAGAGGGGTGCGCTATAGTCCGGAGTGCAAACGCTGGAAACTTTTGCAACCCCGAGGCCCGTTCCCGTCGCGAGCGGGAACGGCCTCGATCTTCTCTGAGCCATGGCTTCAAGCGACCTCGCGAGTGAGTTCGTCGGCGCGGTGCTTAAAGCTCTTAGTGGCCAGCCAGGCTTCAATATCAGACCGCCGATAGGCGATCCGTCTTGCACCCAGGCGCACGTAGACCGGTCCGCTGCCATCGGCCCGCATCCGTTCTTGGGTTCTGATGGGAATATGGTATTCGTCAAGCATAGCTTGCTGGGTAAGCAGCTCGCTGATGACTGCGTTGATTTGTGGCATTTGTTCCACCGTATCTGCCCGCGGCGCTATCTAAGCCGCCAAGACACGATGCTATTGATCGGCGCCGTTCGCGACCCCAAAACCTCGCTATGATGTTTTGGGCTTGACACCGAAAAGACGCTTGCCGTGCGTGATCCGCCGACCTGCGCTCTTCTTGCTGACATTCCGCTCTTTCTCGACCTCCCTGGACCCTGCCTTCCCAACGAACACCAATTCGTGGTCTCGGAAGGTAACGTCACTGTTGGCGGCGCGCATGTCGCGGACGTCGCTTTGCAGACTGGAGAAGGCGTTTCTTCTACCCTGGCTGGACATCATCAGGGCTTGTGAAACCAGCTTTGCAGCGTATTCCGGCTCTATTCGAGGTCCTGGCGTGCTGGCGGCTTGGCGAAAGTCCAGCCCACATGAGAGACGATAGAGATTGTTCGCTGCTGCCCGAAGGTATTCGACACACCACGTCGGAATGGGGAGATCGTAGCTACCAGAAAGGCAACAGCTGATCGCGCTCCACACATACAGCGGGTTGCCCCGGTCGTTGTAGCAAGTCTCGGCGTGGGCAAGAGCAAGCTGTCTTTGCTCAGCTTCCGTGTCGGTCATATCTGCCTCAACAATGGTTCGCTGAGTAAACATCAGCGGTCTCGGTGCTGTTCTACTTCGATTTCCGAAGACACTACAGGTGCTTACGCTTGCCGCCGCGGGCAGGGCGCCCCAGGCGGACCCCTCGCGGACCGGGTCAGGCCGTCCGGGTCAGTTTCACGACGTTGTCGGCCGCCCCGACACCGGAGACATGGGCGCCCCAAAAGTCGAGCGCGCGGGCGCGTTCTTCGGCGAAGCTGTGGCGCTGATAGACGGAGGCAACGCCTCTCAGCTTGCTCGGCTGATGGGCCAAGAGCTTGTCGACCACGATCGAATCGAAGCCCATCGCGGCGAGCTTGGAGACGCCGGTCCGCCTGAAGTCGTGAAGCCGCCAGGGCACGAGCGGGGCGATGTTGCCGTCCTCGGTGCGCGCCTTCATGATCGCCGCGTCGAGCTGCAGCTTCGCGCGGCTGAAGCCGCTCACGGATGTTTTGCTGTTCACGGAGAAGACGAGGTCCTGCCCCTCGACGCGTGGGATGGTCCGCAGCACGTCGCGGGCCGCCTCGGCTAGGTGGACGTCGTGCGGTCGGCTGTTCTTCATCCGCTCGCCGGGGATCCGCCAGAGCTTCAGGTCGGGGGATACCTCGGACCACCGCATGCCCGCGACTTCCTCGCGCCTTTGCAGCGTCAACAGCGCGAGCCGGAAGAACGGGCCGAAGGGGTAGGGCAGGGTACCTGCGGCGGTCCAGACCTCGGCTGTCTCGGCATCGTCGAGCATGCGGTCGCGCTCGGACGTCGCCGCGCTGATCGGCAAGTCCGAGAATGGGTTCACGGCTACCCTGCCGCGCTTACGAGCCCATGTGTAACAAGCCCGACCGTAGGCGACGGTACGGCCCGCGATCGTCAGCTTGCCGGATCGTGCCAGGCGGTCGAGGACATCGACCACCATGGCGCGGGTCAGCTTCGCGGCGGGCCGCTTCAGTTGATCCGAGAATGCGTGCCGGAGTGCCCGTTGCGCCTCGGCCGCGTAACGCGGGCGACGATTCGCCAAGTGCAGCGACTTCCAATCGTCGATGAGCTTATCGAGCGTGAGGACGGCTTCGGCACGGGTTGCGTCGGCTTCGGCCCGCTGCCGACGCCGCTCGGCCACGACGTCGACCCCGCGGGCTACATCCCCGAGCCGGGCGCGCGCCGCGGTCCTGGCTTGATCAACGGTGATGGATCCCCAGACGCCCAACGGCTCACGGACCTTCTTCTTCGTGGCGGGATCGGTCCACTGCGCCAGGAACGATCGCGTCCCCGCCACCGTGACGCGCACGGCCATGCCAGGGCACTCGCTGTCGAAGACGAGGCGATCCTTCTTGCCCGGCTCGACGGCCAACGATCGGAGATATCTGTCGGTGAGCTTCATCCTGCGGACCCCATGCGGACCTTGCGGACCCGTAGGTTCTAGCGGGATATGTCGGCTCGTGGCAACTCGGCTTTCGGTAGCAGGCTGATTCTGCATCGGATTTGTCCCCTGATGGTGAGACGTGAGCGCTTGTGTCGCTCAAATCCTGCATACTCTTAATCAGCGGGTCGTAGGTTCGAGACCTACAGCGCCCACCATTATTTCCCTTCATAGTCAGAGACTTGGCAAGCTCCGCCTCGGCGGGGCTTTCGTCGTTATGAGGGTTCGGGTAACGCGACGGGTAACGGCTGGCCATGGTGGCTCTCCGTGAAGGGTGCGCGACGATTTATTTCGAGGGTGCCGGTTACCCCGCCGGGTAACCGGGGCAGAGCCCGCCCGCGTGCGGACGGGCCGGGGTGTCAGAACTCGATCTCTTCGTGCCGCTCGTAGACGAACGGATGGCGCATGCGGGGGTCGTGCTCCCTCACGTAGTGGATGGCCGCCACTCGCACGAAGGCCTCCGCGGGAACGTGGGGCAGCGATGTGAACCGTTCGGCCGCACCCATGATGCACCAGCCGTCCGCGCCAGCCGTCACCTCGCGCATGGCGCCCGAGAACGCTTCCCAGGCGTAGCGGGCACGTTCCCGTGGATCGCCGAGGGCGGGGGCCGCCATGGCTTGCGACAACGGCACCGGCGCGCCCGGAATGCCGATCAAGGTCACGCCGCCGCCGATCAACGGCAAGGTGGCGAGACCGCGAAGGAAAGAGCGGCGGTCAGCCAACGTAGCCTCCCACGTGTGCGAGCATCTGCTCGTGCTGCCCGTCCATATCCGCGATGCCGTTGTCGTCCCCGAGTTCACAATCGTCGCGGGAGCCGTCGCTCCAATGGGTTTGATCGGCGCCGTAGCGGAACACCTTGCCGTCCAGGCCCACGACGGCCTCCATCACGCAATTCAGCGCGCCGAGGCTGGGCTCCATGTCGTCACCGCCGCTGCGGAGGAACCCCTTGCCGTGCCGCTCCAGCGCCGTCTCGTCACCATCGGCCGTGGTCATGCCGAGCGCGAGTTGCCCTACGTTGGCGGCCCATCCCAGGGTCTCCTCACCCTCGTCGAGGATGTCGCCGCCGTCCTCGTTCACGGCCTCGGCTTCGTCGTGCCGCGTGCTGCCGTCCGCCCAATCCGTCTGCGAACCGGAGGGGCTGCGTTCCGGCCCCCACGGCCCCGATGATGGGCTCCGCTCGGGCGCACCAAGCATGGGCTCGTCATCGGCTTCGGCTTCGCGGTCATCATGGCTGTCGGACAGGACCGGCTTGCCGTCGATCCAGCCGAGGGAAGGTTCGGCCTCGCCGCCGTCCTCGAGGTCCATGCCGGGCGCGTCCAGCGCGTCGAGCGTGCCGATGGCGTGGTGGATGGCGTCGCCGGCCGCTACGGGGTCGAGCGGCGCGAAGCCATCGTCCACGAGCTGCGGCAGGCCAAGGGCGGCAAGCAGCGCGGCGCCATGCTCCACGGCACCTTCCAGGGCGCGGCGCATGTGGCGGGCCCTGGCGAGGTCTAATAACGGCTCCGGCGGCAGCTCGGGCGGGATCGCGTCGAGCATGGCCAGCGTCTCGGCCGTGAGGGCCGGCGTGGGGACGGGGACGGCGGATCGTAATAAGGCCCGGTGATCGATAGGCGCGGGTATGCTATGGGCGTCGATAGCCATCGTGGAAACTCCAGTTCCGTGGTGGTCAGGGCCGAGCGGAAGATTGAGCCCTTCCGTTCGGCCCGACGTTTATGATATCAAGCTGAGATGACGTCAAGTCCTGATATCAAAAACCTCGGTGGGAGGCCGGCCACTGGCCAAGGCACACCCGTGCTCGTGAGGCTTCAGCCGCTACAACTCGACGTCCTTGACGCCTGGATCGCTGCCCAGCCCGAGCCCCGGCCTTCGCGGCCGGAAGCCATTCGCTTGGCCCTTGCCGATCACCTTCGCGCCAAGGGTTACCTTCCAAAGGAGTAGGGTGTGACAGTTGCTGACGCACTCAAAGCCGTGGCCGCCTACGTCGAGGACAAATCAGGCAGGACGTCGTGGTCGGGATCCGAGTATCACTCACAAGAGCAGCGTGCCGACAAAGCGGCGCGGCTTCGGGTTATCGCACAGGACATTCGAGCGCTGGCCGATGCGTCGGGGACGCGGCAAGTCCGCGCCGAAGAATACGACGCGCTCAAACGCCGATGGCAGGAAGTCGGGTTCGGGATTCCCGATGGTCTAGCGATCAACGTGGCCAACGCAACCCACACGGCTGAAATGAAAGAACTTTTCGACGTATGGACCGATCGCGAAGATGGTCGCCTGCGCGTCGTGGTCCGGCATGGCGATGGCATGCCGCCCTACTATGCAACTACCGACATGCAGAGATTAGGCACTGTGCCGGTAGATGACGATATTGCGGCCGACGTCCGCAATAATGGTTTTCATTCGATGAGCACAAACGTCCCGTTCGACCCGAATGCGGTTTTGGGAGATGCTCTTTCGGCAAGTCGCGGCGATCCGAAAGGGAGAACTAGGCCATGAACGAATGGTACGTCTTCCGAGAGCACAACACCCATTTCGGCTACGGCACGCGCGAAACGGCAGAGCGCTTCCTGCGCTTTCTCAACCGGCATCGTGCGGTCAACCACTACCAGATGGATCGGCTCGCCGAGGTGTTCCCGACACCGCCGATCTCTGAGGTGGAACAGAGCCCGGATCGGGTCGACATGGAACAGGAGATGGGTTCCTGGCGGGGGTAGATCCATCATCGTCGAGCGACTCTTGCGCGTCCACAGCGGCATCCCTGTGGACAAATCCTTGAACCCCGGTTCATTTACCGCGTTGACGATCGTGGGCTTGCGCCCCATCGTTAAGCCGTGACGTTGACACAAGTCAGTGTTACGGAAACTCAGTGAGCCAGTCCACACGCGAACGCTAGGGAGGCGACGATGAACGACATGACCGTTCCCCGGCACGTGTACCGCATCCCGAATAAGGACGGAATGACAACCCGCACGAGAATGCTGATAACCGTTCTTGATGGTTTCACGCGCGGCATCGTAACGATGAGCACGCTCGGTCTCGTGCAGCCAACACGCATACGCAAGACCAGGCCTTCCGACGCGTCGGCGCTAGCGAGCGATTGGGTTGTTGTAGGGTCGGGGTTGAAACGATCGGCCGCCAGAGCGAACCGGCGTGTCCGAGGATAGCTACGGACCACCCGGACCTTCCACGCCGAAAACCACTCCGTTTTCCGAAGATGAACGCGGGGTGGTTTATCAAGAGATGACGCAGGTTTGGGCCGGTCCCATGCCTCCGTCTTTCGAGCTTGCCAATCTGGACAAAGCGGTTCCGGGGCTGGCTCGCGAGGTTGCCGACGAATTTAGGGCAGAAGCTCGGCACCGTCGAAAGATCGAAAACCGAAAGTCCACGGTCGACTCTGTGTGCATGATCCTCGGCTATGTCATGGCCGGCGGTTTTGCGGGAGGGTGCTTCGCCACGATCTGGCACGCGATTGATACACAGGCCTATGCAACGGCTGGGCTCGTGGCTACGGGAGCCTTGGTGGGAGGCATCAGCGCCTTTCTGGGAAACGCGGTGATCAAGCGGAAAGTCAAGCAATCCGAACCGGAAGAGGATTGACCATCAAGCGGCCACCAGCTCCACGAGCGTCGGGTCGTCATCGCTTTCCCCCGTGCGGTTCACGCGCCGATCCACGGTCCATTCCCGCAGCGCGCTTTCCGCTGCGGGCTGTAGCACCTCCGGGCCGCCCCCTCATGCCTCGGGTTCGACGAAGCGGACCTCGCATTCAACCCCCAGCCGCTCTGCCCAGGCCGCGACCGTGCCGATCGTCGGGTTGCCCGTGCCGGCCAACACCTCATAGAGAAACGGGGTCGAACAGCCGATCAGCTTCGCGAAGTCCTTCTTCGTCATGCCGCGTAGCAACTGCTGTTCGGCGAGAAACAGCGCGATCTGCCCGGCAATACGTGTTCGCTTGGGTTGATGCATGAGCCGCTGAATAACCTGATGGGTGCGGCGCGTCACCCTGTCCGCCCCGCGTCGATCACGGTGTCTTGTGCATCGGGTCCAACAGCGCGTCGCGGTTGCCCGTGATCACCATGGCGAGTTCGTCGAGTTCGTCACACACGGTATCGGCTGCGCGCCTGATGCCGGAGCGGCGGGACCACCTCATGCTCGTCTTGATGAGGAAATCCCGGAAGCGCTTGCTCTCCGCCAGGATGGCGGCCTGGTCCTCGCGGGATGGGGAATTGGACGGCATGAACGGCTCCGGTCGGGGTTTCCGTTCACTATCCGTTCCCATGTGGCCGGGCGTCAAGCGCGGCCCTCGGCCCGGCCTATTCACTGGTCCGGATTACGTCTGCGGCGAGCACAGCAGCCGGCCCGCGATGCAGGGCAAGACCTTGGGCTTGCCATCGGGCGTGTAGAAGGCGCCAGGCGGATAGTTCAATGGCCTGGACAGCGTCGCGGCGCAGCCCGCAAGAGCGAGCGTCAGGACGGCCGTGAGGGCGATGCGGAGGCGAGTCATAGGCCGAGTGTGCCGAACGAAGCGGTGCGCGTCACGCTAGGCCCGCGTTGGCCTGCGTCACGAGGCTGTTATGGCGGAGCCGATGGGCCGATGTCGGCCGCGGTGCCCAGGGTTTGACGCGCTCATCAGGCGGTGTGTATCATGCTACCTTAGCTTGCACGAGTGTGGTCCATGAGGCGTTTGGTCGTCGTCGCGCTGCTCGCCTCCACCACGGGAGCGTTAGCGGGGTCGCCCTTCAACGAGCCGACAGAGGCGCAGAAGCGCAAGGTCGTGGTGCCCTACATCCGCAGCCTCACCGGATGCGTGGCGAAGTTGGCCCTCGAGGATCCGGACGGGACCACGCAATACCGAGCCGGCCTTTTCGCAGCCTATGTCGCGAGACAGCTTCAAAAGTGCCCAGGCGAGATGTCGGACCTGCTGGCGACCTATGAGGAGACCTACGGTGAAGGTTCGGCCGAACAGTTCATCAAAGGACCCTATCTGTCCGATCTGCCGCGGGCCGTGCTGTCGCTCGCCAAGCCCCAACTGGACACCAAGGTTGATGAGGCAAAACGACGGGAATTTGCATCTCGCGCTCTAGCCCAAGAGCAAGAGGCTGCGCTCCAGCGACAGGCTGAGGCCGACCGTGCAGCTACCGTGAGGGCCGTAGCCGAGACGAGGGCCGCGGAGGCTAGGGCCGTGCAAGAGAAGCAGGAGCGCGTCGATACGGCGATGCGGTCGATGGCAATTATCCGAGACAAGTTTTACGACTGTGTCGACCGACAACTGCCTGGCATCGTCAGGTCGGGAGAGACTGCCGACGTCCTCGCGAGTGCAGCCATGACCATCTGCGGTCAAGCGCTCAGCGATGTCCAGGACGCGGCCATTGAGGTCTCGAAGGCGAAAGAGGAGCCTGCGTCATCCGGCGTCGGTGAAGCGCTTCTTCGCGAACAGATCAAGACGCTGGTTAAGAGCCGCGTCGTTGCCGATGCCGTCCAGGCCAAGGCTGGCGTTGGAATATTCTCGGGTTCAGCCAAGTAGATCTAAGATTGTTCCATCCGATATCACCCCGCCACGACGAGCATCCCGAACGGCGCCGCCATGATGTCGCAGAACCACCTTCCGTTCGGGGTCTGGCTTTCCAGGATGTATTCAAGGCGGTAGATCGTCCAAGTTCCGCACGCCGGCGTGATGCTGCTCTGCACTTTGAGGTTCTGGCCGAAAGCGAATGTGGGCTGAAACAGCGCCCGGAACGCGATGCCCATGCTATTGAATTGCGGGTAGTCGACGAGCCCTGTCTCGGGTGAGACGAGGGTAGCGGCTCCCTGCCGGGCCTGTCCCGGTTTCCAGATACTCAGGGTCCCGTTGTCGATGATGTGCTGGATGCCAGCATCATTGACGCACTTTTCGATCTGCTGGACGGCGGTGCCGGGATAGTATGGACAGGAAATCCTGGTATCGACGCCGTTGTTCTCGAAATTGAGGTTAGCGGCCTTCGCCATCTGGCTTAGAAGGGTTGCGGCGTCCTGAGATCCCGGCTCCGATGTCGGCGGAACCGGGTTCATGGCTTCGTAAAGTCCGGTGAATGCCTCGACGCGGAACGGCACGTTCGGTTGCGATTGCCCGTCCATGAACGCCGTTTGGATCGTCCCGGTGAAAACGACGGCCAGCGAGTTCGGATCGTCACCTGCCTTGACCGTGATGAAGTTGCGATTGGTGTACGTCAGGCCCATGCCGAAAGTGCCCAACTGATTCATGACCGATAGGGGCAGCCCATAGATCGCGACGGAAGCCTGCCCGAGGGACAGGCCGCCGGCCTTGACGATTTGGGCCGAGACCCTGCAGCCGCGCACCGTGTGCGTGTTGCCGCCGTTCTGAAACACGCCCTGGGCAAGGTCGAAGTCGACCTCGATGTACTTCGTGCTGAACGTCACGTCGGGATGGCTCCGGCCGGCGTGGTGATGGCCGCGAGATGGTGCGCCAGGACCGCGGCGTCGGCTCTCATGCGCAGCTCGCACGTCGCGACGTCACGGGCCGCTGCCTCGCGGTCACCCTCCGACGCTGTGGCCAGCCTGTCGCGTGCCGCCGTGATATAGGCCAGGACGCTGGCCACGCCGTCGCTGGCTCTCCGGAGGTTGTCGATGGTGGCGTCGAGGTGGCGCGGATCATTCGACATGGACGGCACTCGCGTTGAAGGAACGCACCAGGGCCTCGATCGCGGCCCGGCTCACGACACGAATCGGAATGCGTCGCGGGGCCGGCGCTGGCGTCGAGGGCTTTGGCACAGGCTTGGTCAAGATCCACCTATCGAAAGAGACGCCCCGCCCGGCGGAACCGGGAGGAGCCTTGGCGCGCCGCCGACCGAGGCCGGCATGGCGGTTGCCGAGGTTAGGACCACGATCGGCGCGTGGCCCCCGCGCGGCTGATGAGCGCGAGGTCGAGACGTCCCTGGCTGTTCGGTAGGGGGACGCCTCATCTCATTGCACCACGGACAGCACGAGACTGCCGGCGCTGTAGTTCGTCAGGGTGGTGGTCACGCTGTCCATGCCGGACAGGTTCGCGAGCGCGCCCGGGGCCGCGAAGGCGAGGGAGACGTTGTCGCCCCGCAACACGGTCTGCGGCGTGCCGATATCACCGGCCCTGAAGCCGGAGCCGTGACGCTGAAGCGTGAAGGCACCGACGAAATCGGGACTCGCCACGATGAAGACGCCGACCTTCGTTCCATCGGGGGCACCGACCAAAACCGGCATGGATGCGGTGCCGGCCACGACACCGGGGCTCGTGATCGCGAGGGTGCCGGTCGCGGCGCCGGTCAAGAGGGACGTGGACGTTGTCGCGGGCATTAGAGGACCTCAGGGAGCGGGGCGTCAGGGTCGGCGCGCAAAGCCGCACTGGCGGCATTCCAGGGCGCGAGGACGCTCTTCTTTGCGGCCTCTATCGCGTTCCAGGAGCCCGACACCGCACCGGGCCAAGTCAGGACCGGACTGACATGGCCGTTGCGGAAATACCGCTCGGCCGGCGAGTCCGTGAAAGGCAACACAGCATCGGCGATCCGAGCGGCGACGATGCGCGCCCGCGTGAGCGCCTTGTGGGCCTCATCCACAGCGGCTTGCGCCCGCTCCCGTTCGCCGGCAATCACGGCGTCGGCCGCGGCGTCGAGGGCTTCGCGCGCCCGCCGTTCGTCGCGCTCCGGATCCTCGAGCGACGCCTCGGCTCGGGCAAGAGCCTCGCGCGCGACCTCGACGTCCTCGCGGGCATCGGCTTCGGCCCTGCGCAGCTCGCGGAGGTCAAGGGTCCGGCCGGTCGCGTCCGGGACCGTGATGTCGCCGATCGCCACCTCGCGGGCGGCCGCGAGGTGGCGATCGGCTGTGCCGTGCCGCAGTTGCGCGGCGACCAGGCTACCGCGGGCGCGCTCGGCCTTGGCGCGGGCGGCATCGGCGGTCTTGGTGACGTCAGCATGGGCCTGGATCGCAGCGGCGAGGGCTTCGCGCTCGGGCGAACGGGCGGACGGCACGATGCGGAGCTTTTCCGGCTTGCTCATGCTGCCCTCACCGTAGCCGGCCCGAGTGCGGGAAGGTCTTGGTGTCATAGTTGACTCGCGGCACGTCAGCCCGTTCGCGGGGAGGTCGACGGGCGGCATCGGACGCGCCGGACTGTGTCTTCTCCGGAGCATCGCCGCCACCACGGCAGATGTCCTCGACGGTCTGAAAGTCTTCTTCGGACAACATCGGCTTAAGAAAAGCGGAAAGCTTCTCCCATTGCTCATCATGTAGTGCTGTATCGATGTCGAATGCCAGCTTGCGGGAACGGGGCATAGTGTAACCTTTACTATCGAGAGCCGGGGATATGAGTGGACCAGCCGTGAGCCGGGTCGAAGCCACTGTATCTATTCGGGCCGCGGCCGTGAGGCGTGGGCTGGGCGAAGCGCTGCAGCATGGCATCCGTGACGACCAACGGGGCTTTCCCGCCCGCCGCCAACAGCACGGCGCCGCAGACGCCATTGGCGATGTCGTCATGCGCACTGGGCGCGTGGTCGATCGAATCCTTGCCGCTCCGGGCGGTGCGCCGCTCCAAGCCGCAGAGTTCGGCCGTGAGGCGCGGGAGATCGAGCAATTCGACCTTGCCCGAGTTCAGCAGGGGCAGGGCGTCACGATAGATGTCGGACTTCGGCCGGTCGGACAGTTCATACGCGATGCCGTGGACGCGGAAGCGCTCGCGGGGCCATTCTCCGGCATAGCGGTCGCCCGTGACCTTGTGGACGCCGTAGCTCTTCAGCACCGCGGCAAAGTCCTCGGTAACGGCTTCGGGGCTGAATGGCGGCTTGCGGACGCGCACCGCGTCCAGGATGGCGCGGCCGTCGCGATCGGCATGGGCGATGGCCAGCGTCATGGCGTCGGCCGAGCCGCCCGAGGGATCCGTGAAGGCGACGTAGCGCGTCCCGGAGATCGGCGGCAACTCGTGCCGGCCGGGTGCCACCGCGCCCTCGACAACCTCGCGAGCAATGAAGCTCTCGATATCGGACCTGAACTGTGCACCGTATTCGGCTGCGGCCCGAGCGGGGTCGGCCTCATACTCCGCGTTGATGTCGGCTTGCGGGATCGTCGGGTTCATGGTGCGGGTCGACGCCTGCCAGACCAGCGTGCGGCTGTCGTCCTGCCCGTGATGGGCCTTGTAAGCCTCCCACAAGGCCCCACGGCGGCTGTAGGGGCTCGACGCCCCGAGCATCATGGCGCCGGGGAACTGTTTCATGGCGGGCTTCAGGGCCGCGATGATGTCGACGTCCGCATCGGTGGAACCTTCCACGGTCCAGAACGCGGCTTCGTCGAGCAACGCCACCGGCACCGCGTAGCCCCGCACCGTGCGACTCGACGCCGTCATGACCTCGATATTCACCGGGGTGGTGAGCCGCAGTTCCTCGGCCGTTTCGCCGGCGATCATGGCTTTCAGGACCGGCACCGACGTCATGATGCCGACCACGTACCTGAAGATCACCCTCGCCTGGCGCCGGTCGGCCGCGATGATGACCACGGTGGCGCGCTCGCCTCGCGCCAGGAACGGCCGATAGTCGACGAAGCAGGCCTTGAAGACCGCGATGAGCGCCAGGGCGAAGCTTTTGCCACCCCTTCGGCCGATGATGAGCCAGGCCACCGCGAAAGCCTCGACAGGAAGCGTTGCGCGGCCCGTACAGGCCCGGAAGAGGTCTGCCTCGGCATCCGACATGGGCAGGCCGAACAGAGCCTTCAGGAAGGCCCGCCAGGGCGTCCACATGCGGTGGTCTTTGATGATGCCGCGGAAGACAATCGGATCGTCGAGGGCCTGAACGATGTTCATGAGGCGGCGTGCCTCGCGATGATGTCGGCGATGCTCGGCGTGGCGTCGCGGGCCACGCGCTTGAGGCCAAGCCGGTTGAACAGCCGGCCGAGCTGATCCGTGAGGGAGCCATACGCGGCGAGGTCTATTTCCCCGGTCTTGACCGCCTCGGCTTCCATCATCTCGCCGCGGACGGACAGCATCGCGCCGCGCCGGGCAAGCTGGCGCTGACCTTCCGACAGGCCTTCACTGCCGCCGAGGTCGCTCAGGATTTCGGACAGGACATCACGGAAACGGCGGGCCTCGACGGATCGGCCGTCGACTTCGGCGGCATGCAAGCGCGACCCGTTCGCGACGGCGGATCGAGAGCTTCGCGGCATTCGGGCGAGGTGTGAAACGTCGCTCATAGTTCCCCAGGTGTTACCCGTAAGAATATGCGCCGCGCCGGACTGTTCTACAATACTGACAATGATGGACAATCTCGGACAGAGCACCTGTCTGTGTATCAGGTGCGAGCGGAAAGCGGCCGTGATGGGGGCCAAGAGCGCGGTCGGAAAGCGGAAGGGGTTTGTTCGTCGGGCTTCGGGCTGGGCTGCGCTAGCCGGCCATCCGTGGCGCCCTACAACATAGCTGCAACCAGAAAAGGATCGCTCACATGAAGTCTCTCAAATTGGTCGTCGCCATCGGGGTTCTGATGCTGCCCTTCGCTTATGTCGCGACTCCCGTATCGGCTGCCACGGCGCACAATTCCCAGGCTGGCGCTATGGGAGGAACGTCGAACAGTGACTCTCCCTCAATGGGCAAGCGCCGGATGAAGTCGATGAAGCGATCGAGGATGCACACCATGAAGAAGGCCATGTAATCTCGGCGAAGTGCCGCCGCCTGACCACGGATGACACGGCTGACCACGGACGATTTTCCATAGAAGTAGTATGCGCGCGCACGTATTCGCCTCGTTGGGAAGTCATCCGTGGTCGTCCGTCGTCCGTGGTCCGTAGATCGGCTTCCACGGTATGTTCCCCCTCCAATCCTTCTCGCCTCGCTTCCAGTTAAGCCGCTGTAGGATCGACGTTATTCGGTTCTGCTCAGCCCGGCCAATGCGTGGTGTTTCGAGGCTAAGCGCAATGCGTGCGATATCGCCGACGATCACGGACGACTTGCCGCTCAGGTGCCGCTCGATGGGTTCTTCCCATAGGTCGACCTCAAATCTGGCCTCCTGTTGCGGGGTAATGTGG
>CAXUCF010000010.1:27449-35226 GCA_964249275.1 uncultured Lichenihabitans sp.
GTAATGTGGCGTCGCTCGAAGTCTTGGTCGGGCCACCATTTGGCACCCTCGCGGTAGGCGACGACGGCTTCGGCGAAGAGCTGGTCGCGGTCGCGCGTGAGGGTGCCGGTGTCGATCGTGCCGACCTTGACGGGCCAGAACCGCCGGCCCCCAGTTTCATCCTTCAGGTAGGCGGTGGCGTTCGTGGTGCCGATGAAGACGCACTGGCGTGGCTGGATCACTTCCTTTCGTCCGTAGCTCGGTCGGTAGCGCTCGACGGGCCTCGTGATGAAAGCTTTCAGGTGCGCCGACTCGGCTCGGCTGAGAGCCGACAGCTCGCCGACCTCGATCAGCCACTTGCCGACCAAGTGCTGCGCGACGTCCTTCCCTTCGGTGACGTCGGGCAGGCTGTCGCTGAACCACTCGCCGCCGAGTATCGCGCACGCTGTCGATTTCCTGGCACCCTGCGGTCCCTCGAAAATCGGCATGTAGTCGGCTTTGCAGCCGGGCTCATAGATCCTTGCCACCATGGCCACGATGAACATGCGGCCGATGCCGGTGGCGTAGGGTGTCGCCTCCGCGCCGAGATAGTTGGCGAGCCAGCGATCGAGCCGGGCCGTGCGGTCCCACCTCAAGGTGTCGAGGTAGTCGCGGACGGGATGGAACGCGCATTCCCGAGCTCGGAGGTCGACGGCTTGGTGGACGGTATCCTTTCCGAGCCGGGGCAGGCCGGCGAGCTGCATCCATTCTTGAACTTGGCTCACGTCGGTATCCCGAACCGGTCTGGGGCTCTCGACAGGGTCGGCGCCTTCCGGCGTGACCGCGGGCAGCGACGCCAATAGGATCGGCGCCTGCATCATGTCGTCATAGGCGAAGGCGTCCGCGATCTCGGGCGCGTGCCGTAGCGCCACCATGGCGTTCGCCAGGTTCGCCACGGGGCGGCCCCGGTCGTCGCACGTGGCCTGCTTCAGCCATGCTGGCCCCTTGCCGTTACCTCCGGCCTTGGCCCGGGCCTTGCGCCGGTCCGCCAGTGCGGTCACGTTGTCGTCACGGGGCGGGGTCATTCGGCTGCCACCACGCGGATGTGCGACCTGACGATGATCTTCGGCAGGTCCACCCGCATCAGGGCGTTGAGCCGGTTTCGCTCGGCGTGACTTCCTACCACCATCTCGCCGGCCTGCCGTAGCAGTGGTCCTGCCCGGGCAGGATCGACTACCGCCACGCCGTCCCGGCCGGAGCGAAGCCAGGCCATAGGATCGGCATGGACCACCAAGGGCTTGCCGAGCCGGGGGCCGTCGAGGTTTTCCTCGCCGAGCAGGCCGACTTGGCCGAGCCAGGACGCGACGAAGGGTTCCGGTCCCGTCCGCCACGCCACGATATCGGCGGCGCGGCCGTCACGATCGTATGCCAGGGCCACCAGGGCGGTCCTGACCATCTCGTGCTTGACATACCTGCCGAACTCGAAGCGGCCGTCACGGGCCTCGACGCGGGCCTGACGGATACAATGCCCGGTGCCGCCGAGGCCGGAGGCGAGCGCCAGGACGGGGATCCCGATGGACTTCATGTGGTCGAGCGAGCGCTGGTCCAGCGGCTGGCACAGCAGGAAGTCGGCAATGGGATCGTCGATCAGGGACATGCCCATCAGGCACCTCCCATCTGTCGGACCATCTTCGCGATGATGCCGCGCTCGCTGTCTTCCGCGGCTTTGAGCACGTCGAACTGCCGTTTGGGCAGGTGGTCTTCGATTGCGCTCGCTACGAGGTCGCGAAGCCCGTCGGGCTCCATGGCGTCCAGCTCGACCGAGATGTCGCCGAACCCTTTGGACCGGGTGTCGGTCGTTTTCGTCGGGCGGGTCGGAAGCTTGAGCGTCCGGATCTGCAGCGGCGTGACTGCCAGACGCTCGAAGGTGATGTCCGCTTCGGGTGCCAGATCGTTCAGCGTCTCCTCGATCTTCTCACCCGCGTTCACGCCGGACGGATCGAAGTCCCCCAAATGAAAAATGAACACGGGGCAGTCGACGTCGCTGATGTGCTCGGCCGCACTGTGCAGGAACGACAGGCTGGCGTAGCCCCGCGCCACCATGAGCGGCACGTCGTATTTTTCGGTGACGGGCAGGATCACGCCCGCGAGAGCGTCCTTTTCCAGCCATACCTCGACGTAGGCGTCGACCTCTTGCCAGAGAGCTTTCCGATAGAAGCGGGCCGTCTCGTCGAGCGCGTCCTGGATGCTGTTGTGGGTGAGGGGCTTGCGCTGCCAGCGCGTGCTGTCGGTCAACCAGGTGTAGGGCAGCACTTTGGCGCGTCGCATGAGCACCAGGTCGGTCTGGACCTTGCTATAACCGGCCTCGGTCTTGTCGACGATGCCCCGCACGCTGGCCTGATAGAACACCTGCCGCACCGTCATCGGGTGCATGGCTTTCACGATGTCGTAAAGGGCCTGCCGCCGGGCCTCGACCTCGGCCGCCGTCGAGCGAATCCGCTTTATGGGACTAGCCTGATAAGATGGGGAGGCGCTCATACGGCTACCCCCTCGATGAGGTTCACTACCGGCAGAAGGTCGGCAGGTGTGCCGTCGCCTTCGGCGCACCACTCGACCGATTGCAGGGCCTTGGCGTAGTCGTTGCAGTCGTAGAGATTTGCCCGGCCATCCTCGTCCACTAGGTCGATGACGTAGACGGTGCGGCTGCGGTGAGTGACCGCGTAAAGCTCGACGCGGGGCGTCGGCAGCTTGGGCCGGAAAGGCAGGACGACACTCATGCCGACCTCCCGAAAGCGAGGTGCGCGACCACACGGGCGCGGACGGCGTCCATGCCGTAGCGCGCAGCGATGAAATCGGCTTGGATTTCAGGGAGAGGTTTGCTATTGTCGGAATTGAAGCTGGCGAGCTTTGCAATGCCGAGGCCGGTCCCGTTCCCGCGGGCCGGCTTCGATCGTTTCAAGGTCATTCGATCAAGCCGCCTTCAGGTTAGAGGCCGCACGTGCGCGCTCCCACTGGACGATCTCAGACTCGTTCCAGTAGTGACGGTGATTGATGATGATGGACTCGGGCAGGCCCATCTTCGGGTCGGTGATCCACCGCGCCAGCGTGCGACGGACGATGCCGAAGCGGTCGCACATGCCAGTGGACGTCAGCTTTTTCCCGGTCATTTCGGGACGGTTGTTCATGTCTGCCTCGTCATTGACAGTAAGTGACGAGGGGAACCTGCTTCTTATTGCGATCCCGAAAAAGTCATCCCGATATTTTCATTTCGGGATTGATTTAGGGATCATCCTGAACTTGGTGCCGAGCGCGTTCTGTATGCGCTTGAAACCGAGTTGCGGCATTCCGGCGTGTGTGTTTTTCAGCCAAGTCGAGAGTGCCTTGGCCTCATCGACCATCTTCCCTAAGGTCTGGCCGCCCGCTGCCCTTCGGTTCATCTCCTCCTCGACAAGGTGAATGGAGGTCGGCCGGCCTGGTACGCCACTGCGGTCCATGACGGCCAGTGGCGTTGGCGATTCGGGCCGCAGGTACGTCTTGAGTGACGGCGGCAAGAGGTGCTGCCTTTTCGGCATGGCGAGCATCCATTCGGCAGCGGCTCGCGGCCTTACTTTGAGCTTCGACAGGTCGATGCCGTCCGTCTGCGGTTCAGGCGGGATAACGACGGTGTCGCTCGGCACGAAGCCGAACCACGCTTTTGCGTCGAGTTTGCTGTTGGGCTGGGGCTCGGAAACTGTCATGAACCACGGCTCGCCGTCTACGCGGGCCTGCCGCAGCGCGGCTCGAACGCTAGCTTTGACGATCTCGATGGTTTGCATCGCCTTCGGCCCGCTGGCCTTCTGATCTTCGACAGTGCCATCGAGTTTGTGCTCGATCACCATGAAGTGGACCGCGAGCGAATGCGCGAGCACCTCGCATGCCATTGGCTCCGACAGTTCAATGTCCCAAAATTCTTTCATGCCGGACAGGTTGAACTGGCTTACAATCGCTTCATCGTCTTCAGGGCCGAAGCCATTCGCGCGATGCTGCAGGATCGCGCCTCGGGCATACCCGACCTTTTGGTTTGCGTTCGCTCGGATGAGGGGCGGCAGAGAGCGGAAATGGTGGTCATACCGGTTCATGACGCCGCCTTCAACGCCACCACGTTCGCGCCCGGCTCGGCCGTCACCAGCCGCTCGACGAAGGCGCCCCAGGCCGTCAAGGCGTGCCGCTTCTCATCCGCGAAGTCGTGGCGGTTGTAGACCGAAACGATGCCGCCGAACGACCCGGAGGTGTGGTTCAGCACCTTCTCGATCGTGGGCAGCGAGACCCCGAGCCGGGCCATGCCGGTCGCCGCGGTGCGCCTGAGGTCGTGGAAAACCCAGGCCGGCGCCGGCTGTCCAAGCGACGCGGCGAGGAGGAGATCGATGCGTGCTTTCGCACTGGAGAAGCCGGAAACGGATGTGCGCCCCGACGTGGTGAAGACGAGGTCGCTGGGGCCGATCCGGGGCAGTGCAGCGAGAATGGCCAGGGCCGGCGCGGACAGCGGCACCACATGGGCGACAGCGTTCTTCGAGCGCTCGCGGGGCAGCGTCCAGGTCCGTCCGTCGAGGTCGAGTTCCGACCACCGCATCTTGCCGACTTCATCGCGGCGCTGGCCCGTGAGGAGGAGGAGCTTGACGAGGTCGCGAAAGGGCCAGCCGATGCCGTCGCACGCCGTCCAGACACCGCGCAACTCGTCATCGGACAGCACCCGGTCCCGGCTGCGTTCGGCCGTCGGCGCTTTGAGCTTGTCGCACGGCGAGGATGTGATGATGCCGCGGTCGACGCTCCATGCACACATCTTGCGCAGCGCCGCGAGCACCCGATTCGCCATGATCGGGCTGCCCCGGTCCACGACACCGTCGAGCAGTTCGTGGACGTCGGCGCGGCTGATCGCGGCGAGGTGCCGGCCGCGCCAGTGTGACACCACCTCGCGATCGAGGATGCGCTTGGTCTCGGCCCACGACTTCGTGTTGGCCTTGGCGTAGCGCTCGACGAAGGTGTCGACCACCCTCTCGATGAGGTCGCGGTCGATCGGCACTTTTGCGCCGGCCCGAGCCGCCTTCCGCTCGGAAGCCGGGTCGCTGCCCTTGGCGACTTCGATGAGGGCTTGCTGCGCCAGTTCCCGGGCCGATTTGAGATCAATGGCGGGATAGGTGCCAAGGGTGTGCTTGCGCGGCGTGCCGGCGCGGTTCCGGTAGCGCACGGCCCACGACCGAGCACCTGATGGCTGGATCACAAGATAGAGGCCGCGCAAGAGGCCGTCCGGCACCTCGCGGCGGGCCTCGGGTGTCACCAGGGTGTCGATGGTCCGAACCGTGAGGGCTTTTGCCATGTTTTCGACCCGAAATATCAGCGATCTTCGCCGGGGTTTTTTCGGGGTAACAGACTTGACGTGTCTTCGACTGTTACCCCTTGTCATGGACAATAGCGGACAATTTGCACTGCGCAAGAGGGCCAGGCCAGCATTTTCAGGGTTGAACGTCACTGATTGTCCGGGCCTGTCCGGGGTATCCAGGCCACTCTTAATCAGCGGGTCGTAGGTTCGAGACCTACAGCGCCCACCATCACAAACCATTGACATCTTTAGGATTAGGCCAAAGCCGATGGGCGGTGGGCTTCACGGTTGCTGACTCCATGCGGGCCCGGTAAGAGTTACCCGCCCGCGCGATGTGGACGGGCCGGGACGTCAAAGTCCAATCTCTTAATGATCTTGTCCTCGACGTGCGGCACCGATTGACTTTGGCATCATCGAGTGAAGTACGAGAAGTAATCACCGTAGTTTACGCTCTTGTCCAACTTGAGACGGCACGGCGTCGTAAGCTCGAAAGCGTTCGACCCATAGCAGTACGACGTCTTCGTGCAGTACACCATTTTACCGGTCGTCTTGTTGACCTTGATCTGAGTGATGGGGCCGAAAGTGCCACTATTTTTCGATTTCATCTGTTCAGGGGCTTCTTCCGCGGGTACATCCGCGAGAATGCGCGCCATGCAGTTGGGCGCTGCCGTGGCCGCGGTCGGGCCTGCGATCATCACGAGAGCGGCGGTTCTCATGATGGTGGGTCCGATTGTCCTGACGCTGAGCCCTCTGGCCTGGGTCATCGCGGGGGTCCTTCGTGCTCTCACTCGTCGATCGGCCCAGGTCCAGCCGACTTCGGGGATCAGCATGGTCTAAATTCTCCCGACGCACGAGGGATTGTGGTTGGAGGGTCGGTCACAGCGCCGGCGGTCGTCGTGCAGCCCAGGCAAACAGAGCCAGGCCCAAGATCGCCGCGATGGTGCCGACGTAAAACCATTGCTTCTGCCCGGTCATGAAGCTGCCGCCTACGAGACCCAGGCCCTGCAGGATCCACAGCACGCCGAGCAGCAAAAGGATGACGCCGGTGACTTTCATGGCTGGGTCGCTTTCTGGCTCTTTTCAGCGGCCGCCCTTCATCGATTTCATGTGAAGCGCAACCGCGCCGCTGCCAGCACGTACGGAGGGCGTGGACGCGGACAAGCAAGGGACCGTGCCCCGGCTCGTCCGGGCACCCGGGCTTCATTCGCGCACATGCACGGCGTCTCATCACCGTCAGTCGGCCGATCCGTCCGAACTGAGTCCTCATCATCAGGCGGGACATGGTGCCACGCCCTCCGGGGTCAGGCAACCAGCGACCGTCGCCATGTGTTGCAGGGCCTACTGACATCAGCGCCGTCGAGCGTGATCGGCGGCTCATCGAAAGGCGATTCCCATGGCTCTCGACACGCGTTCGATCTACGTCGCATCCCTGCAGAGCACGCATGGGTTGGAGATGATGGCCCTGCAGATCATGGAGAGGCAAGTCGAGCGGCTCCAGCACTATCCCGAGATGGAAGCGGCCTTGCGGCGTCACATCGGCGAGACGCACGGGCAGCGCGACCGTTTGGAGGAGGCCCTGACGTCGCTCGACGCCAGCCCCTCGACCGTGAAGGAGGGATTCCTCGGCTTCGTCGGCAACATGATGGCGCTCGGTCATACACCGGCCCAGGACGAGATCCTGAAGAACTCCTTTGCCAATCAGGCCTTCGAGAATTTCGAGATCGCGGCCTATACTTCGCTGCTGGCCATTGCCGACGCCGCGGGTCAGTCGGGTCATCTGGCGGGCTTCCAGCAGTCGTTGAGAGAGGAGCAGGGTATGGCTCAGAAGGTCGCCGACCTCGTCCGTCCTACGACGAAGCGCTATCTCGAACTCACCCTCGCAGGCGAGAAGGCGGATCGCTGAAACCCATTGACCTCGGGTTCGCCACGCCATAACCGAAGCCCAGGGTTCATCTTATCAATTCGGACGTATGACGAAGATCAATGGATTTCTTCCCCACCAGCACCTGTATACGAGGCTCCGGCCCTCTCCCGGGAGAGGTGTCGGAGTTTTTGCGATCCGGGACATCCCTTATGGCATCAACCCGTTTTATGCCACCGACTGCGATACGGTGCTGGTCCCTCTGGAGCAGGTTCATGACATAAGGGATGCGGATCTGCGGAGTATCTACTTCGATTTCTGCCCGTTGCTGAACGGCGATTTTCTTGCTCCCGCCAATTTCAATCTCATGAGTGTCGGATGGTATATGAATCATTCGGATCAGCCGAATGTCATCTCCGATCGTGGCATCAACTTCAGTGCCGCCAGGGAGATCGCCAAAGGCGATGAATTGACGATCGACTATACGACGTTCAGCGATCACGCCAGACGCTTCATCGATGCCTGGAAGGACAACGGCGAGTACGATCCAATGTCGGAGGTTTTTCAGCAGGCGTAGGTTGCCCGCCTGTTGAAGATATCCC
>CAXUCF010000011.1:0-6945 GCA_964249275.1 uncultured Lichenihabitans sp.
GCTCACGATCCGCTCGATCGTTTCTTCCATGCCGTAGAACTCGCTGAAGGCCGGGTAGAGCCGCACCGTGCGGTTCATGAAGATGCGGCCGAGGCGGGGATCCTTGGCCGTATCCACCATCTCGGGAGCCCCGATGGCGGCCAGGATGCGCTCGGGCGCGCTAGCATACATCATCGGGTCTTTGCGACAGCCTTCCAAATATTCGGAAAGGGACATGTCGGCTGCCCTGCGGGCGTCGTAGGAACGGGCGAAGCTCGTGAACAGGTCGTCCATTGTTGAGCCCTCAGTCCGCAAACATTCGGCGAAAGCCGTTTGCCGGGAAGTCTTAAGGATAGCTAACCAGAGTGCCGACCGATGCCAATTTCAAGCCAAGCCGCGGCATCGGCACATCGATCAGTCAACACTTCAGGGGTGTCCGTTCTGTGGCGATGCCCCTGCCCGCTCGAGGCGTGACAAGATGATGCTCCTCGCTACGGTGACGATGCAAGACCAGTATTGCGCTCCAGGCTTGCGCGAACCAGTCTGAGGGGCCACACGTCGCGCGACAAAAGGTGCCGCCGAGTGGCTGAAGGCAGCATGAACGGCAGCGCGCCGCGCTTCCCCGAAACCCGTGCCTTGAAACCGCAAGCATCTGACATCTTTAACGACAAAGCCCATCGCCGGCATGTCGGCCAGGATCGGGCGGCGAAGTCGCGGTCCTGGGACGGCTCGCGCAGTCGCCGGTCTGGCGCCGGTCGCGAGCGGGCGCGGCCCCATGACGCCGGAACGCCGTGCGCGCCGATCATCTCGCGACTGCGGCATCGGCGCAACAGCGGCGGCGCACATGGCCGGGACCTCAAGCCAGCGCGTCTGCCTAGATATTAAGCAGCCTGAATCCGATCGGGCGAAAGGGCGCGAAAAGGCGCGCGGCGCGGCCCCGCGTCCCGGCGAATCATCTCAGCGCGGTGGCCCGCACCCACCAGGCAGGGCGCGATTGCCCGAGGAGGGCTGCAGCGCTCCGTGCGGCCCGACGACCGTCGTAAAGCGCAAAGCAGGTCGAGCCCGACCCCGACATGCGTACGACGCGGTGGCCTGCCGTGGACGAAAGGGCATCGATGGCGTCGCCGATCGCGGGCACCAAGGACAGCGCCGCCGCTTCCATGTCGTTGCGGCCCCGATTGAGCCGGTCGAAGAATGCCTCGTGATCGAGGCCGTCGTGCAGGGCCGGATGTCGGCCGAGGTCGCGCGGCTCGCCGGGCGCCAAACCCATGCGGGCGAAGACGGCGGGCGTGCCGACGGGGACGCCGGGATTGGCCAACACGGCGTAGATCGGGCGCGCCATGAGCGGCGGGCCGAGCCGGTCGCCGGTGCCCGCCATCATGCGCGAGCGCGGCTCCACGCAGACCGGGACGTCGGCGCCGGTTTCCCGCGCGGCGGCCTGCAGGCGCGCGTCGTCGAGGCCGAGGCCGTTCAGCCGCGCCAGAAGCCGCAAGGCGGCAGCGGCGTCCGACGAGCCCCCGCCGATGCCGGCACCGACGGGCAGGCGTTTGATGAGGGCAAAAGCGCCCGCCCGCAGACCTTGGACCCGCGCCGCGAGGGCGCGGGTGGCTTTCAGCACGCGGTTGGCGTCGAGCGCGCCCGCAGCGGTGCGCTCGGCCCCGAGACGGCAAGCCCGGGCGGTCCCGACGGATCCAGCGTCAGGATGTCGGCCACCCCCGCAAACGCCACGAGGCTTTCGAGGTCGTGATAACCGTCGTGACGTCGCCCGACGACATGCAGGGTCAGGTTGATCTTGGCGGGCGCGCGGGTCAGCAGAACCATGCCGATGCTTCACCCGAAGGGCCCGCACGGGTCAAGCCGGGCATCGCGGTCTCGCCGCGCCCTGGGCGTCTGGCCCGCCATGCCGCGGCTCAACGCAGGACGTTGTCGGGCTGCTGACGCTCCAGTTCCTCGCCGTAGCGCCTGAGCGCGTGAGCTTCGGTCATGGTGCCGACGATACGCCGGGTCGCCTCATGGTCGACCACCACCAGCGCATCGGCCTCGCTCTTCTCGAAAAGGTCGAGGGCTTCCCGTACCGACATCCAGGGCAGCAGCATGCGGTCCTTGAAGCGCAGCAAGGTCGCGAGTTCGTCCCCGCCCCGGTCGAGCGGCACCGTGTGAAGATCGTCGAGCATCACCATGCCGGCATAACGCCCGCCGCCGTCCACCACCGCGATCTGCTTGGCCGAGCCGAGCGGAAACTTCAGCCGCGCTTCACGCAGCGACAGGTCCGTCGGCGCGGTGCGCACGTCGGCCCGCATGAGGGTCTTCACCGACAGCTCGCGCATCCAGCCGATGTCGTGTGGCCCGCGGATGCTCTCGCCGCGCAGGTGAAACCGCCAGGTCGCGAAGGAATAGCCGAACAGCTCCCGCACGATCAGCGACGCCACCACGGCCGCGATCAACGCCGCTACCGTGATGGCGAAATTGCCCGTGGTCTCGAGCGCCAGGGCCGTCATGGTGATGGGCGCCCCAATCACGCCGGTGCCCAGCGCCGCCATGCCGGTCAACGCCGCGACGTCGGGATCGAAGGCGAGATCGGGGTAGATCTGGAATCCGACATCGGCATAGAGCCGGCCGATGAGGGCGCCGATCAGCAGCGATGCGTAGAACAGCCCACCCCGGAAGCCGGACCCGAGCGACACGGCCGCCGCCGTCCCCTTGAGCAGGATGATGCCGAGAATCGTCGGGGGTGCCAGCGAGGCTACGAGATCGACCGTCATGGCGCCGTGGCCGGCTCCGAGCACCTGGGGCGTGAGGAGCCCCATGGCGCCCATCAGCACGCCGCCGACCGGGGTGCGCCACGCCACCGGCACGCGCAGGCGCTTGAAGGCCGTTTCGGTCCCGGCGACCGCCAGCATCAGAAGGATGCCGGCAAAGCCGCACAGGGCTCCGATCGCCACGATGTGGCCGAAATCCCCGGCCCCTACCGTGCCGAGCGATTCCGGCTTGATCAGGAAACCATCGCTCTCGAAGTTGCGGACGATCTGGCTCGCCACGAGCGCGCTGGTGGCGACGGGCGCCAACGCCGCTACCGTGTAGGTGCCGAGCACGACCTCGAAGCCATAGAAGGCGCCGGCCAGCGGCGCTCCGAACGCGGCCCCGATAGCGGCCGCTGCCCCGCATGCGACCAACAGCCGAAGGTCGCCGCGGCGGGCCGCGAGGGACAGGCCCAGGCGCGACGCGACCGCGGAGCAGATCTGTGCATAGCCGGCCTCCAACCCGACGGAGGCCCCGGTGCCGCACGACATGAGGGTCTGGACCGTGACCAGCAGACTGCCGGTCAACGAGAGCCGACCACCGAACAAGGCATTGGCCTCGATGGCGTCGGCGAGACGCCCCGACATGCGCCGGGCATAGCGGGCCAGCACCGTCAGCACGAAACCGCCCGCGATCGGCACCAGCATGGTGCGCCAGGCCGCGACGTGGGGCGTGGCGCTGAGGCGCTGGCCGCTCGGCAAGCCGAACAGCACCTCGTGCATGACCTGGACGGTCCAGCCCATCAGGGCCACGAGTCCGCCGCTGGCGACACCGATGACGACGGCGGCCAGCACCAGCCCGGCCTCTCGGGTCCGCACGAAGGTGCGAAGCCAGGACGGCAGCAGCGTGGCCGCGATCTGCGTTTCGATGTTCGACACGGCCGGTCCGGGTGGGGAACGGGCGCCGCGCATCTCTGGGCCCGTCCAGGTTCGATGGACGATAGGTCTCGGCGCGCAGCCTTATCGCATGCGGGCCGGCCTACCTATACCGATCGCATCCTTGCAGCCCTATAATGCCGGCATGACATGCGACAGCCCTGCAAGGACGACGGCGGCGGCCGCCTTCGCCGCCATGCTTCTGGTCTTCGGCGTGGCTGCCTGTTACGCCGAAACCACGCCCGCACCGTTGCCGGCGGGCGCGGCGCCTGGGGCTGCCGCGCCGAAGCACAAGGCCGAGGGCGGGACTCTGAGCGGAACGGCGGCCTTCGGGGATTGGCGCAGTGACGCGCCGGGTACGGTGCGGCGTTTCGAGCCGGCCGACATGCCTCAGCCTTATGCGTCCCACTCGGCCAGCAACGGGCCGCAAGGGGCGGCGCTGCCGGAGCACCCTCGGCTGCGCGCCCCCGAGGGCTTCGTCGTTTCGCTCTGGGCCAAGGGTCTCGCGGCGCCTCGCGAGTTGAAGATCGCCCCGAACGGGGATGTGTTCGTGGCCGAGACCGCGCTCGGTGACATTCGTGTGTTGAGGCCTGGCGGGACGGGGCAGACCGGGCCTTCTTCGGTCTATGCATCCGACCTCGACGGCCCGTTCGGCATGGCGTTCTACCCGCCCGGAGAGGACCCCCAGTGGCTCTATGTGGCGACGACCGCGGCGGTCTGGCGCTTTCCCTATCGGGGCGGCGACACGGCGGCGTCCGGCAAGCCGCAAAAGGTCGTGGATCTCGCGATCAGCGAGGGCGGTCATTCCACCCGGGACGTGGCCTTCAGCCTCGACGGCAAGCGCATGTTCGTGTCCGTTGGATCGCAGAGCAACGACGCCGAAGGCCTGCCTCGGATCGCCGCGGCCGATCGCGCGCGCCTGCCGCTCGGGGCCGCCTGGGGCGACGAAGCCAACCGCGCCGATGTGCTGAGCTTCGACCCGCAAGGCGGCGACCAGAAGGTTCTCGCGACAGGTCTGCGCAACTGCGTCGGTCTGTCGGTCGCGCCGCAACACGGCGATGTGTATTGCGCGACCAACGAGCGGGACGGGCTCGGCGACGATCTGCCGCCCGACTACGTCACCCGGGTTCGCGAGGGCGGCTTTTACGGCTGGCCGTGGTTCTACATCGGCGACCATCAGGATCCGCGCCACAAGGGCGACCGTCCGGATATCGGCGCCATGACGAGCGTGCCGGACGTGCTGCTGCAAGCCCATTCCGCACCCCTGACCATGGCGTTCTACGCCCCTCCGGCCGGTGCCACCGCACGGTTCCCACCGTCCTACGCGGGCCAGGCCTTCGTGGCGCTGCACGGGTCCTGGAACCGGTCCAAGCGCACGGGATACAAGGTCGTTCAGGTCGAAGTCGACAACGGGGTTCCGACCGGTGCGTACAAGGATTTCCTCGTCGGATTCGTGAATGAGAGCGGCCATGTCTGGGGTCGGCCGGTCGGCGTTGCGGTGATGCGCGATGGCTCCCTGCTGGTCGGCGAGGACGAGAACGGCACGCTCTGGCGCGTCGCTCCGGTGCCGGGTGCCGTGCCCGAGCCCTGACGCCGAGCCGATCTGCCGCGTCGGCGCCCGGGCGAAGCTGCGGCCGGAGCAGGTGCCGAGCAGGCAAGGCCGAACGTCACGTGTTCACGCATGGCCGCTCGGGCGATCAGCACGGCGCCAGTTGACGCGCCTCGAACACGACGGCCTGGCCTTCGCGCGCAACGAAGGAGCCGGGCAGAGCCCGGGCGAGCTGCGCTTCGATTTCGGACAGGACGGCGTCGTCGTGGGTTTTGTGATGATGGTAGGCCGCCAATGCCTTGGCGCCGGCGGCCTTGCAGAGTTCGACGCCGGCCGCCCATGTCGAATGCCCCCATCCTCGGCATCGCGGCAGTTCGGACTCCGTGAACATGGCGTCGAAGATCACGAGATCGGAGCCGCGACAGAAAGCGATCACCTCGGCGTCGAACCCGGCATCGCCGTGTTCCATGTCGGACATGTAGCAGACCCGCCGTCCCGCATGGTCGAAGCGGTAGCCGGTCGCGCCACCCGGGTGCGGCAACGGACAGGTGGCGACCCGGATGCCGCTGCCGAGGTCCAGGGTTTCGCCGGCCATGAAGCCGATATGCTCGATATGTCCCGGCAAGGCGTCCAAGGTCACCGGGAACAATGGCGGGGCGAACATGGTATCGAGCGCCTGCTTGGCGCTGCGCCCGCCCTGATTGCCGCAGTAGATCCGCAGTCGGCTGTCGCCGGCCAGGATCGGCGCGAAGAACGGCAGACCCGCGATGTGGTCGTGATGGAGATGGCTCAAGAGAAGGTCGATCCGATCCAGGCGCTCGCCGCCTGCCGCAAGCGCCCGGCCGGCGGGCTCGAAGCCCGTCCCGGCGTCGATCATGATGAGCTTCCCGCCCATCCGGACCTCGACGCAGCAGGTGTTCCCCCCGTAGATCACCGTCGACGGACCCGGGATGGGCAGTGACCCGCGCGTGCCCCAGAACCGGAGCGACAGGGCTGCGGGGTCGCGGTCCCATCTGTCAGGCGTCATGGCGCCACCATTCTTCATGATCCGGACTCACCCGCAGGCGGACACGTTCATCTGTACACGACATCGATAGCCGATGGTCGCGCAACCTGTCGCGGTACGCAAGTCGCGCAAGCGTCCGATGCGCGAGCGCCGCGTGCACGGATCATGCCCGCTACGGTTCCGCGTGGCCCTGGCATGCCACGCCCGGCCTAGAAGAGGGATCCGGTGACGACGCGCGCCCCCAGCAGCCTTTTCAGGTCCGGCAGCAGGTGCCAAACCAGCGCCATGATGACGATGCCTCCGCCCGCCATGGTGGGTATGCCGGGGTTCTCCCCGAAAACCCACCAGACGAGAAAAGGTCCGATCACGACGTCGACGATGCCGACCAGCCCCACTTCGGCCGGAGGGATCATGCGGGCACCCGTCATATAGAGCGCCATGGCGAGGCCGATCGTCAGGACTCCGAACGCCGCCAGCATGGCCAGGGTATCCGGCGCAACGGCCGCATGAGGTGCCAGCGTTAAGGCCACAGCGCCGCTCACGGCCGTGCCGACCGTGAAGATCGCCGTCGTCGATCCCGGGCTCACCCTCGCGCTCACCAAGTTGATGGCAAAGCAGATGTTCATCAGCAGCGTCATGCCGATGCCGGCCAGTCGCGAGGCCCCGCCGGCCCCGCCCGCCACCATCACGGCTACCCCGCCCAGCGCCGCGGCCGCGGCCGCCCGCCAGCGGGCCAT
>CAXUCF010000011.1:6955-20025 GCA_964249275.1 uncultured Lichenihabitans sp.
ATTGGGGACCTCGCGCGTCCACAGCCAGGCGACCGCCATGGTGACGAAGGGTACCGTGGCATAGATCACCATGACGTCGGCCACGGTGGTGAGCTTCAGCGCCAGGATGTAGCAGCACCCTCCCAGTGCTGCCGGCACTATCAGGGCGAGATCGCGCCGGGTGAGGACGAAGGCCTGCAGCAGCCCACCGCGCTTCTCGACCGCCATCCAGACCAGCAGGAAGAGCACGCCGAAGACGGCGCGCCACGCCAGGATCGTCCAGGCGTCGAGGTGAATGGCGCGGGTGAACAGGCCGGCCGTGCTGTAGAGAATGCCGGCCGCGAACACGAGGCAGAGGCCCAAGGTCCTTCGACTGCTCAAGGCGCCACGCGATATCCTTATCCGGCGCGCCAGGATGACCGCGCCGGCGCCCGGAACAGTCTTGGACCATCGTCTGCCGTCGCACTGGCGCACTCATGACCCGCGGTGCGCCCGGGGCGACATTGGCGACGGTGCGCGCAGTCCGGCCGAAAGGCTCCGGAGGGTAGAACCGTCTCGCTCTACCCGAATGCTGCCCTGTGGCAAGCCGGTGATTCGAACGATTATTCCCGCGGGGACCCTGAGACGCACCGATCGGTTCCGCCCTCAGGCCGCGAGCCCCGCCGTACCGAGACGCGACGTCGCCGACATGAGGACCAGGCTGCAGGCCTTGATGGTATTGCGGGACGAGCGGTAACGGCTCGTGACGATGTCGACGAGTTCCTCCAGGATGGCGTCGTCGACTTCGTCGACCAGGTCTTCCGCCAGGCCGAGGCTGTCGGCAGCGCGGCGCAGTTCCTCCTTGATGGCGGGCACGGCTGCGGGTTGCTCCTGGAGCACGTTGCGCCACAATCCACAGTGCTTGCGCGCCATCATGACCGTGCCGGCCGAGTCGACGGCACGGCCGTAAACCTCGACGGCACGATCGACGATGATCGGCTCGGCCCATGTCCACATGGTCCGCCGCGCCTCGCAAAGACTGGGGGACCGCCGGTCGAAGGAGGAAAGCTCGGGATGGGCACCCATGGATCTGCACCGCTCTCAGTGATCGACGACGAACGCGGGAGGCGCGACCTCCCGCGGGCTGCTGCCGCAACTTGGGGTCGGGGCCTCAGTGCTTCGGCGCCAGACGGGGCCGAGCACGGAAAACAGAATTGCGATGTTTGGTTAACGATCCCTGAAGACTCGCGAAGGCCGGTATCCTGCGGCCTCCGCCGCATGCGCCTGCCACCGCGGAACCTGCGGCCCGTTCTCCCGGACCCTTCGACCGACCCTGCAAGCGCTCGCAAGGCGAACATTTCAATGCGCGGCGCCGCGCAATTCCAGCGTCACGCTGCGGTCGTCGCGTCGCAGCACAATGGATCGTGGCAGAATTGCTGCCACCGTCCATCCGTCGACCTGACCGCCCAGGGTTATCCTCGTGGCGGAGACGTCCGTCGGGCGACGCACGATAGCGGCACCCGTACCGCCTCCGATGATGATACCGCTCACGGTGAGGTCCGGGGGCGGTATTGGGGGAGGCACCGAGACGGGGCTCGGCATCGTCGGTGCCGTGGCGGGAGGCGGCGGCGGGCGACGCGTCGGCGAGAATAGCGGTCGCGCGCGCGTGGCCTCGAAGCGGCCCGCGCCGAAGCCGGACCCTTCCGCCCGTGCCATGACCGCGGCGCAGCACCACGCGGACGCCAGAAGTCCCACGCGGCCCCACCGGACAGCCCCCATTCTTCGACCCGCTCCGCCCACCATCACTTGGAAACCGGCGATAACACGTGTCGCGACGATGGGCGACCATGACGGTTCCATACTGGACGGCCCACAAAGGCAGCACAGGTTAAACGCCTTGGCCCGATGGTGTCCCGATTTGATGCAGGAATGCCACAAAGAGCGGTTTGTTGCCAAGAATTTCGCCGCCGTGTTGCCTGCACCTTGCCACCGGAGGTTCGGCCGCTAGCCTTTAGCAGGGGCGTGGGAGCATGTCGCAAGAAGGCGTCTCGCCACCACTCGGGCGAAAGAGGAATTGGAATCATGTCAGACACGATCGACAACAACCAGGACGAAGGTGCGACGCAGCGCCCGATCGACCTCGAAGCCGGACGCCGGGCCTTCATCAAGGCCGTCGGTCTCGGCGGAGCCGTAGCGGCGCTCGTCGGTGCCACGGCCGGCGAAGCCCAGGCCGCGCAGCCCGATGTCGACGTCGCGATCCTGAACTTCGCGCTCAACCTCGAGTACCTGGAAGCGCAGTTCTACCAGCAAGCCGCCTACGGGCAGTACCTGCCGGGCAACATCACGTCGTCGGGCAGCGGTGCTGCGGGGGGCAGCGTGACGGGCGGCCGCATGGTACCGTTCCAGAACCCGATCGTGCGGGACTACGCGGTCGAGATCGCCAACGACGAGAAGAACCACGTGATCACCCTGCGCGCCGCGCTGGGCAGCAAAGCGGTCGAGCAGCCGGCGCTCGACATCTCGAACGCGTTCACGGTCGCGGCGCAGGCTGCCGGCGTCGTCATGCCGAACGGCTTCTTCGATGCCTATGAGAGCGACACGAACTTCCTGCTCGCCGCCTATATCTTCGAGGACGTCGGCGTCACCGCCTATAGCGGTGCAGCACCGTTCATCACCAACAAGAGCTTTCTCTCTGCGGCGGCGGGCATCCTGGCCGTTGAGGCTTACCATGCCGGTCTGATCCGCACCTTCCTGTTCGCCCAGCAGAGCGAGGCCGTGAACAGGATCACGGATCAGATCTCGATCCTGCGCGCCACCCTCTCCGGTGCGCAGGACGATCAGGGCATCGACGGCAGCCAGAGCAAGCTCGACGGCGGCTTCCCGTCCCCGTCCAACATCGTGCCGACGGATCCGAACGGTGTCGCCTTCGCGCGCACGCCGCGCCAGGTGCTGAACGTCGTCTATGGCAAGGCGGGTGCGTCGAAGGGTTTGTTCTTCCCGTTTGGCGCCAACGGCGGCCCGGGCTTTCAGGAACTGCTCAAGCTGACGAACGGCTAATTAGGCCGACCGAAGGGCCGAGCCGGCCCCATCGCCGACAATCTCGCGACCGGTCGAAAGTCCGGTCGCGCCTACGGCGCGCTGCGGCCCTGCGATGCCTGTTCGGATCGGGGCGATCTCCAGAACGCGCTGGCAGTCAGGCTCATGTGGAGCCGGGGGGCCTGAGGGCTCCCGATGACACCTTCCACAACTTGGGCCGGCTCGATCGACAGTCCGTCTACGAGGATCGTGGGCGCGCCCGTCTCCAGTCGGAGCAAGGTGGCCTGAAGGGCCTCGTTCTGACCCTCCATCACGGCCTGCACCTCGATGCGGCCTGCCATCTCGCCCTCGTCCGGTTTCACCTCGGCTCTGCTCGACAGCAGCGCGCAGCCGGCTTCGATGGCCGCGGTGCGGATCAGGGCGTCGAGGCGAGCCGCCCCTAGCGTTCCACTGTCGGCCACCACGAATGGGTCGGCATCGGGGACCTCCGCGTTCGTCAGCTTGGCCCTGCGGCTTGCCGCGACACTATGGGCCAGGAGCTCGGCCTTGGCGTCTCTCTCGTCGGTCGCGGACGACAGGTCGGCCGAACTGACCACGACCCCCAAGATCATGGCCGACAGTAGGCCTGCGAACAGCAGGGTGGCGGCAAGGGGTCGCCCGAGCGTGATCGTCACGGCGTGGCCCTCGCCTGAGCGGCGGGGCTGTCTGAGGGGACGGAACTTGCCGGAGTGGTCTCGGGCGATGGCGGAGGGTCGTGCAGCCGAGGCGCGCCGGCCGTCATCTCGAGGCTGAACCGGTCGCCACCGCCAGCCTCGACCCGCGTCGTCGCGGCACCGAAGCTGACGTCGGCGAAAGAGCCCGAGCTTTCGAGTGTCGGCACCAGCCGGGACGGGTCGGTCGTGAGACCCGAGATCGTGACGTGGTCCTTGTCGATCGACAAGGATGTCAGGTAGGCCGAGTCGGGCATCGCGGCCGCCAGGGCATCGATCATCGCCACCGCCATCGGACGGCTGTCACGGAGGGCTCGCAGCCTGGCGAACGCGTCGCCTCCGGGATGATCGTGCCCCTGCGCCCGGGCCAGCACGGCCCTGCGTTCCCCCAGCACGCGATCCTGGTCGGCGATCTCGTCCCGGACGCTGCCTGCCTCCCACTGCAGCCATCCGGCCGTCAGCACGGTGCCGAGCGCCAGGACCCCGAGGCCTCCGGTGACCACACGCCGCAGCGGCGCTGCGAGACGCGACGGGCCACCGCCGACCGAGATGGCGGTGTTCTCCGCATCGCCCGCCGTCCGGAGCCGGAGCGACCGCAAATGCAGGTGGTCGAGCGGCGACAGCCATCGCGCGACCAGACGTTTCGGCACCAGCGCTACCGCGACCGCGAGCCGGTTGGCATCCTCGGCCAGCGGCTGCTGAAGGATGCGATAGTACGTGTCGCCGACGCGCCAGGGCGTGATACGCTCGATCTGGTGGCGCACGAAGGCCTCGAGGAAGGGCCGGCTCTGGACCGCCACGGGCTCGAGGTCACGGCGGAACTGCCAGGCTGTCGGAATGAAGACATCGACCGAGGCACCGGCGAGCCTTCGACCGAGGTCCGGCGGCTCGAAACGGGCTCCTGAAACGTCGCAAAGCAGCCGGCCCAGCCGCGCTCCGTCGGGTGCTACCACGGCGGCTTCGGCGTCGCCGATCTCGAGCCTGTGCGGTCTGGCCCGCGCGGCCCGGTCGATCGCCCATAGAAGAGCCTCGACGAGTCCGTCGACGAACCAGATCCACGCCTGCCGCAGCTTGCCGATCATCCCCAACCCGTCATGACGCTTCCGCTTGGCCGCCTCCGTCGGTGTCGTTCCGGGTCAAGCGGAACGCGACATCGTCGCGCCCCTGAAACACCCCGAACCTGAGACGCTCAACGCTGCGGCAGCGGTCCCAGGCGCATCCGCCTTCCTGGTATCGCGGTCTCGACTTTAGGTCCGCACGTCTTTCGGCGCCGGGCCGCCATGGAGGGCCCGACCGATCGCGGAACCGTATCACAGCAGCTTGCGCCACGACACAACGACCGGCACCGCATCGCGCCCCGCCACCGCGCCCTGCCCAACCGAGGGCGCCAGGACCATCTCGTAGCGGTGTTCGAGACGATGCGCCACGATCACGCGGACGATGGCCCGGACGGCCGCGGTATCCGCGAAGTCGACGAACGCTCGGGCCGGGATGGGCAACAGCTCCAGGGCGGACTCCTTGTTGACGAAGCCCCGCTGCCGGCGCGCCAGGTAGTCCGCCACGACGAGCCGGTCGGCCAGCACGGGGTCGACCTTGGCGGTGCCATTGGACAGCGTCAGGAAGGGCAGCACTTTGCGGGCGAGTGCGTCGGGCAGACCCCATGCGCCGGCGACTTCGCTGATGTCGTCGATCGCCAGCGGAAGCGCCGAGGGCGTTCCGCCCGGCCTGAGGGCATTGAGTTGCGCCGTGAGGGCGGCGAGGCCGGAAGGATTTAGTGCAGGTGCACGGGCCGCCTCCTCGCGCGCCTTCGAGGCGCGAAACCGGGTGATCCGGTCGGCCGTAGCGTCGACCACGGCCGAGTCGCCACCCGCCGCGGCGAGCAGTGCCGCGATGAGCTCGACGGGCGCGAGGTTGACGTCGACCCGTGCCGACTCCGACAGGTAGTCGATGAGGATGTCGGCATCGGACAAGCGCATCTCGATCCGTCCGCCCCGCTTGGCCGAAACGCCTCCCGTGGTCAAATGGTAGGCCAGGATGTCGCCCGCACCGCGTCCGAGTTGGTCGGCCCGCGTGACGTCGGCGAAGACGGCGGCCGCGCGCACGCCGCTGAGGCCGGTTCGCATGGCGGAGGCCGCCAGACCGGCCAGGAAGGCGGAGAACAGCAGCACGACGAAGAGCGCCGCGCCGCGCCGGCTCTGGGCCTTCACCAAGACGCGAGACCCGTAGCGTCGCGGACCGCAGGCCCGGCCACGAACACCAGCCAGGCCGCGGGTGCCATGAAGGCCCCGAACGGCACGGCCGTGTTCCTCAAGGATCCGGCGTCGTTGGCGGGTTTGCGGGCGTGTACGACGAGCAGCGCCAGGACGGCTCCGAGCGCCGCGATCTCGAGCGCCACCGCTGCGTCGGCCGGCGCGAGCCAAATCGCCGATGCACCGGCCAGCTTGACATCGCCGAACCCCAGCGCGTCGCGCGTCCCGAAGCGGCGGAACAGGTAACCGACCAGCCAGAACAGCGCGAAGCCGACGATGCCGGTCCATGCCGCCGCAGCGCCGGCGAGGGCCGCCTCGGTCCAGCCTTCGCCTACAAGGAGCGGGACGGTCGCCGCCTGAGCCAGGCCGAGGGCCGCGATGGTGAGCGAGGCACGGTCCGGGATGATGTAGTCCCGGAGATCGGACAGCACCACCACGACGACCGCCGCCCACCAGGCCGCGACCGTGACCAGGGTCAGGGTGGCGACGGCGCGCTCGGGTACTCCGGCCAGCGGAGCCGAAACCGCGACCGCGACACCCCAGCCGCCCAGAAGCGCGACCGTGCAGACGGCCCTTGGCCATCGCGGCTGCGCGGCAGCAGTGGCGTTTCCACGAATGATGACGGGATCGTCGGTCACGAGGGCCTCATGTCACGAGACTTCCATCGGATCCCTTGCCGGCGCCTGCTTCGGCTGCGTCCGGAGGTCGCCCGTTCCGCCTTCCTCTGACGGTTTGGCCGAGCCTTCCCGGCCCCGGCCCATGGCTGACGGGGCGCGCAGCCCCTTGCTGGCTTCCGCAGATCAGTAACGGCGGACCAGCGGCTTCTGCGGCGTCCGCTGCATGGATTGCAGGCGGTCGTGGAACTCCTCGGTCACGTCCTGGGCATCGGCCGCGCTGGCGATGATGCGGGGCTTGATGAAGATGACGATCTCGGTCCGGTGGACGGCCGAATCGTGGCTCGTCAGGATGTCGTTCAGGAACTGGATCGCGCCAAGGCCGGGGATACCGGACCGGTCGGTCGAGCGCGTATCGCTGATCAGGCCGGCCAGCATGACGGTCTGGCCGTTCGCTACCGCGACGGAGCTGCGCACCCGCCGCTGCGAGATGGTGGGCGTGAGCGAGGTGGGATCGCCCGCCACGACCGCGCTGATCTGCTGTTCGACGTCGAGCGTGACGACGCCGTTGGCGTTCACCTTGGGCAGCACGTTGAGGATGATGCCGGTGTCCTTGTAGTCGACGTTATTGACCACGGGCGCCAGGCTGTTGTCGGTGGATTGCGCCGTGCGGGTGAGGATCGGCACCTGGTCGCCGACCTGCAGCACGGCCGGTTGGCGGTCGAGCACCACGAGCGAGGGCGACGACAGGATCTTGACGTTGGTATAGCCCTGCAGGGCGCTGAGCAGCACGCGCGGGTTCGACAGCCCGCCGGCCAGCAGGTTCAGGCCCGCCGTGTTCAGGTTCGACACGGTGACGTTCTGGGCTCCGCTGAGCCCCAGGGTCTTGTTGCCCTGCAGGAAGAACTGGACGCCGTACTGCAACTGATCGGTCAGCGTCACCTCGGCGATGGTCGCCTCGATGTCGACCTGCACGGGCTGCCGGTCCATCTGGTGGATGGCGCGCTCCACGAGCTTGTAATCGGCCACGCTGGCGTTGATGAGCAGCGAGTTGCTATTCGGATCCGCCGTCACCCGCACCTTCGGCGAGCCGCTGCCGCCGCCGCGCAGCGGATCCGCGTCCGGGGTGGACGCACGGGCCGAACCGCCGCCGCTGTCCATCGCGGTCTTCAGAACGCCGAAGGGCGACTGCGCGCCGGTCCCGGCCTGCGCGCTCTGGCCGGATGCGCCGCCGCCGAGACCGCCACCGCCGAGGCCGCCGTTCGGGCTGCCGTTGCCGCCGCCCTGGATGCCGGAAGCGGTCGGCGGTGCGGTGGTAGTGACCGAGCCGTAGCCGCTCGGCTCCAATGCATCCCTGTCGGAGGCGCCGACCCCGGCGCCGCCGCTGCCGAAGAGGTCGTTCAGCGCCGACGCGACGGCTTTGGCCTGGGCATATTGCAGCTTATAGACCTTGACGCCTGCCGCCGCGACGTCGGTCCGGTCGAGCCGCGCCACCCATTTGCGCACGAGGTCGAGGCCCTGGGGCGAGCGGGCCACCGCAAGGACGGCATTCAGGCGGCTCATCGGCTGCAGCTGGATGGCACCCTGGGACAGGCCGCCCTCGCCGCTGTCGAGGATGCGGTTGATCTCGCCGATCACCATGTCGGGCGCCGAATTGGCGACCGGCAGGATGGCGACCGACTTCGAACGCAGCCAGTCCACGTCGACCATGTTGGCGGCATCGATGGCGGCCCGGCGTTCCGACGCCGTGCCCTGGATGATGACCAAGTTGGTGCCGGGATCGCTCTTGACCGATCCCGATCGGCTGCCGAAACCTTCGAGCAGGTGGGCGAGGTTGGCGGCCGGCATGAAGCGGGCCGTGATCACCGACGTGCCGAAGCCCTCGCCGACGTCGCGGCCGCTGACGGCACCGATACCGCCGGGATCGGCCGAAGGAACGATCCGGTAAAGGTCCTGATCCTTCACCACCGAAGCGCCGAGGCTGGCCAGCGCGCTTTCGAGTAGCGGGACAAGACGGGAGCGAGGGACCGGTTCCGAGGACGTCAGCGTGATCTGCCCCGCCACGCGCTTGTCGACGAGGTAGTTGCTCTTCAGGATGTCGCCCAGGATGGCCTTGCTGACCGCTCCGATGTCGGCATTCTCGAAGTTGAGCTGATAGCCGTTGCCGGACGGGACGATCTCTCCGTTCGCATCTGCGGTGCGGACGCGACCATCGTCTGCCGGTGCCGCATTGGCCGACGCCGGCATCGGACCGCGTGGCGCCGTGCCGTTGAAGACCTCGGCCTGGGCGCGAGGCGCTCCCGTGACCGTGCCGTAGCTGCCCTTGGGGGTCGGACCCCGCGCGCCGAAATCGATTGCAGGCATATTGTCGCTGTTAGCGGTCGCGCCGAGGTTCGGCCCACCCTGCTCATTACACCCGGCGAGTCCCGACGCGCACAGGCTCAGAACAGCCCCCGCAAGTAACCGCCCATATCGTGATTGAGGTGAAACCGTGTCTGTCAAGCATCGATTCCGAACTGGAACTAGGAATGCGCCACCCGACATCACCTGCCGGCCATCATCGATCACCTTTTTGTCGACTAGACGACGATCTTAACGATAGAGTAACAGCCTAGTGCTGTCCAGATCGCCGGGTCGCGCACTGCCATGAACCCTCGGGCATTTGCTGAAAAACTGGTTAACATCGGCGTGCTTACGGCCGAGCAGCTGGAGCCGTCCCGGTCGGACCCTGCCGGGTCGGCCTCGTGGAGCAAACGTCTCCTCGGCGCATCGCGCATGAAGCCCGTCGAATTCGCCGATCTCATGGCCACGACCCAGGTCCTGCCGCGCGCGTCCCTCGACCGCATGCGCAAGGGTACCTCCCTGGCGGCCGAGTTCTCGTTGCCGTTCCTGCATGAAGCCGGCCTCTATCCCTACCGCGCGCCTGACGGATCGCTGCGGCTGGCCACGGCCGATCCGTTCAACGTCGATGCCGTCGACGCGATCGCCGTGACGCTCGGGGGCGGTGTGGCGATCGAGGTCGCCACGTTCGAGGACGTGGAACTGGCTCTCGATGCCGACAAGCGCGCCGACGATGCCAAGGCCTCGGCTGAGGATGTCGGCTCCGGCGAAGCCGGCCCGGACAATTCCGACAGCCTGCGGGATCTCGCCAGCGGTGCCCCCGTGGTGCGGGCGCTCGACGACGTGTTCGACGCCGCAGTATCGCTGCGGGCCAGCGACATCCACTTCGAGCCGCTCGGCCGCGACCTCCAGATCCGTGTGCGTGTCGACGGTGTCCTGCGGGTCATCCCGTCGCCCCGCGCGGCCCCGGCACGCGCCCTCGTGTCGCGCATCAAGATCCTGGCGGGCCTCAACATCGCCGAGCACCGCCAGCCTCAGGACGGGCGCATGCGGATCAAGGTGCGGGCGCGCGACTTCGACGTTCGCGTCGCCACCATGCCGACCACGACCGGCGAGGCCGCGATCCTGAGACTGTTGGACCGTAGCGGGCGCCTCATCGAATTCGGCCAACTCGGCTTCAATGCACGCGATCGCGCCGTGCTGTCCGACAAGCTGACCCAACCACACGGCATGATCGTCGTGACGGGCCCGACCGGCAGCGGCAAGACCACGACCCTGGCGGCCGCGCTCGCTTCCCTGAACGACGCCACGCGCAAGATCCTCACGGTCGAGGACCCCGTCGAGTATGAGATCCCCGGCGTCAATCAGTCGCAGGTCCGTCCTGCAGCCGGACTGACGTTCGCGACCGCCCTGCGCGCCTTCATGCGCCAGGATCCGGACGTCATCATGGTGGGCGAAGTGCGCGACCCCGAGACCGCCAGGATCGCGGTTCAGGCCTCCCTGACCGGCCATCTGGTGATGACCACCCTGCACACCAATACGGCGGCCGCCGCGGTGACGCGCCTGGTCGACATCGGCGTCGAGCGCTACCTGATCGCCTCGACGCTGTCGGTCGTCGTGGGGCAGCGGCTGGTGCGCACGCTCTGCCTCGACTGCCGCGGTCCCTTCACGGTTGGACCGCGGGAGGCCGAACGTAACCCACGCATCGTCGGGCTGGGGATCCGGCCCGGCACGTCGCTCTACGAGCCGGTCGGCTGCGAGCGCTGCGGCGGCACCGGCTACCGCGGCCGTCGCGCCATCTTCGAGTGCCTCGAGATCACCGAGGCGGTGCGGCGCCAGATCCTCACGGGTGCCGATGACGCTGCGATCGAGCGGGCCGGTATCGCTGAAGGGATGGCGACGCTGGTCGAGGACGGCAAGGCGCGATGCCTCGAGGGACTGACCTCGGTCGACGAAGTGTTCCGCGTCGCGGCGCTGCGCTGAGGGTGCGGAATTGAAACGGTTCCGATACACGGCCATTTCGCCCGAAGGTCGTTCCCTCACGGGGGAAACCATGGCGGGCGATGCCGCGGCGGTGGCGGCGGACTTCGGCCAGCGCGGCCTGATGCTGGTATCGCTCGACCGCCTGAAGTCGGACGACGGCGGCTTCCTGTCGTCCCCGCCGAGCCCGCGCGCCATCACGAGCTTCCTCGGCGAACTGGCGCTCATGCTGCGCAGCGGCTTGCCGCTCGACGAGTCGCTCGAACTGTCGTCGCAAGGACAACCGGCGCGGCTCGCCAAGGTCGTCCGTGGCGTGCGACGCGAGATCCTGGGCGGCGCCAGCTTCGTCCAGGCGCTCGAACACCATCCGGAGGTCTTCACCCGGGATATCGTGGCCATGGCCAAGGTCGCTGACGCGACCGGTGACCTCCAGGGTGTCTTCGCGGCGGTCGCGGCCCAGCGGGAGAGAACGCATCGATTGAGCGAGAAGGTCACGGGATCGTTGCGCTACCCAGCCTTCCTGATCGTGTCGGCGACCGGCGTGCTGGTGTTCTTTCTCGTCAACGTCATTCCCAACTTCGCGGGCCTGTTCAACGATTCCGGCAGCGACCCCGGAACGCTGGTCCGTTTCGTTCTGGCCCTCTCGGACTGGCTCATCGCCAATGAAACGGCAGTCGCTGCGGGAGCCGCGACGGTCTTGCTGGCGGGTCTCCTGGCTTGGCGGACGCCGGCGGTCCGCTCGGCCCTGCTGGCTGGTTTCCTCGGCCTGCCGGTCGTCAAGGGCATCTGGCGGCTGTGGCGCACATCGCGGTTCCTGTCGAACCTGTCGGTGCTGCTGGCCCAGGGCGTCCCGCTCACCGAGGCGCTCAAGGTGCTGGAAGATGCCGTCGGAGCAGACGGGCGCGCCGCCCTGGCCTCCGTCGGCGACACGGTCCGGCGCGGAGGCCGCCTGCACGAGGCGCTGGCCACGGTCAGCCTCCTACCACCGGTGGCGGTCCGCATGGTCCGGATCGGCGAGGAAACCGGCGAATTGTCCAAGGTCACCGGAGAAGCCGGCGGCCTCTACGCGGTCCAGCTCGAAAAGCGGCTCGACACGGTATCGGCCCTCATTGGGCCGACCGCGATCCTGCTCATCGCGAGCCTCATCGGCGGCCTCATGGTCACCATCATGTCGGCTCTCGTCAGCGTCAACCAGGCAGTTCTCTGATGATCGGACGTCACCTCATGGACAAAGCAAACCGGGATGTCTCGTGCGTCCGCGGGCGCGATGGACGGATACGGATCGTGGCGGCCGGCCAGGCCGGCTTCACGCTGGTCGAGATGCTGGTGGTGCTGGCCATCATCGGCCTGCTGGTCGGGTTGGTGGCCCCGCGGGTCTTCGGCCAGCTCGCCGAAGCCAAGGTCCGCACGGCCCATATCCAGATCGAGAGCTTCAAGAACGCGCTCGACCTGTTCTACCTCGACGCCGGACGCTACCCGACCACCCAGGAAGGCCTGCAGGCGCTCAACACCCGGCCCGCCAACGTGCAGAGCTGGGGAGGTCCCTATGTCAAAGGCACCACCGTGCCGCGCGACCCCTGGAACAACCCGTACAACTATCGGGCTCCGGGCCAGAGCGGCCGACCTTACGACATCACCTCCAACGGGCCGGGCGGCAAGGGAGGCGAACCCGGTGGCGGCCCCAATCAGATCGCCAGCTGGTGAGGCGCGCGCCGCATCATGAAGCTGGCGGCCCGGGGTCGGGTGGCCCGCAAGCCGGCTACGTGCTGATCGAAGCCGTCGCGGCCTTGGCTATCACGCTGCTTCTGCTCAGCTTCTCCTTGCCCCTGGTGGCGCCCGGGACGACCCCGCCCCGGATGCTGGCCCTCGTCGCCTCCTCGGTGTCGCTGCTGCGCGACGCCCGCACGGCCGCCATCGCCGGGAGCCGGCCCGTCGCCGCGCGGTTCGACGTCGCCCGACGGCGGCTGTCCTCCGGGCCGAACGTGCTCGGCATCCCGGGCGATGTCGCGTTCGCGTTCGTGGCCGGTGGCAATTGCCCGGCCGGGAACGGGGATGCCGAGATCCTGTTCCGACCGGACGGCTCCAATTGCGGCGCCGTGCTGCGTTTCACCATGGGGCCCCGCGGGCTGAGGGCACGCGTCAACTGGGCCGACGGACGCGTCGATGTGGTCGAAGGTGGGTAA
>CAXUCF010000011.1:20035-32867 GCA_964249275.1 uncultured Lichenihabitans sp.
GGGCCGGCGGCCGCCATGGCTTCAGGCTGGTCGAGGCCCTGGTGGCCCTCGTCGTGGCAGGTTTCCTGCTGCCGTCGCTCGCCCGCGCGCTCGGCGGCGCCTGGACCGCCACCCGGACCCCCATGGAGATGATTTCGGCCATGGTGCTGGCCGGGAGCGCGGCGGCGGGAGCCGACGACGGAGCCGCGGAAGCGCGACGCCGCGGCTTCACGATCGAGCGTTCCGAGCGGCGTGCGCAGGTGCTGGTCCTGCCATCGGGCGTCGCGCCCGCGCCGGGCGGCACCGAGGGTCCGGGCGCCGACGGCGCGGATGCCCTCAAGCCGCAGGCGACGCCCGGCAGCATGAGACTGGCCATACCGAAGGGCTTGGGTACACCCGGGCCCGGCATCGCCGGGGTCACGAACCTGACGCTGCAGAGCGTCTCGGTGGTGGTGCGGACGCCGACCGGCCGCCGCATCGCGCTCGATGCGGTGAGGCTCGACGGTGCACCGCGCTGAGGATCGTCGCAGCGCTGCCCGCTTCACGGCAAGGTGCCGTGGCCTCGACGCGTGCCACGAGGCACGGGACGGTGATGGCGGCGGATACCCGGACGCTCGGGCCGGCTTCACCCTGATCGAGGTGCTGGCCGCTCTGGTGATCACGACCGCTTTTGTGGCCGTGGTGCTGCCCTATGCGGGGCGGCTGGCCACGCATTGGTGGGTGGGCGAGACCACGGTGGAGGCCGCCGACGGCTGGATGCAGGGCATCGCCCGCATGAGCGACGACCTTGCCGAGGCCGTGCCGCTGGAAGTGGGCCAGGTCGGTCCGAGGACCCTCGCGTTCCATGGCGGGGCCGACACCATCCGGTTCGTGCGACCGGCCCTCGGCCAGAGCGGCAGAAGCCTTGACCTCGATGTCGTGAGCTACGCCATCCGGTCGACGGCCGCCGGCCAGGCGCTGGTGCGACAGAGCCGCAGGCTCGATGCTGCGGCTTTCGACACCGACCCGGCCGGCAGCGCGACCGTCACGCTGATCGAGGGGCCGTTCCGCTTCCGCCTCGTCACGCTCGACCGGGACGGAACGCGACGGCGGGGGTGGGACGTGCCGGACCGCATGCCGACGGCCGTCGAACTCTCGGCTGTCGCCACGGGCCGGCAGCCGGTGCCGGCCGCACCCATCCTGATGCCCGTCGTGGCGCGTCAGCCAGCGGTCGCTGCGAAGCCTCGCGGCGCGACCCCGTAGCATGCGCCGCGGCGCGCTGCGCCGTCGGACTTCCCTCCGCCATCAAGGGCCTGCCGATGTCGAACAGGGAGCCGACACGCGGACGCAAGACGCGGCCCGTCATAGCAGCACGATAGCGGCCGCCAGACCTATGTTGGTCACCTGGTGGAGGAACTGGTCGACGCCGAGCAGCCACCAGAACCGCGGCTGGTCGACCCGCCAGGCGCCGTGCTGGCCCACCAGCGCCTTGGCGCGATCCACCGTGATGTGAATGGCGAAATCGACGATGGCGAGCCACCAGAGGCGGGACGCCACGACCAGCACGATGAGCAAGGTCAGTGCGGTATGGCAGAGCACGTGGGCGAGGAGCGGCGGCAGCCAACCCTCCCGCAGGTTTTTGCCGCGCGCCATCCAGCTCGTCTGCATCAGGAAATCGGCCACGAGATGCTTCAACGCGAAGGCGATCGACAGGGCCGTCACCACGGCGACGACCGCCGACACGTCGGCTGGCGAGAAAGGCGCGGCGCTCATCATGAATCACAGCATGAGGGGCGGCAGTTAAGGGAGGGTATGCCGCCCGACCCGACACGACGGCTGCAGTCAGGCGTCATCCAATCTACGGAGCGCCACCTTGTTGTCGTGAAACGCGGCCCCGCCGAGCGGCGGCGGCGCGTCGGCCCCGGTCAGGGTGTTGATGCCGCGGCCGTCCGGATAGGCCGCGTTGGGCCAGATCGATTCGGCAACGAGGACGCCGCGCCTGAGCCCGTCGAAGAGCCGCGCGTGAAGCCGCACGGCGCCGCGTGGGCTCGCCAATTCGACCGGGCTGCCCTCGGCGATGCCGAGCGGCGCCGCATCCTCCGGATGAACCAGCACGGACGGACGGATCTCCCTGGCCAGCGATGTCGCCGCCTCGGTGAAAGACGAATTCAGGAAATTGCGGGCCGGACTCGTGGCCATGCGGAACGGGTAGGCGTGGTCGCGCTCCTCGGTCACGGCCCAATGGTCGGGGAAGCACGGCATGGCGGAAGCATCCACACCTCCCGGCATAGCGGCCGCCGCGCCGATCCAGTCGGGTCGGAAGCGGAACTTGCCGTCGGGCCAGCCGAAGCCTTCGAGAAAATGGGCTCGCGCGAAGGGCTGAGCGCAGTCGATCCAGCGCGCCCCTTCGAGTTCGGCCAGCGTGCCGCGGCCCGAGTCCCGCAGCGTCCGGTCGATGAGGTCGCGCGCCGTCAGGCCGAAGGCCGGGTGTTCGGCCCCAAGCCGCCGCGCCAAACCCGCGATCACGTCGTGGTTCGAGCGGCAGTCACCGGGCGGCTCGATCAGCTTGGGGCCCAGCAGGATGTGGCTCTGGCCGCCTGCCTGGTAGACGTCATCGTGCTCGACGAACATGGTGGCGGGCAGCACGATATCGGCCATGCGGGCCGTGTCGGTCATCACCTGCTCGTGCACCACCGTGAAAAGGTCGTCGCGGGCGAAGCCGCGCTTGACGACCTCCTGGTCGGGCGCCACCGACACCGGGTTCGTATTCTGGATCAGCAGCGCCGTCACGGGCGGGCCACCGTGCAGGGCCGCGCGCTCGCCCGTCAGCACGGCGCCGATGCGCGACTGGTCGAGGCGGCGGATCGAAGGGTCGCGCAGTTCGAGCCCCTCGATGGCTTGCTTGTTCCAGCCGAACATCCCGGAGTTGGAATGCAGGGCGCCGCCGCCCAGGTGCTGCCAGCTGCCGAGCACGACCGGCAGCGACGTCACGGCATGCATGGCGACGGCCCCGTTGCGGGACCGCGCGAAGCCGTAGCCGATGCGGAAGAACGCGCGAGGGCGCCGGCCCAAAAGCCGCGCGAAACTCACGATGTCGTCGGCCGGCACGCCGCAGATCGCGGAGGCCCAGGCGGGCGTGCGGGTCGCGAGATGGGCCTCGAGGCCGTCGGGATCGTCGGCGTAGCGGTCGAGATAGACCCGGTCGGCAAACCCTTCGCGGAACAGCACATGCATGACGCCGCAGGCCAGAGCCCCGTCGGTTCCGGGTCGCACCAGCAGGCGGACATCGGCTTGTCGCATCGTCGCGTTGTCGTAGACGTCGACCGCCACGATGGGTGCACCCTGCGCCTTGCGGGCCCGCACCGCGTGCGTCATGACGTTGACCTGGGTCACCGCCGCATTGGTGCCCCAGAGGACGATGCACTCGGAATGCTCCATCTCCCGGGGATCGGTCCCGGTGAGGCGGCCGGTCCCCGCCATGTAGCCGGCCCAGGACAGGGCCGTGCAGATGGAGGAATATTGATCGGAGTAGCGCTTGGCGTGACGCAGGCGGTTGATGCCGTCGCGCTGCACGAGTCCCATGGTGCCGGCATAGAAGTAGGGCCATACGGTCTGGGCGCCGTGCCGGGCCTCGGCGGCGAGAAACCGGTCTGCCACGCGGTCGAGCGCTTCTTCCATGCCGACGGCGGCGAATTGGCCGGAACCCTTGGGGCCGGTCCGCACCAGCGCCGTGGTGAGCCGGTCGGGATTGTGGACCCGCTCGGCGTAGCGCGCCACCTTGGCGCAGATCACGCCGGCCGTGTAGCTGTTGTCGGCCGCGCCGTAGAGCCGTCCGATGGTCCGGGTATCGAGAACCTCCACCTCGAGAGCGCACGTCGAGGGGCAATCGTGCGGGCAAGCCGAGGCGCGGCGGACGGGACGGGGCATGGCGTTCACGGCGGAGGCCTCGCGGGTTCAGGGGCGGAACCGCACACGATCGGTCCGCCTTCGTCCCCGCAGCTATAGACGAACACCGCCGTTTCGCCCACACGGGCCTCTGCCATGCCGGACCTCCGCGCGGCACCGGACCGCGCCAGGATGCCCTGCCCCGCCCGACCTTGCGGCTCCCTGCGGTCATGACCTGTGGCCGTGATCCGCTGCGCCTATAAAATCCGTAGTGAGACCGCCCACTCCATCCTAATCTCGGATGGGAGGCCGCAGCATGCCCGTCTCGATGCGATGAACCAAGAGAAGGCGAAGATCCGCAAGCAGGTCGCGGCTCTCCCGGTCAAGCTCGACCAGGAGGGGCGGATCCGTGTCCTGCTCATCACGTCCCGGGAAACCAAGCGGTTCATTGTGCCGAAAGGCTGGCCGATGAAGGGCTACCGGGATTATCGCGCGGCCGCGATCGAGGCCCAGGAGGAGGCCGGCCTGATCGGCCGCGTCAGCAAGAAGCCGATCGGGAGCTACATGTACTGGAAACGCCGGACCGAACGCTTCGAACTGTGTCGGGTCAAGGTCTACATCCTCGAAGTCGAACGCCAGCTCCCGGCATGGCGCGAGAAGGACCAGCGGCAGGGGGCCTGGTTCCTGACCGGCGATGCGGCCGACCTCGTCGACGATGCCGGGCTGGTGACGATCCTCCGGAAACTGCCCACGGTCTGGCCCCGCAAGGCTGCGCGCAAGGTCTGACGGCAGGGTCCCGAACCCACACGACGCGACGAAGCCGATGGTCTCGCACGGAGCCTCGTCAGTCTAAGCTTCGGCCACAGCGCGCTCGGCTTCGCCCTGGACGACACCGACATCCCGAGACGAGCGCCCGAAACCCGGCTATTCGTCGCGGTAGACGCGTTCGCGACGTTCGTGCCGCTCCTGCGCCTCGACCGACAGCGTGGCGATCGGACGTGCGTCGAGCCGGCGCAGCGCGATGGGGTCGCCGGTCTCCTCGCAGTAGCCGTAGGTGCCGTCGTCCAGCCGCGACAGCGCCGCGTTGATCTTCGCGATCAGCTTCCGCTGCCTGTCCCTTGCCCGAAGCTCGATGGCTCGGTCTGTCTCCGAAGAAGCCCGGTCGGCGAAATCGGGATGATTCTCGTTTTCGCTCTGCAACGCCGCCAGCGTCTCGCGGCTTTCCCGCAGGAGTTCGTCGCGCCAGTCGATCAGCTTGCGGCGAAAATAACTTCGGTGCCGCTCGCTCATGAAGGTTTCGTCGTCGGACGGGCGATACCCGCCTTCGATGGCATCAGACAACGTCATGCGTGCCAATCTCCCCGCGCATAACTGCGACCACGCGGCGAGTGGTTGCCACGACGGCCGAACGCGCGCAAGTGGTTCGGGGACCACTTCATCGGACAGGGTTACGGCGGAGTCCGATTTCTCCAGCTGATGGCCTTGCGGGCCGGATCTGCAGGTGGCAGACGCCGGGGGAGGCAGGGCCGCCGTCCTGACCCAACTGCAGCAGCGCTACCGCGCCGTTCGCCGGGACCGGAGTTTCAGCCGATGCGACGACTGATCCTGATGCGGCACAGCAAGGCCGAACCGGCCACAGACACCGGAGACCACGCGCGTGCGCTGTCGGACCGCGGCCGCAACGACGCCGTGGCAGCCGGTCGAGCCCTGGCGGGCCTGGTCGTGCCGGACTTCGCGCTGGTGTCCGACAGCGTCAGGACGATCGGAACGTTCGAGCGGGTGGCAGGCGGTTTCCCCTCGGGCCTGCCGCACCGGAGTACACCACGGCTTTACGGCGCGACCCCCGAGGCGATCCTCCAGGAGATTGCGACGATCCCGGGCGAGGTCCGAGACCTCCTCGTGATCGGCCACAACCCTGGTGTGGGAGACCTGGCTCGTCGTCTGGCCGCGGTCGATACCGCCCGTCTCGCCGACCAACCACCCGCGCTGGCAGCGCGCGCGGCGCGCTTTCCGACCTCCTGCTTCGCCGTGCTCGCGTTCGACGTCGAGACCTGGGACGGGCTCACCGGACCCGGCCGGCTCGACGTGCTGTCGACCATGCCGGCAAGGACCCCGAGGTGAGCTCGCGGGTGGCGGTCTTGCGGAACCCGGAACGTCGCCGGTCCAGCCTCGTGGAGCGATCGACATGCAGGTCGAGGTGATCGGCCTCGCCTTGAGCCTCGCGCTCGGTCAGATCGGTGCCGACAGAATGGTCTTCGACGCCATCGCCCCCGGCGTCACGTTCCGGCCGCGCGAGCGCGAGGTCAGCAACTGGCGCCGGGAAGCCGCGGCGCATCTCGATGCCTCGCCCGGGACGGTGATCGACCTCCTGCTCGGCCGCGATCCTGCCGCGGTCACCCGCTGCGTCCGCCTCAACAATTACTGGTGCATCAAGCGGGCCGGCTGGTCGGGCGAGATCGCGGCCGACCGGGATGGACACGTGGCCTTCGCGTCGGCGGCCGAAGGCGCCACCGTGGCGGCTCTTCTGCTGCGCCGCTACTATGTGGATTACGGCCGCCACTCGGCCCTGGCCATCGTGTCGCACTGGGCGCCCGCGGCCTGCGGTGCGCCCGCGGGCGCGGTTCGTCGCGGCACCCCCGCGGCTGACGGCCTCGCCGCGACGGGCATCGGGCATACCCTGCGGGCGCGTTGGCTCGCGAGTCACGGACGCCGCGTCGCCGGCCGGAGTTTCGCGCGGGCGCGGCGTTCGATCGTGCCGGACCGTCTGATCGGCAGGGCCATGCCGGAACCCGACATCGCGGTCGGCCTCGGCGAGGCGCCCCTGACCCTTTCGGCATCGCTTCCGCTGTCGCTGGTGGGTCCGTCGGCCCCTGGGCCGGTGCGGGCGCCGGTCTGCGGGGGAGATGTCATTCGGATCGCCAACTACGCCCGACGGGCTTCGGCCGGCATCGCAGGATCGGTCGAGGCCGACCTCGCTCTCTTCGACGCCGAGGGCCGCTCCACGCCGCATCTCGCCCGGCTGATGCAGAACATGTCGGCGGTCGAAATCGGGCCGCTCGGCGCCGACGCGCCACTGATAGCCAGGGCGGTCGCTCATGCGACCGACGTGGTGGCTGCACGCAAGTCGGCGGGGTCCACCGCCTCGGCTGCGGCGTCCGATCTTGGCGAAGCCTCGGCCCGGCGCCCGGATGAGGCCGGCCGTCCGGATCCCCGCCCTTGAGTTTCCTGTCCGACCTCGTGTTCGAGGCCCGCATCACGGCCCAGAGCGTTGCAGACTACGTGTCGGGCAACGGACTGCGGCTCGGCGTGACGGGGCTGTCGCGCGCCGGCAAGACGGTGTTCATCACGGCGCTGGTCCAGGCCCTGACATCGCGCGGCGCCCGCCTGCCCGTATTCCGGGCCGAGAGCGAGGGACGCATCGGCCGGGCCTATCTTCAGCCGCAGCCCGACGACGCCGTGCCGCGCTTCGCCGTCGAGGACCACGTCAGGGCCCTCACGGTCGAGCGCAACTGGCCGGAGTCGACCCGGCGCATCTCCGAACTCAGGCTCACGATCGACTATGAGCGCCAGGCGGGCTGGCGGGGCGGCCCCGCCACGCTGACGCTCGACATCGTCGATTATCCCGGCGAATGGCTGCTCGACCTGCCGCTGCTCGGCAAGAGCTACGCGCAATGGTCGCAGGAGACGCTCGAGGCCAGCGCGGCCGCGGCCCGGGCCGCGCTCGCGGCGGACTGGCGTGGCTTCACGGCGATGCTGGATCTCGATGCCCCGGCCTCCGAGGAAGTGGCCCGGCAATGCGCCGATCTCTTCACGCAGTATCTTCGGGCGAGCCGGACCGAACTCTACGCCCTCTCGACGCTGCCGCCGGGCCGTTTCCTGATGCCGGGCGATCTCGAAGGATCGCCGGTCCTCACCTTCGCGCCGTTGCCGATTGCAGGCCCTATCGCACCGGGCTCGCTCGCCGCCACGATGGAGCGGCGCTACGAGAGCTACAAGACCCATGTGGTCAAGCCCTTCTTCCGCGACCACTTCGCCCGGCTCGACCGGCAAATCGTGCTGGTCGATGCTCTGACGGCGCTGAATTCCGGTCCGGCAGCCGTGCGCGACCTCCAGAACGCCATGACGGACGTGCTCCAGGCCTACCGGGCGGGCCGCTCGAGCGTGCTGTCGACGCTGTTCCGGCCGCGCATCGACCGTATCCTGTTCGCCGCCACCAAGGCGGACCATCTCCACCACACCAGCCACGACCGCCTCGAGGCCATCCTGCGCCTCTTGACGGCGCGCGCCATCGCCAAGGCCGAGGACGTCGGTGCCACCATCGACGTGATCGCGCTCGCTGCCGTGCGGGCCACGCGGGAAGCCTCGGTCAAGCACGGCCGGGAGATGCTGGACGCCATCGTGGGCGCGCCGCTGCCGGGCGAGACCATCGACGGCATCAGCTTCGACGGTCTGGCCGAGGCCGCGATCTTTCCCGGCGAACTGCCGGCCGACCCCAAGGCGGCGCTGCGCGGCGACGGTCTGGCATTGCCCGAGGCCGAGGGCGATTATCGCTTCGTGCGGTTCCGGCCGCCCCTGCCCGAAGCGGCGCCGGATGGGCAGCTCACGGTGCTTCCACATATTCGGCTCGACCGTGCGCTCCAGTTCCTGCTGGGGGACAAGCTCGCGTGACCGCACCGTCAGGTGACCCGCTGCGACGGCGCCCCCGCGCCTTCAGACTCGACGGGCCCGAACGGGGCCCTCCGGCGGCGGATCTCGCCCGCACCGAGTCGCCCGTCTCGGTCGAACTGCAGGAGGAGGCCGATGTGCAGGAGACCGCTCACCCGACCGCGGTCGGCCTGCCGGACGGCGAGGCGGCGGTCGAAGTCGCCCTGGCACAGGGCGTGGAACGCCGTCGGCGTCTCGGCTGGGGCAGCCTGTTCTGGTCGGCACTCGGCGGGCTGGTGTCCCTGGCCTTCGGGCTCTGGGTCTCGCGGCTGATCGAGAACCTGTTCGCGCGTGCCGCGGGGCTCGGCTGGTTCGGCGTCGGCCTGCTGGCACTGCTCGGAGTGGCCGTCCTGGCGCTGGCGGTCCGTGAGGCAGTCGGCGTTTTTCGTCAGACCAAGGTGGCGCGCCTCCACCAGGCCCTGGCGGCCGCCCGCCTGGCCGACGACCGCGATGCGGCGCGGACCTATGTCGGCGAATTGGCGGTGCTCTACGCCGCGCGGCCCGAAACCGCCCGCGGCCGAGCCGAGGTCACACGCGCGTCGCGCGAGATCGTCGACGGCCGCGACCTGATCGACCTCGCCGAGATCGCGCTGCTTCGACCCATCGATCGGGCCATCGCGGCCGAGATCGCGGCCGCGGCCAAACGGGTGTCTCTGGTCACGGCGATCAGCCCGCGCGCGGTGCTCGACCTCCTCTTCGTGGGCGGCCAGATCGTGTGGCTGATCCGCCGGATCGCGGAACGCTACGGCGGCCGGCCCGGGCTGCTGGGCTTCCTCAAGCTCGCCCGCTCGGTCGGTGCACATCTCGCCCTCACCGGGGGAATGGCGGTCGGCGACAGTCTGGTCCAGCAGGTGGTCGGTCACGGCATCGCGGCGAAACTGTCGGCCCGGCTCGGGGAAGGCGTGCTCAACGGCATGTTGACGACGCGGGTGGGCCTATCCGCCATGGCGGTGTGCCGGCCCATGCCGTTCGCGGCCGAGAAGGCGCCCGGCGTCAGGGATGTGGCGCCTTTCCTCTTCAAGGGCGAGGGCTGAGCGTGGCCCGTCGGGGTCCCGCCCTGTGGGCAGCTCGGCCCCTACGATGCGACCTCGGCCGAGCCCGTTCTCAGGCCTCAGCGGCAAGCCTTCCTGGAGAGATGCGTATGGTAGGCGTAGGGCCCGCATCCATAAAGACCGACGCGACCACGCCGGTAGCCGAAATACCGCCGGTAAGGCCTTCGATAGCCATAGCCATAGCCGTAGCCGTAATACTGCGCCTTGGTGAGGCCAGCCGAAGCCTGCACGTCCTGCAGGGCCGAGGGTGCCGCGACCGGCATCGCCTGTGCGCCCTCCACGACGGCCGAGGTGCCGGCGAACGACAGGGCCATGGTGCCGGCCAGGGCCAGCCTGCGCAGAACAGGGCCGATAGGGTGATGCGTGCTCATGGGTGGCTCCTGGCAGGGCACCCGAGGAGTCGGGTACCATCGGCGATGCGGGACGAGGCAGCCGCCTTCGGCTCGCCCCGGCCCATCGCGGAATGAATGAGGTTCTACGCCCAAAGGATCCGGTCGGGGCGTCCCGAGGATCATCATGGTGGATTGACCCGGGCGCTGTGTCGGACCGGGATGCGGCCGGGCGCACCCGCTCCCATTCTCGTCATCTCGGCCGAGAGGTCCCACAGGCGCCGGGCCGCGGCATCGTCACGCGCCATCCGGCCGGGCTCGACAGGCTTGCACTTGGCGTAGTACCCGCCGCTTCGGTCGACGAATTCAGGCGCACTTGCCAGATAGACGAGCGTGGCGGCCCCCGTCTCAGGCGTGATCGCGACGAGCCCCTTGGCGAGGCCGAACCCGAGCTTCCGCAGACCGCCGTTGTTGTCGCCGAAGCGTGAGGCGACAAAGCCCGGATGGAAGCAGTTCGCCGTGACTCCGGCACCCGACAGCCGGCGGGCGATTTCCCGGGTGAACAGCACGTTGCAGAGCTTGGCTCGGCAATAGGCCTTGAAACCGCGATAAGCGTTGCGGCTCTGCAGGTCGTCCCAATCCAGCGCCGCGAAGCGGTGCCCCACCGACGAGGTGTTGACGATCCGGGACGGCGAAGCCGCCGAGAGCGGCCCTTGCAGCGCATTGGCCAGGACGAAATAGCTTAGATGGTCGAGCGCGAAGGTCCTCTCGAAGCCGTCCTCGGTCTCGACACGATCATGGAACCAGGCGCCGGCGTTGTTGATCAGCACGTCAACCTTGGCTTCGGTCTCCGCGATGGTGGTCCCGACGCGCCGCATATCGTGAAGGCGCGACAGATCCGCCAGATGCAAGGCATGGCCGGCATCGGGTGCAATGCGGCGCAGTCGGCCCAGCGTCGCCTCGGCTCGGGCCGGATCCCGCGCCACGAGCACGATCCTGGCGCCTCTGCGGGCCAGTTGCTCGGCTGCTGCCTGTCCGATACCCGAGGTCCCGCCCGTGATCACCACGGTCTTGCCATTCATCGTTCCGTCTCCGCTCCCGAGCCCTGGCGGCTGCCGAGCGTCAATGCGGCGGCGGGTGGATCTGACGCAGGAGCACGAGGCCGTGCCGGCAGCCGATTGCGCCAAGGTCGGTTCGGCCCTAAGGGTCCCCACGGAACTCATTTGGAATTACGGGCATCGGCACAGGGCAGGATCCGGATAGCGCGAAGCGGTTATTCCCGTGGAAGCCCGTGCAGGTTCTCGCCAACCGTGCAATACTTGTCCTTCTGAAGCCTGAAACGTCGAGCAGCGTAGGTCTCGCTGGGCAAAGCGACGTCGATCGTGGCAAGCCACGCAGGGGCTGCTCCAGCACTCTCACCGCAATTGGACGGGACGTCGTCATGGGCATCTTCGGCGACCTAGGTGGGCTGTTGGGCCATTTGTTCGAGCCACATGGCGGCTCGCAGGCGGTGCTGTCGCAGGTGCTCGAGGAGATGGGCGGCGTCCAGGGTGCGATCGGCAAGTTGCAGAAGGCGGGGCTCGGCGACCAGGTCTCGTCCTGGCTCGGCAGGGGGCCGAACCAACCGGTGACGCCGGACGCCATCGGCGACGCATTCGGTCGCAGCAAGCTCGGCGAGATCGCCGCGAAACTCGGCGTCCCGCCGGATCATCTCTCGCACATGATCGCCCAAGCGCTGCCCGGCCTCATCGACAGGATCAGCCCCTTCGGCATCGCTCAGCCCCATCTCCTGCAGTACGGCGCAGCCGAGGCCTCTCGGCTTGACCCCCCGTCCTGATTGGCGAGCCGGCACACCTTCAGAACTTTGTTAACACCTCGCCTGCCAGACTGCCCCATGGGGGCGAGTTTCGCCCCGGCGGCGGCCGCGGTGTCTCACGTCATGTTCGAGATTCCTCCCTCGCGCCGGCCCGCACCACGGCGCACCGTGCGGCGGATCAGCTGACACCATGAGGATCGTCCTGCCGTTCATCAGCAACACGCTGATGAATTTCGTGATCGGCCTGTTGCTGGCCCGCTTTCTCGGGCCGGCGGAATACGGCCGCATGGCGCTGGCGCTGGCCGTCGGCCAGGTGATCCAGACGCTGATGTTCGACTGGCTCCGGCTTGCCGCCACCCGCTTCTACTCCGAGCGGACCCGGCTCGAGCGACCCGAGTTGCGCGCGACCTTGGATGCCAGTTTCGCGGTGTTGATCACGGTGCTGAGCAGCGTCACGGTCTGCTTCCTCGTGGTCGGCATCGAGGTGCCGCTGTCGCGCGCGCTGGTCGGGCTTGCGGTGGGGGCGGCGATCGCCAACGGGCTTTTCGATTACAACACGGCCCTGGTGCGGGCGCGCTTCCTCGATGGGCTTTATGCCCGCATCATCATGGGCAAGAACATCCTGTCCTTGCTGCTGACCGTCGGCAGCGCCTGGTGGTTCGGCTCGGCCGCCATGGCGCTGGCCGGCGTTTGCCTGTCGATGATGGGTTCGCTGATCGCCTCCCGGCGCTCGCTCACGGACCGCAATACGACGCCCGGCGCGGCGCGGCGCTCGCTCGCCCGCCAGGCGCTGCGTTACGCCATGCCGATCGTCATGGCCAACATGCTCTACCAGCTCATCCCGCTCATCGACCGGGCGCTCATCGCGCAGCGCTACGGCTTCGCCGAGTCGGGGCAGTTCTCGCTGGCCTACGATCTCGGCATCCGCGTCGTGCTGGCGGTGGGCTCCACGCTCGACGTGCTGCTGTTTCAACTCGCGGTGCGGGCCGACGAGACCCACGGGGCCGACCATTCGAGCCGGCAGATCGGCCGCAACATGGGCGTGGTGATCGCCATCGTGGCGCCCACCTGCGTGGGCTGCTGGCTGG
>CAXUCF010000011.1:32877-33972 GCA_964249275.1 uncultured Lichenihabitans sp.
CCGCCGCTGATCGCCGCCGCATGCCTGGCCGCCGTGGCCAACGTGGGCTTCAGCTTCGCCATGCCGGCGGGCGTGGGCGCGGTCGGCTATGCGGTCGCCCTGTCGGCCGCGCTCGGCACCGGGCTCCTGGCCCTCATCGGGGCGGCCACGCTGGTGGGGGCCGCCTGGCCCTCCGCCCGCGACCTCGCGGTCACGCTGACGGGTTCGCTGGCCATGGCGGCGGCCCTGCTGCCGCTGCGCCAGCTCCCGCCCGGCGCGCTGACGCTGGCCCTGCAGGTCTCGGTCGGCACCCTGATCTACGGCGGTTTCGTGCTGGGCTTCGATCTGGCCGGGCTGCGCGCCGTCGCCCGCGACCACCTGCCTGGTCGGCTCCGCAGATGGAGAGGCGCCGATCGGCATGACGGGTCCTTGCCTTCCGTCGATCGCGTCGTTTAATCAAATCTTACGTTATCGTATGCGTAACCATTAATGAAGATGGTCAACGCAGCAGCATTGGCTTGCGGTATAGTTCGGGTTCCGGTCATCCGATCCTCGCCTGGACAAGTCTCATGAAGCGCAATGTAGTATCGAGCAGCCGGGCGCTGCTGGGTTTGGCGTGCTTGGCCGCGGCTACCGCCGGCAGCGCCGAGGCGGGCCAGCGCCGCATCGCCGGCATCGGCCCCGGCACGGGCGTCGACGTCTACATCCCCAACCCCGACCCGCAGACGCCGATCGCCTGGTCCCAGGGCACGGAGCCGCCGCCGCCGCAGGGCGACTACGGCGGGGGCTTGCTGCAGTACATGATCACCGGCAACGAGACGCGCCCCGTGCCGCACCCCCGTGTGCCGCCACCCTACTATCCGGCGAGGGTCGCGCCCGTGCAGGGCGACGACGGGCAATCGGCGCTCGCGACCCATGCCCGACCTCCGGCCCGTTACGGCGGCATCGGCTACGGCGTGCCGGCGCCCGATGCCGGACCGGCCTCCGTACCGATGGGCGAGAACCGGCTGACGCTGTTCGGCATGCCCCTGGGCCGCCAAGCCACCACGGGCGAGGGATCCTACGCCCAACCGGTTCCAGGCCAGCCCGCATACCGCCAGGCGGTAGCCTCCTATG
>CAXUCF010000011.1:33982-34526 GCA_964249275.1 uncultured Lichenihabitans sp.
CGCCGGTGGCCCAGCGGATCGAGGCCGAGGTCGATCCGATGTACCGTCGCCAGGAGGTCGCCTACGCGGGCCGGGAGAGCGCCGGCACGGTGGTGATCGATACGGCCGGCAAGTTCCTCTACCTCGTCGAGGACGGCGGTCGGGCGATACGTTACGGCATCGGGGTGGGCCGGCCGGGCTTCATGTGGGCCGGCACCAAGACCATCACGCGCAAGGCGGAATGGCCGGACTGGACTCCGCCTTCCGACATGCTGGCGCGCCGGCCGGACCTGCCGCGCCACATGGACGGCGGCATCGCGAATCCGCTCGGCGCCCGGGCCATGTATCTCGGCTCATCGCTCTACCGCATCCACGGCACGAACGAGCCCGACACCATCGGCACCAACGTCTCGTCGGGCTGCATTCGCCTCGTCAACGAGGACGTCGCCGACCTCTACAGCCGGGTCCGCGTCGGCACCCGCGTGATCGTGATGTGAGTCTCGACAGCCGCTACCCCGCCGTCGGTCCCCCGAGGCCGGTTCCGTCGGACACGACACATGGATCC
>CAXUCF010000012.1:0-302 GCA_964249275.1 uncultured Lichenihabitans sp.
CTTCCGAGACGGGGTCGCCCTACCGGCCCGGGCTCGCGGCCCACGGCATCGATCCCGATCGGTTGATCCTGGTCCGCACCGGGAATGCCCGGGCCACGCTCTGGGCACTCGAAGAGGCGCTGCGGCTGCGCGCGCCGGCCGTGCTGGCGGAGCTCTGGGGCACGAAGCACTACGGCCTCGCGGCCTCGCGGCGGCTGCTCCTGGCCGCCCAGGCCGGACGCGGCACCGCCATCCTGCTCCACACGGGCCTCGCGGACCGGGGCGCCGCGCTGTCGAGCGCCGCCGAGACGCGCTTCGCGGTG
>CAXUCF010000012.1:345-8406 GCA_964249275.1 uncultured Lichenihabitans sp.
CCGGCAACCGCATGCCGATCCCGGGGGTCCCCGCCGTCACGGTGCGGTTGCTGAAACTCCGCCTCGGCGCGGCGGACGGCGCCGACCAGTACCGCGGCCTCGACCTCGACCATGCCCTTGTCTGGGACCCCAACCGAAGGTGCTTCGATGCCCACCCGCTACCTGTCGGTGTTCCTGCCCCTGCTGCCGACCGACCGTCTCGGGCGGGCCGGGACAGGTCTCCCCTCGGCTATGTCATCGAGATGGGGCGTGCCCGCGCCGGCTGAGACGTTCCCGCTCGTCACGGTCGGCAAGGTGAAGGGCGCGCAACGCCTCATGGCGGTCGACCTCGCCGCCGCCAAGGCCGGCCTCAAACCCTGTATGGCGCTGGCCGACGCGCGGGCTCTCTGCCCCTCGGTGCGCGTGGCGGAAGCCGACCCCGACGCCGACGCGGCGCTCGCGGCACGGATCGTCGACTGGTGCCGCAGGTTCACGCCGCTCGCGGCCCCCGACGGGCCGGACGGTGTCCTGCTCGACATCGGCGGGGTGTCCCACCTTTTCGGCGGCGAGGTGGGGCTCATCGACGCGGTCGAGGCGGGCCTCCGGCGTCAGGGCCTGTCGGCCCGCGCCGCCGTGGCTTCGACTCCCGAGGCCGCCTGGGCGATAGCGCGGTTCGGCGCGGAAGCGCCATCGGGCGTCGGGCTGTTGGGCGCCGCGCTTTTAAGCGCCAGGATCGCCCCCACGCCGTGCGAGCCCGGCTTCGAGCGGCTGGTCGCGGCCCTGCCCCTCGCGGCCCTGCGGATCGAGACCGAGACCGTGGCGGCCTTGGCCAGGGCCGGCCTGCGCCGCATCGGCGACCTTCTGATGCGCCCGCGCGGCCCGATCGCGGCGCGCTTCGGCACTGGGGTGCTGGCGCGGCTCGACGGCGTCATGGGGCTCGCCAAGACCCCCACCACGCCCCGCTTCGAGGCCCCGCGCTGCGTGGCCGAGCGGCGCTTCGCGAGCGGCCTCGCCCAGTCGGAGCAGATCGAGGCGGCGCTGCTGCCGTTGTCCCGGCACCTCTGCGCCTCCCTCGACCGCCACGGCCAGGGCGCACGGCGGATCGAGGCATTCTTCTTCCGGGTCGACGGCGCCGTGAAGCGCCTGGCCATCGGCACGAGCCGCCCGGTCCGGGAGCCGGAAGCCTTGATGGCCCTGCTGCGCGAAAAACTCGCGGCCATCGGCGAGCATGGGCTCGACATGGGTTACGGCTTCGACCTGATCCGCCTGGCCGTGACGGAGGCCGAGCGGCTCGACGCGCGGCAGGGCGACCTCGCCGGACCCGATGCCGGCGACCCGGCGCGCGACATGGCGGATCTCGCCGACCGGCTCGGGGCGCGGCTCGGGCTGCAGCGGGTGCTCCGGCTCGCCCCCAACGGCACCCATATCCCCGAATGCGCCGTGGTGGCTCTGCCGATGTCGCGCGGAGCCCCGCGAAGCGGCGCGGTGCCGGAGCCCGACGAGGTCCCGTGCCGGCCCATCCGGCTGTTCGACCGGCCCGAGCCAATCGACACGATCGCCACGGTTCCGGACGGTCCCCCCGTCAGGTTCCGCTGGCGCCGCGTCGTCCACGAGATCGCGGCCATCGAGGGACCGGAGCGGATCGCGCCCGAATGGTGGACCAGCGACGCCGGGCCGAGGGCATCGAGTGAAACGACGGCTTCGGACGCGACCCACGACGATGGAACGATGACGGGGGACGAAGCCGCCGTTCCATCGGGGCCCCTGACGCGCGATTATTTCCGCGCCGAGGACCGCGAAGGCCGCCGTTTCTGGCTCTATCGCGAAGGGCTGTTCGGCCGGGAAACGGCCCAGCCGCGCTGGTTCCTGCACGGTCTCTTCGGCTGATGCCCGGAGCCGTGACGCGCTTCGCCGAACTGGCGGTCATAACCAACTTTTCCTTCCTGCGCGGGGCGTCCCACCCGGAAGAGCTGGTGGCGCAGGCCCATGCCCTGGGCCTTGCCGGCATCGGCATCGCGGACCGCAACTCGCTGGCCGGCGTCGTGCGGGCCTACAGCTTCGTACGTGAGCGCATTCCGGCCGAGGCGGACTTTCGCCTGGCCGTCGGGGCGCGGCTCGTCTTCGCGGACGGCACGCCCGACATCCTGGCCTATCCGCGCGACCGCGTCGCCTATGGGCGGCTGACCCGCCTCCTCACGCTCGGCAATCTCCGCACCGGTAAGGGCCGCTGCGAGCTTGTCATCGCCGACCTCCTCGATCATGCGCGGGGCCTGCAATTGATCTTGACCGAGCGCGCCACGGGCGACGTTGTGCCGGCCTCCGCCCCGGACTGGCCCGCGCTCGTGCGGCGGCTCCGCGACGCCGCGCCGGTGTGGCTCGCCGCCACCCACCTCTATGGTCCCGGCCTCCGGCGGCGGCTCGCGGCGCGGGCCGCCCTGGCGCGGGAGACCGGCACCCGGCTCCTCGCCACCAACGATGTCGCCATGCACCACCCCGACCGGCGCCCGCTCGCCGATGTGCTGACCTGCATCCGCGAGAAGCTGACGCTCGACACGGCCGGGCATCGGCTCGCCGCCAATGCCGAGCGCCACCTCAAGGACGCGGCCGAGATGGCGCGCATCTTCGCCGAGGCGCCGGAGGCCGTGGGCGAGACGGTCCGCTTCCTCGACGGGCTGTCGTTCTCGCTGCAGCAGTTGAAATACGACTACCCTTACGAATTGCGCGAAGGCTACGGCACCGAGCAGGAGGCGCTCGCGGCCCTGGCCGGGGCCGGCCTTGCGGAGCGCTACCCACTCGGCACCGACGCCAAGGTTCGCGACGCGCTCGACCGCGAACTCGCGGTCGTGGCGCGGCTCGGCTACGCGGCCTATTTCCTCACCGTGCACGACATCGTGCGCTTCGCACGCTCGAACGACATCCTGTGCCAGGGCCGCGGCTCGGCCGCCAATTCGGTGCTGTGCTACGCGCTCGGCATCACGGATGTCGATCCGACGAAGCACGACCTCCTGTTCGAGCGCTTCATCTCGGAAAACCGCAACGAGCCGCCCGATATCGACGTCGATTTCGAGCACGAGCGGCGCGAAGAGGTGATGCAGCACGTCTACCGGCACTACGGGCGGGAGCGCACGGGCCTCGCCGCCACCGTCGTCACCTACCGGACGCGTTCGGCCATCCGCGAGGTGGGCCGCGCCTTCGGCCTGTCGGACGACACGCTGTCGGCGTTGAATGGCACCGTGTGGGGCTATTGGTCGAGCGGCATCGATCCCGTCGAGACGCGCCGCATCGGGCTCGACCCGACGGAACGGCGCCTGAGCCTGGTGCTGCGACTGTCCGAGGAACTCAACGGCTTCCCGCGCCACCTGTCGCAGCACACCGGCGGCTTCGTGATCACCCGGTCGCGGCTCGACGAGGTGGTGCCGATCGCCAACGCCGCCATGGCGGAGCGCACCACGGTGGAATGGGACAAGGACGACCTCGACGCGCTCGGCATCCTCAAGGTCGACGTGCTGGCGTTGGGCATGCTGTCGTGCCTGCGCGGCGGCTTCGACCTGCTGCGCCGGCACTACGGGCAGAGCTACACACTGGCGAACCTGCCGGCCGAGGAGCGGAGCGTCTACGACATGATCTGCCGGGCCGACACGATCGGGGTGTTCCAGATCGAGAGCCGGGCGCAGATGTCCATGCTGCCGCGTCTCAAGCCGAGGGCCTTCTACGACCTCGTCATCGAGGTGGCGATCGTGCGGCCCGGCCCCATCCAGGGCGACATGGTGCATCCCTACCTGCGGCGGCGGCAGGGGTTGGAGCCGGTCAGTTATCCGTCGCCTGAACTCAAGGCCGTGCTGGAGAAGACCCTCGGCGTGCCGCTGTTCCAGGAACAGGCCATGAAGATCGCCATCGTGGCGGGCGGCTTCACCCCGAGCGAAGCCGACCGGCTGCGCCGCGCCATGGCGACCTTCAAGCGCGTCGGCACCATCGGCACCCTGCATGACAAGATGGTCGAAGGCATGGTGGCGCGGAACTACCCGCGCGACTTCGCCGAACAATGCTTCCGGCAGATCGAGGGCTTCGGCACCTATGGGTTCCCCGAGAGCCACGCCGCCTCGTTCGCGCTGCTGGTCTATGCCTCGGCCTGGATGAAGTGCCGCTACCCGGACGTCTTCGCCTGCGCGATGCTCAATGCCCAGCCGATGGGCTTCTATGCCCCGGCCCAACTGGTGCGGGACGCCCGCGACCATGGCGTGGCAATCCACGAGGTCGACATCAATTTTTCAGGCTGGGATCATGATCTTGTGCGGTTATCCTCGAACCATGATGGAACCGGAACGCGACTTCATCCGCGGCATGGGGAGATGCGCGACGACATCCTGGGCGACCGGGCGATCCGGCTCGGCCTGCGCCAGGTCAAGGGCCTGCGGCAGCCCGACATGGAACGGCTCGTCGCGCGACGCGGCGACGGCTACGATTCCGTGCGCGACCTGTGGCTCAGGGCCGAGCTGCAGCCCTCGGTGCTGGAGATCCTGGCCGAGGCCGACGCATTCCGGTCGATCGGCCTCGACCGGCGCGACGCGCTCTGGGCCGTGCGGGGCCTCAACCGCTCGGGCGACAAGGACGACCTGCCGCTGTTCGCCGCCGGCGCGCCCCGGACGGGCAAAGCGGGGCCAGGGCACGAGCCCGATATCGCGCTGCCCCGACTGCGGCTCGGCGAACATGTGGTGGCGGACTACCGCAGCCTGACGCTGTCCTTGAAGGCTCCTCCGGTGGCGTTCCTGCGACAGATGCTCGCCAAGCGGCGCATCCTGCGCTCCGAGGAGCTAGGCCGGGTGGGCGATGGGCGTCGGGTCGCAGTGGCGGGCCTCGTGCTGGTGCGCCAGCGGCCCGGCTCGGCCCACGGCACGATCTTTCTCACGGTCGAGGACGAGACCGGAACGGCCAACATCATCGTCTGGCCCAAGGTGTTCGAGGTGAACAGGTCGGCCGTGATCGCGGCGCGGTTCCTGTGCATCACGGGCCGGGTTCAGAACGAGACCGGAGTGATCCACGTCGTGGCGGAACGCCTCGACGACATGACGTCGTCCCTGTCGGCGCTCGGGGAGGCGGGCGAGACCCTGTCGGATCGCTCGCGCGCCGACGAGGTCAAGAAGCCGCAAACCTTCGCGGCCGGCGCACGCGGCCAGGGTAAGGACCTCGGGGCCAGGATCGGCTTCCCGCTCGCGTCGGACTCGCGCCGCAAGCCGGAACCGACCGAAGAGCCCCAAGAGCCCCTGCCCTCATGCCTTCCTTTGGCGGTCGGCGACGTACCCAGGGCCATGCCCAAGGGACGCAACTTCCATTGAAGGGAACCCGCGGCCCAACGGTGGGACTCTCGTGTCAGCGACGTTTCGCCAGGAGGCTCCACACCGACGGCACCAGCAGGGCCGCCAGGAGCGTCTTGATTGCGTCCCCCGCGATAAACGGGACCACACCGAGTTCGAAAGCCGACGTCCTGCCTACAAGATGCGCCAGCCAAGCAAACCCGAGAACAAAAACGACGACGTCCCCGACCGCCATGGCACCGAGCAGCCGCGCGAAAGAACGGTCAGCGCCACGCTCGGCAAACCAGCCCACGATGGCGGCAGCAACGATGTAGCCCACAAGGTAGCCGCCCGTTGGCCCTATCATGTAGGGGAGTCCGATGCCATGCTGGGGCGTGCCGGCCAAGACCGGTAAGCCCATCGCCCCCTCGACGAGGTAAAGCAGCACCGTCGCGACAGCGAGACGCGTCCCGAAAACGGCCCCGATCAACAAGACTGCAAGCGTCTGCAGCGTCATCGGCACGGGCCAGAACGGCACGGCAATGCGCGCCGATAGCGCCAGGACGGCGCTGCCGACGAGCGCCAGCAGCACGGCCCGCGCGACACGGGAGCCGGAGGAGGTCTGCTCGGGCCAGACGGCGCCGGCGAGCGTGGGCCGCACCGGAAATCTAAGGTCGGACATGCAACAACTCCCCTCGCGTAGGCTTGCTTTCCGCCGCGCGCGGCCGCACGTTGAAGCTCCTCTTAAGATGACGCTACCGCCCGGGCAAGCGGCGTATGATCGTCGCCCGACAACGATGTGGGAATCCGAGTCCGTTGTCCGCCGACGACATCCCGTTCGATCGCACGTTCTCGGCCAAACCCGAGGAGGTACAGACGCTGTCGCCCTCGGTGCGCCGGCTCGTGGCCAACAACGGCGGCCCTTTCACGTTCACGGGGACCTGTTCCTACATCGTCGGCCGAGGCGAGGTCGCGGTCATCGACCCCGGCCCCGCCGACCCGAGCCATATCGCGGCCCTGATGGCGGCCCTGCAGGGCGAGACGGTGCGCCACATCCTGGTGACCCATACTCACCGCGATCACGCGCCGGGCGCCGCATTGCTGAAAAGTGTCACCGGGGCCGAGATCGTGGGCTGCCCGCAGCGACGCCAGCCGGCCGAGGATCCCAGCCACCCGGCGCTCGACGCGGCCTTCGACCTGCGCTACGCGCCGGACCGCGCCCTCGCGGAAGAAGACGACGTCACGGGACCGGGCTACTGCCTGGTCGCGGTGGAGACGCCGGGCCACAGTTCCGACCATCTGGCCTTCGCGCTGCCGGAAGAGCACGCGCTGTTCTCGGGCGATCACGTCATGGCGTGGTCGACCACCATCGTGGCGCCGCCCGACGGCTCGATGCGGGACTATATGGCGTCGCTCCGCAGGCTCCTCGACCGGCGCGATGTGGTCTACTGGCCGGGCCACGGCGGCCCGGTGCGCCATCCCCGCACCTTCGTCAACGCCCTGATGGTGCACCGGCAATGGCGCGAAGCCGCGATCCTGCGCCGCGTCGCGGCCGGCGACGCCACGGTGTCCACGATGGTGTCCAATATCTACCGCGGCCTCGCACCTTCGCTGCGGGGCGCCGCAGCACTGTCGGTGCTGGCGCACCTCGTCGACCTCGTCGAGCGCGGGCAGGTGACGGCCGACGGACCCGTGTCGTTGAAGGGGCGCTACGCGGCGGCTTAGCGGGTGCAGCGGGTCCGACGGTCAGGAATCCGCATCCTGGAGGTCGTCGGACAGGGACTGGATGCGGGCCGCATTGGCGCCGAAGTCGCTCCGGCCGAAACGGGATGCCGAGCGGATGTCGACGCGCGTCTGTCCCGAGAGCGGACGAATGCGGATCGCGAGGTCGTCGGGCAGACCCATGATGCGGGTGGTGGCGACAGCGTCGATGTGCCCCGAGCCGAATTTGCCCTTGGGCGGCACGGCTTCGACGACGCGCCAGTTCCGTGCCTTCACGGTCTTCAATATGAGGTCGTAGGCCTCGTCTCCCCCGAGATCGAGGACCACGGGCGCCAATCCCGGGTAGGCCCGGCGCTGTGCCTCGACGGTTTCGGGCGGCGGATCCGCGTGGACGAAGCCGCCCCGCGCCCCGCGGGCCAGCGGCGTGTTCGAGAAAGGCGGCGGAGCGGCGGGGTCGGTCGAAACGTCGTTGATGTCGGGCAGCCGCGCCGCGAGCGCCGCCAGATAGGCCGGGTAGGCCAGGGTGGCCAGCGCCAGCACGAAGCCCGCCGAGGCTCGTGCCGTCCCGCGGCGGCCGGTGCGCCAGATCACGACCACCGACCACAGGGCCAGGACGATGGCGGCCAGCGCGAACAGCAGCGCCGAAGCCAGCACCGCGATCGCGGCGCGGGGATCCACGGACCCGCTGCGGCCGAGCAGCACCGCGATGACGGCGAGAACGGCGGCGAACCCGGCGCTCCACCGGCTCCTGTCCGCGACGGCCGCGATAGGCTCGGGAGAGAGACGGCGCTTCAGCATCCCGCCACATCCTGCTGGGCCGGCTTGACGGCGGTCGGAAACGGGGGCGTCATGTCGAAAGGTCCGCTGACGGTCTGTCTGCTCCCTGATCCTATAGGCGAGACGGCGCGGTGGCGGTAGGCCGCGCCCGCACCGCATCCCGACGCGCAATCCGGAGACCATGATGGGCGGATCCGGATTGGCGGCCGGACCGAACCGGCAAGCCGCGGCACTGGCCGTGCTTCTGGTGCTGTCTTCCGGCCCGGCCGGCGCCGTGCCGCTCCCGGTGCCC
>CAXUCF010000012.1:8416-11207 GCA_964249275.1 uncultured Lichenihabitans sp.
GAGGAAGACGGGCCGCCGATGCCCCCGGTCTCGGCCGAACCGCAGGCCGCCTTCGGCCCGCCGCTCCCTTCCGTTCCGCTCGCGCCGCCCCTGCCGCCCGTTCCGTCCGAGTCGGCGCCCGCGCTCCCGGCATCGACGACGCCTGCCCCGTCTCCGCCGCTCGAACCCGACCTCGCCTGCGCCGGCCTGATGGCCGACGGCAAGGTCGTGGCCAGGCTGCAACCGGCCGTATCGGGAGCGGGCGGCTGCGGCATCGCGACCCCGGTCACGCTCGACGCGGTGGTCCTGAGAAACGGCCTGAAAGTGCCCCTGACGCCAGCGCCGCTGATCCGCTGCGACCTCGCCGCGCAACTGGCCGACTGGCTCCGCGACGACGTCGCAGCCGCCACGGCGGACGAGGGGGACCTCTTGGGGGTCGCCGATGCTGCGGGCTACGCGTGCCGCAGCCGCGACTGGATCTCCGGCGCGCGCCTCTCGGAGCATGCACGGGGCAATGCCCTCGACATCGTCGCGTTCCGTTTCGCCAAGCGCGCGATCGGGCTCAAACAGCCCGACGCCCACGCGTTCTGGCGGTCGGTCAAGGATTCGGCCTGCGCCCGCTTCTCGACCGTGCTGGGCCCGGGGTCGGACAGGTTCCACGACACCAACCTGCATCTCGACCTCGAGCAGCGCCACTCCGGCTTCCGGCTGTGCCAATGGGAGGTTCCGTGAGCCTGCATCCGCGATCCTCCCCGGGCAGGACGAGGGTGCGGCGTGCGAAGACGGCACACCATGGCCGGGAGCGGCTTAGCGCTTTGTTAGGCGGCGGGACCACAAGGTCCAGATACCGTTCACCACAACCAAGACTTAGCCCGCCCTGTGGCAAGTCGGACGAGACCCGCCATGACCCAAGCCATGACCGCTGCCCTGCACAAGCACGACGACGCCCGCAGCCTGCAGGCCGCGCTCTATCGCGAGATCGGCATCTCGGCCGTGGCGGCCGCGCTCAGGTTCACGACCCAGCCCGAACCCGCGGCGGCACCGCGGCCGTTTGAAATCTCGGTCGAGCCGCGTCGTGCCGAGACGATACCGGCCAAGACGACGCTTGCCGCCTGACGGGGTGGCACGGCCAGTTCCATTACGGTTCGGACGCCGAGCCCTCGGCCAAGGACCACGATGCCCCCCATCTCACGCAGGCAGGCCCTGATCGGCACCGGCGCCCTCGGCCTCGCCTCCCTGGGCATCGGCGGCTACGCGGTGGCGATCGAACCCGAGATGGTGCCGCAGATCCGACGCTACGCGATAGCGCCGCCCCGATGGCCGGACGGGATGTTCCTCAAGGTCGGCGTCATCGCCGATATCCACGCCTGCGAACCCTGGATGTCGGCCGAGCGGGTCCGCCAGATCGCCGATCAGACCAACGCGCTGTCGCCGGACCTCATCGTGCTGCTCGGCGACTTCAATGCCGGACACCGCATCGTCACGGGTCCGGTCATGCCGTCTGCCTGGGCGGATGCTCTCTCGGTGCTGCGCGCCCCGCTCGGCATCTACGCCATCCTGGGCAACCACGACTGGTGGCACGGCCCGGTGCCGGGCATGAGTGGCGGCCCCGAAGAAGTGAAGCAGGCCCTGCACGGCATCGGAGTACGGGTCCTCGAGAACGACGCCGTGCCGATCGACACGGACCGGCACCGGTTCTGGCTGGCCGGCCTCGCCGACCAGATGGCCTATGTCACCCGAGGGCACGGACATCGCGGCGCCGACGACCTCGCCGCCACCCTGAAGAAGGTGCGGGACGACGCACCTGTCCTCATGCTGGCGCACGAGCCCTATGCGTTCCGCCGCATGCCCGACAGGGTCGCTCTGACGCTGTCCGGCCATACGCACGGGGGACAGGTCGTGATTCCCGGGTTGGGCCCGATCATAACTCCGTCGCGCCGCTACAATTACGGTCACATCGTCGAGAACGATCGCCATCTGGTGGTCTCGGGCGGGCTCGGGACGTCGGGTCTGCCGGTCCGGTTCGGGGTTCCGCCCGAGATCCTCGACGTGGTGATCGGAGGCTCAAGCCTCATGACCTCGGCCGTCGCGGGCGGCCCGCCCTCAGGGATCCCACGCGAACAAATACTCTGAACAGTTACCGCAGTGCGTCGGCGCAGACCATTGATTCGCCGATAATCCCGTGAGTTCCCTCACTCCCGCCCGACCGTCAGAGCACCACCACCTTGGTGCCCACCTTGGCCCGATTGTAGAGGTCGATCACGTCGATGTCGCGCATGCGGATGCAGCCCGAGGAGGCATCATGGCCGATCTCGGTCGGCTCGTTGGTGCCGTGGATGCGGTAGAGCGTGTCCTTGCCGGCGGCATCGTAGAGGTAGAGCGCGCGAGCGCCCAGCGGGTTTTCGGGGCCACCCTGCATGCCCCCGGCCGCCGCCACCGGCTTCAGGTGCGGCCAACGCTTCACCATGTCGGCCGGCGGCATCCAGCGTGGCCATTCGGCCATCCGCCGGATCGTCGCGGTGCCGGTCCAGCCATAGGCTTCGGCCCCGGTCGCCACGCCGTAGCGCATCGCCTTCCCGCCCGGCAGGACGTAGAAAAGAAGCTTGTCCTTGGTGTTGACCACGATGGTGCCGGGCGCTTGTCCCGTCGGATCGTCGACCTGGTAGCGGGCGAAGTTGACGCCCATGTCGGCGGTCGGAACCATCGACATGAACTGCTGGTCGCGGGCCGACAGGACGGGATCGGGCGTTCCCTTGTATTCGCAGCCGCCTAGCACGAGCACGCCTGCCGTGAGAATGCCCGCCCGCAATGG
>CAXUCF010000012.1:11217-22028 GCA_964249275.1 uncultured Lichenihabitans sp.
CGCAATGGCTTCCACATTGACCCTGCCCCACGCCGCGCCAGTTTCCTCATCCTCGACTAGCACATAGGGGCAGGCTTCACGAGCCCTTGTGCCTCAAATGCCTCATCAGTTGCCCTCACGCTACAGTGCGGAGCAGCTGTCAGCCCGGAGTTCAGCGCAACCATGTCCACTGTCCTGATCGGTCACGAGGCCGGGCTCGCCCACGACATGGGCGCCGGCCACCCCGAGAGGCCGGACCGGCTTCGCGCCGTCAACACCATCCTCGGCGGTGCCGAGTTCAACGACCTGATCCGCACCGAGGCGCCGGAGGCCGGGCGCGCTTCCCTGCTGCTGGCTCATGCGGAGCCTTACGTCGATACGCTTCTGCAGGCCCGGCCGACGGGGCGGCAGCTCCTGCGGATCGATGCCGATACGGCCATGAACGCCGGCACGCTGCCGGCCATTCTGCGCGGCGCCGGAGGGGCCGTCCTGGCAGTCGACGCCGTGCTGGGCAAGCGGGCCGACAATGCCTTCGTGGCCATGCGGCCGCCCGGTCACCATGCCGAACGCTCGACCGCGATGGGCTTCTGCTTCTTCAACAACGCCGCCATCGCCGCGCGGCATGCCCAGCGTCATCACGGTGCCGGCCGCGTCGTCATCCTGGATTTCGACGTCCATCACGGCAACGGTACGCAAGACATCTTCTGGGATGATCCGACCGTCATGTATTGCTCGACCCATCAGATGCCGCTGTTCCCCGGCACGGGGGCCGTCGGCGAGCGCGGCACGCACGACACGATCGTCAACGCTCCCTTGCGGGCCGGTCAGGGCCGTGACGCCTTCCGGTCGGCGATGGACGACCTCATCCTGCCTCGGATGGCCGCGTTCCGACCCGACCTCGTCATCCTGTCGGCGGGTTTCGACGCGCATCGCCGCGATCCGCTCGCCCAGATCGAGCTCGACGCCAAGGATTTCGCCTGGGCCACGGGGAAGGCCCTGGACGTCGCGGATCGGTGCGCCGCAGGCCGCGTCGTGTCGCTGCTGGAGGGCGGCTACGACCTTCAGGGGCTCTCGCTATCGGTTTCGGCGCATGTGACGACCCTCATGGGGCGAACGAAGTCAACCGACTAGCTACGATGCTACAAGACTCTGTCGGCCTTCGAGAGCCGGCAGATCGATTGAAAATATGTTTTCTTCCGAGAATAAAAAATCTCTTCCCAGATCAGCATGGAATCTCAGAAAATTGCTCGAAGCGCCTCTACCAGGCAGCATGAAATCATGTGGTTCGATGATGATGATAGGAAACTCTTTTATGGCAGAGAGATCTTCCTCCGGAGAGAATAAATCCTCCTCAGCACCCTCGATATCGATTTTCATTATAAATGGCGTCGTAGACTTACAGGATCTTCGGACAATTGAATCCAACGTATAGGCTTCCACTGAAACGGTGGGCGTGTCCGGCTGCGGTTTATCGTCCCGAAGAGTACGGAACGCGAGAGTGCTTCCATATGGATCGGAAAGAGGAATGGTGCCGGGCGTTTTGGCAACCGCTCCTTCTACGATGTCGACGTCCATGCTGCTGAGATTTTTCCGAAGCATCTCGACGTTTCGAGTCGAGGGCTCGACCGCCACGATATGAGCCGACGGGAACCGCGCCATGAACCAAGCACTTCCCGCTCCAATGTTTGCACCGCAGTCAACGATCAACGGCTGCCGACCAGACGCCACTATCCTTCGGTGGAATGTCTCCGAAGCACGACGATGCGCATCCATCGAGAAGGGAAGGACAGGCACCTCGTATTGTGCTCTGCGGAAGCATTGCCAGATTGCATATAAATCATCAAATGTATTACGGTGATTTATCTCTACATTTACTTCATTGACTCTGGTCCTAAACGGCGACTTATTAAATCGCGTTGAAGTACAATACCTGAAGGCTGCATGCCCGACTACAGTTTCCAGCGAACTGTGTCTGGCCATCTCAATGATCTCCGCGCCTCGCTTCCACATGCGATGCTATACTCCGCTCGAGATATCATCTTCTGCACCGAATCACCAAGTCGCGGCGAGGCTATTGATGATATCATGGCTCGGCAGGAGCGTGAGCGCAAGCCGAACGGGTGGAATTCGCTTGCGGACACATCCTGCGGCTCACCGGTGTGCACCTTCGAGGTGGCTGATGCGAGGCGATCAGGCTGCGTAACACCGGCCGGCCCGCTCTGCGCGCCTGGTTCGCGGCCGCGACTGATCCGTTCGTCGCCGCGCGGGCGGGATCAATGGGCAGGGCCCGATATCGGCCCTCGTGGGCCGTTCGGACGGGTTCCGGCCAAGTTTTTCGCGCTGGATTGCCGCCTCCTTCCAAGGATGAGCGGTGACAATGCCTGCCCTCACAAGCTGTTCCGACGAGCTCTCAACCCGCCGACGGCTCGGTCGACGCGATCTCGATGCCGAAGCCCGACAGGCCGACATAGGTCCGCTCGCTCGACGCCAGCAGCTTGATCGACACGATGCCGAGGTCGCGCAGGATCTGGGCCCCGACCCCGATTTCTCTCCACTGGCTGATGCGCTGCGATTCCGCGTTGGCGCTGACCTGCGACACGGTCGAGATCGGCACGCCGGCGGTGCCGTCCCGAAGATAGATCAGAACACCCCGCCCCTCTGACGCGAAGCGCTCCAGCGCGCGGTTGATGATGACGTTGCCGCCGAGCACGTCCTTGATGATGTCGGCGCGGTGCAGCCGCGTCGGAACGCCGCGGCCATCGCCGATTCGGCCGTGGACGAACGCAAAATGTTGGACCTCGTCGAAACGGGTCGAAAAGGCATAACCGGTGAGTTCGCCGATCGCGGTCTTGACCGGAAAGGTCGCGACACGCTCGACGAGCTTCTCCCGGGCCTGCCGGTACGCGATGAGATCGGCGACCGAGATGCGCTTGAGGTCGTGGCGCCTTGCGAAGCCCTCGATCTGGGAGCCCATCATCACGGTCCCGTCATCGTTGGCGAGTTCGCAGATCACGGCGACCGGCGGCAGGCCGGCGAGACGGCACAGATCCACGGCGGCTTCCGTATGACCCGAGCGCATCAGCACGCCGCCGTCCCGCGCGATCAGCGGAAAGACATGGCCGGGCCGCACGAAGTCCCCCGCCCCCATGTTGCCGTTGGCCAACGCCCGGACGGTGTTGGTCCGCTGCTCGGCCGAGATACCTGTCGTCAGACCGTGGCGGACATCGACCGTGACCGTGAAAGCCGTGCCCAGCGGGGCGTCGTTGGCCGCCACCATGGGAGCCAAATGCAGCCGGCGGGCGTCCTCGCCCGTCATGGGCACGCAGACGATACCGCAGCAGTTGCGGACGATGAACGCCATCTTTTCCGTGGTGCAATGCGTGGCGGCACACACGAGGTCGCCCTCGTTCTCCCGGTCGTCGTCGTCCGTCACCACGATGATCTCGCCCCGCGCTATGGCCTCGATGGCCTCGAGCACGGCATTCTGATGGCTCATGGAGAAGGCTCCGTCGGGCTGGAAGTGAGGGCAGCCACCCAGGAAGTCGTTCGGCGTCACCTCGCCGTGCGTCTCCTGCACGATCAGGGCGGCCGTCTCCCGCGACACCCAGGCATTGCTCTGATTGCACATCTGCGTGACGGCGCCGGGCGTGACGCGGATCCGCTTGGCGAAAGCCGATCGCGTCACGTTCTTCGCCCTGAGCCAAGCCGCCAGATCCATGCCCAGAGCTTAGCCCACCTTAGTGTTTAGCAAAACTCAATAATTTCCAGCATTCCGTGCCACTCAAGACGGCGGCATCGAAGACGGTAGACCACGCAGGGCGAAATACGTCGAGCTACGACGGTCAGGCCCGCTCGTAGCCTCGCCGAAGCTCAGCGCCCCTGGGCGGCCTCGGCCTGGACCGCGATCCCGTCGAGCACAGCAAGTTCATTGTCCGACAAGTGAAGTTGAGCTGCGAGAAGGTTCTCCCGCAAATGTGCGACCGACGAGGTTCCGGGGATCAGGAGGATGTTCGGAGCGCGGTACAGCAGCCAGGCGAGCGCGACCTGCAGGGGCGTGGCGTCGAGCCGCGCAGCGACCTCGGACAGGGTGGCGGACTGCAGCGGCTGAAACCCACCGAGGGGGAAGAAGGGGACATAGGCGATGCCGTCTCGGGCAAGATCGTCGATCAGGGCATCGTCGGTCCGGTGCGCGAGATTGTAGTGGTTCTGCACGCAGACGATCGGCGCGATCCGGCGTCCTTCCGCGATCTGCGCGGGCGTGACGTTGCTCAGCCCGATATGACGCACCAAGCCCCTCCGCTGGAGTTCGGCCAGCGCCGTGAGCGGCGCCTCGATCGACCCTTCGGCGGGACCATGAGCAGCAAACATCGCCCGGAGGTTGACCACGTCCAGGACAGCGACTCCCAGGTTGCGCAGGTTGTCGTGGACCGCCTGCGTCAGCTCCTCGGGCGAGAAAGCCGGAAGCCAAGATTTGTCCTCTCCACGACGAGCGCCGATTTTGGTCACGATGACGAGATCATCGGGGTAAGGCGCGAGCGCCTCGCGGATCAGCAGGTTGGTGACGTGCGGGCCATAGAAGTCGCTGGTATCGAGGTGGTTGACGCCGCTCGCAACAGCCTCGCGCAGGACGGCGAGTGTCGCGTCACGATCCTTTGGCGGGCCGAAAACGCCAGGTCCAGCCAGTTGCATGGCACCGTAGCCGAGACGCTTCACGGCGCGATGACCGAGCGTGAAAGTACCTGATGTGTCGATGATGGGCATGATCGGTCTCCTTGTGATCACCGCCAGGATAAGCATTGCGCATGCGCGCGATAACCGGCCACGGTCTGCACAGGCTGTGCAGGATGGCGAACGATGGACGTCGATCTCAGGGACTTGAACGCCTTCGTTGCCGTGGCCCGCGCCAGGGGTTTCCGCGACGGAGCCCGCGCGAGCGGCAGCAGCGCCTCCGGGCTCAGCGAGGCCGTGCGCCGGCTGGAAGCCCAGATCGGCGTCAGGCTGCTCCATCGCACGACGCGCAGCGTCGTCCCGACCGAGGCGGGGCAGCGCCTGCTCGAGCGGCTCGGACCCGCCCTCCACGAGGTGGAAGCAGCCCTCGAAGTCGTGAACGGCCTGCGCGACCGGCCCGCGGGCACGTTACGGCTCAACGTCCCGGTCAGCGCCGCGCGCCTGGTGCTGCCTGCGATCGTTCCGCCCTTCCTCGCCGCCTATCCCGAGATCCGGTTGGAAGTGATGGCGGACGACGACTTCGTCGATGTGCTTGCGGCCGGGTGCGATGCAGGCATTCGTTACGACGAACGTCTGGAACAGGATATGATCGCTGTGCCGATCGGTCCGCGCGTGCAGCGCTTCGCGACTGCCGCATCCCCCGCCTATCTCGATCGTCACGGCAGGCCCCAGCATCCGCGCAACCTGCTCGGCCATGCCTGCCTGCGCGGCCGTTTCACCAGCGGCGCGACAACGCCATGGGACTTCGAGTGCGACGGCGAGGTCGTGCGGGTCGATCCTTCCGGCCCGTTGCTCGTGCAGGTCGGTACGGCCACCGACCTCGCGGTCGAAGCGGCGATCGCCGGGACCGGCATCCTATATCTGTTCGAGGGCTGGCTGCGCCCGCACCTCGACAGCGGTGCCCTCGAGCCGGTCCTCGAACCGTGGTGGCAGTCCTTCTCGGGGCCTTTCCTCTACTATCCTGGCCGGCGCCTCCTGCCCGCACCGTTGCGCGCCTTCGTCGACTTCATCAAGACCGCGGCTGACCACCTTTGAACCAACGGCCGGTTCAGTAGCGGTTCCCGGGCAAGCGCGGGGCCCTCAGCCCGATCAACTGCCCGGAAAGGGCCAAGACGGGCCGTGCCCGACCTGACCGCGGTGGCGCAGGAACGCATCGGCCAGCACGCAGGCCAGCATCGCCTCGCCGACCGGCACGGCCCGGATGCCGACGCAGGGATCGTGGCGGCCCTTGGTCAGGACGTCGACATCCTCGCCGCGGCGGTCGACGGTTTCGCGCGACGTGAGAATCGACGACGTCGGCTTGACGGCGAAGCGGGCCACGATCGGCTGCCCGGTCGAGATGCCGCCCAGCAAGCCGCCGGCGTGGTTGGACTGGAACACGGGACGGCCGTCGGGGCCGCGGCGGATCTCGTCGGCATTGGCCTCGCCCGACAGCGCGGCCGCTGCGAAACCGTCACCGATCTCGACGCCCTTGACCGCATTGATGCTCATCAGGGCGGAGGCGATCTCGGCGTCGAGTTTGGCATAGACCGGGGCACCCCAGCCGGCCGGCCCGCCTTCGGCGACGACCTCGACGACGGCGCCGACCGACGACCCGCTCTTGCGGATGCCGTCGAGATAGGCTTCCCACGCCGTAGCCGCCTCGGCGTCGGGACAGAAGAACGGGTTGCGTCCCACCTCGTCCCAATCCCATCGGTCGCGATCGACCCGATGCGGCCCGATCTGCACCAGAGCGCCACGGACACGGACTCCCGGGATCACGAGCCGGGCCACCGCGCCGGCGGCCACGCGCGCCGCGGTCTCCCGTGCCGATGACCGGCCTCCGCCACGATAGTCGCGGAAACCGTACTTCGCATCATAGGTGAAATCTGCGTGGCCCGGCCGGTACTTGTCCTTGATGTCACCGTAGTCCCTGGACCGCTGGTCGGTATTCTCGATCAGCAAGGCGATCGGCGTGCCGGTCGTGCGGGCCGCGGCCTCGGGATTCTCGGCGAACACACCCGAGAGGATCCTGACCTGATCGGGTTCCCGACGCTGCGTGGTGAAGCGGGACTGGCCGGGACGCCGGCGATCGAGGTCGCGCTGGATGTCGGCTTCGGAGAGTACGAGACCGGGCGGGCAGCCGTCGATGACGCAGCCGAGCGCCGGCCCGTGGCTCTCGCCGAAGGTGGTAACCCTAAACAGGTGGCCGAAGGTGTTGTGCGACATGACATGATCATAGCGGCTGGGCCGGATCGTGGAACAGTCATTCCTGAGCCGCTCCCCATGATCGGCGTGACGTGCCGCCGGAGGTCCGGGGCTATCTAAGCAGATTTTTGCAAATCTGCTTACACTTGAGATGCTGGGCAGCATTGATTTCACTTTGAAAAAGCGAAATCAATCGTGGCTTTCGCCACGCAAGGCTGCTTAGGCCGCCTGCGCCATAGGACCTTCGTCGGCTGCACCCTTGGGCTCGGCCGGCGCCCCGACCCATTCGGAATGGGCGGGGATCGACTCGCCCTTCATGACGAGGGTCAGGGGTCCCAGTCGGGCATAGTCGCCGACATGCGTGTCGTAAAGCACGGTGGAGCCGGCCCCGATGGTCACGCCATCGCCGACCTTGACCCTGCCCACCTTCATGACGCGATCCTCGTAGAGATGCGTCTGCAGGGCCGACAGGGCGTTGATCGCCACGAAGTCGCCCACCGTCACGCAATCGAACTCGGTGATGTCGGTCATGTCCATGTAGACGCCCTGCCCGAACCTGGTGCCGAACAGCCGCAGCACCCAGGGCAGGAAGGGAGTGCCGCGCAGATGTTCCAGGAGAACGCGACCGGCCAGGCCCCAGTACATGACGGCGACCGCCTCCGTCCGCATGGCCCACCAGGACCACATGGGCTTCGTCACCGGCTGGTAGCGGCCCATGGTGACCCATTTGATGGCGATGACGATCAGGGTCATGACGACCGAGATCAGCACCGACACGACCACGAACAGGACCGCGACCTGGCCGTACAGGCCGTCCAGCAATTTGGGGCCGAGCCATTGCACCGACCATGTGCCGAACACGATGAACAGCATGGTGGGGAGCGAGATGTGCACGGCTTCGAAAGCGGCGCGGGCCAACTTCTTCCAGCGCGGCGCCTCGTAGGTCCAGTTGGCTCCACCTCCATCGAAGCGCTGGCGCACCGGGAGACGGATCGGCGGCGTGCCGAACCAGGTGTCGCCGGGCTTCATGGCGCTGTTGGCGGGAGGCCGCGACTTGATGCCGATCAGCGCGCCCTCGGGGATCTCGGAGCCGATCGGCACCACGGCGTCGTTGCCCACGAACACGCGGGCGCTGGTCTTGACCCGGGCAAGCCGCATCCAGCCCCCGCGGACCTCTTCGTCGCCCAGCACAACTTCATCGGCGATGAAGCACTTCTCGCCGATCTCGACGAGGTCGTAGCGGCCCGACAGATTGGTCGAGATCTCGGCGTCCTTGCCGATCTTGGCGCCCATCAGCCGATACCAGGCCCGCATGTAGACGGTGGCGAAGAGCGAACTCAGCACCTCGAGGGTGATCTCCGTGGCGAGCGCCACGGTCCACTTGCGCAGGTAGAAGAACGAGAAGACCGAATAGCGGCCCTCCTTGACGCGCGGCAGCACGAGCCACCGCATCGCCGCGATGAAGGCTACCGAGACCAGCACCATGATGAAACTGGTGGGCCAGGCCAGCAACGGCAGCGACGCGAGATAGGCGAAACGGTCGATGTCCGGGACGCTCAACCAGTTGTCGAGCTGGTCGAAGAACCAGAAAGCCGGGAAGATCGGCAGCAGGCCAAGGGGCGGGATCACCAGCAGCATCGCGACATAGCCGATGCCGAGCACCGTCTTCCGGCTAATCGAAGCGGTCGGAAAAGCCCCGATCGCGCCTTCGTCGACCTTGCCAACCCGCCTTCCGGGCGAGCCGTCCCAGGACTCGTAAGCACCGATCGCGGTCCCGGCCGAAATGGCGCAAAGGTCGCCGAGTTCCGCCCCGTCGCCGATGGCCACGTCCTCCTCGATCACGCAGGACGTGCCGATGTAGCTGTCGGCCCCGACGGTCACGCGCCCCACGACGAACTCGGCGCCCTCGACCCGCGCGTTGGCGAACTTGACCTTGCCGCCGATGCTGACCCTCTCGCCGATCTCGAGGAGGTCGAGAGCGCCGGCCTCGTGGTCACCGATCACGGCATCCATGCCGACCTTGGCGCCCATCGCGATCATGAAGAGCCGCATCACGGGCGAGCCCTGGAACCACTTGGGATGGATCAGCGCCGTGATCCTCTGAACCAACCACCAGCGATAGAAATACACACCCCAGAGTGGATAGCGGCCCGGCCTCATGCGACCCAGGATGATCCACTTGGACGCGATGGCGAAGATGATGGTCAGCAGGTTGATCACCATATAGGTGCCGACAAGCCACACGGCCTCCTCGAAGAGGCTCGCGTCGCTGGCGCTGAGCAGCATGTAGCTGACGAAGACGCCGAGCCATTGGGCCGTCACCAGCGACAGGATGAACGGCATGGCGGCGGCCTGGGCGAGGCCGCAGAGGAACCGTCGCCTCAAGGGAGGCGGCGCGAAGCCGAGGTTCAAGGGATCGGTTCCGGCAGGTCGGGCGCGCCCATCCACCAAGGCTGCGATGGCACGGAGCGAGCGCGCCCTGTACATGTCCTGCAGCGTGATCCCGGCCAAGGCGGGATCGGCGCGCACCAGCGACACGAAGCGCGCCGCCAGCAGCGAGTGACCGCCGAGATCAGTGAAGAAATCGGCATCGAAGGGAACCGGCTGAACCGGCAGCACAGCCCGGGCGGCAGTCAGCAGCGCCGCCTCGGTCGTGGTGCGCGGCTCCTCCTGGGCTTCCGCAGTGCGGGCCGTCAACGCCGTCCGTTTCAGGTGGTTGCGGTCGACCTTGCCGGATGCCAGGCGAGGCAGCTCGTCCACGGCCTCGAAACGCGACGGCACCATGTAGGGTGGCAGTGCCTCACGGAGCGAGGCCCGCAACGCCGCGGCATCGACGGCGGCGGCAGGCTGCGACACCACGAAGGCCACGAGTTGATCGAGGCCATCGTCATGGCGTAGCACGACCGCGGCCTGGTGGACACTCGCGATCTCCGACAGCTTCGACTCGATCTCGCCCAGTTCGACGCGGAAGCCACGCAGCTTCACTTGGTCGTCGATGCGGCCGCGGAACAGGATGTTGCCCTCGGGGTCGAGCGCTACGGCGTCGCCGGACCGGTAAAGGACGGGATCGACGCGGCTGCTTCCGAAAGGATTGGGGATGAACTTCTCGCGCGTCAGGGGGGCGCGGTTGAGGTAGCCGGCCGCAACACCGGGCCCACCGATCAGCAATTCACCCTCCTGCCCACGATCGAGCAGGTTAAGCGCTTCGTCGACGACGTAGCAGGTGTAGTTGGGGATCGGACGCCCGATGGTCACGGGCTCGCCGGGCTCGACCAGCGCTGCCGTCGCCACCACGGTGGCTTCGGTTGGACCATAGGAGTTGAAGATGGTACGGCCCGGGCGGCACCAGCGCGCCCCCAGTGTCGGCGGGCAGGCTTCGCCGCCCAGGATGATGAGCCGCAACGACGGAACATCGCGCGACAGCAGCCCCAACAGGGTGGGAACCGTATCCAGCACCGTGACGCCCGCGACGTTCAACAGGTCGGGCAGCGCGTCGACCTCGCCCAGCATCTCGCGGGTCGCGACGAACAGGGTCGCGCCGACCAGGTAAGGGATCCAGATCTCCTCCATCGAAAGATCGAACGCTACCGAGGCGCCCTGGAACACGACGTCGCCCGCCGCCATGCCATAGATCGCATTGGCTGACCGCAGGTAATGGCAGATGTTGCGGCCCGTGATGATGATGCCCTTCGGCATGCCGGTCGAACCCGAGGTATAGATCAGATAGGCCGGGTCGCCGGGGGTCGCGCCCAGTGCCCGCGCGTCGATCCTGGCCGCCCCGGACGACGCGTCCTCGGCGACGAGTTCCGCTTCGGTCGCGGTCCGGCACGGCATGTCGGCGCCATGGGCCGCCGCAAAGGCCGCATCGGCGAGCAGCAGTCTCGCTCCGGCATCGCCGAGGCAGGCCGCGACACGGT
>CAXUCF010000012.1:22038-34381 GCA_964249275.1 uncultured Lichenihabitans sp.
GGGCAGCCACGCCGCGCCCGTCTTGGCGATGGCGATCTGGGCGACGAGGAGATCGAAGCCGCGCTGCATCCAGAGCCCCGCGACCCCGCGCGGGCCGAGCCCCTGCCGTACCAGCCCGCGCGCGATCGCCTCGGCGCGGCGGTCGACCTCGGCATAGGTGAGCATCCCGTCCGGCGACCGGAGGGCCGGCGCGTCGGGTCGCTCGGCGGCCGTGCTGGCGAAGACTTCGGCCAGGAGTTCGTCGCGAAGGAAGTCAGGGCGTTCGGCGCCTTGCAGTCGGGCCTTGAGCCGCCTCGCGCCGTCGCTCGCGGTGCGGTCGTCGGTGTCGCGTTCCGCCGTGATGGAGTAGCTCATGATATCCTGGCGCCCGTCCTTACCGGCGGGAGCCCGACCCATCGGTCCCGCTTGACAATGCCTTCGGCGACGCCGGCCCTGGGCGATCCGCAGCCGCGACATGCGGAGATCGGCTGGGTTGCAGTCGCGGCAGATCCGTCCAACGTCGCCATGCTCTAGGTGATTTCATCCCGAGGTGTAAGCTTCGAACCGTAACGCATCGGGGCGTGTCCGGGCCTTGCGAACAGCCGGTCTAGGACGGCGCCGATGAACCGGCGCTGATGACTGGACAGGATCGGCCGTAATGGTTCCAGCCGCCGACCCCGGGTCAGACCCAGTGCGCCGCCCCTGCATCGAAGACCAGCACGCGGCCTTGACGGATCTCCTCCTTCGGAGCCCGCTCTGAACTCAGCCCGGTGACGAGATGCAGGATGGCCCGGGCCACTCCGCCGTGAGCCACTACGACACTATTGGATTCGAGAGCGGCCAGCCATGGCGCCACCCGGTCGAGCAGCGCGGCGTAGCTTTCGCCTCCGGGCGGGACGAAGTTCCACCGGTCGCGACGCCGTATGTCGTTGGCTGCGCCGTGATCTCGCTGGATTTCCGCCCAGGTCAGGCCCTCCCAGCGTCCGAAGGAAAGTTCGAGCAGACGCGGGTCGCTGCGGTAGGGCTCGGCCGGCATGCCGAGCCGGTGGCGCAGAAGTTCCATGGTCTCGCGCGTTCGAGACAGGGGCGACGACACGAAATCGAGCGCGTCCGCCTGCAGCTTGCGGCGTTCGAGCACGCGGGCCAGGATGGTGCCCGACATGGCCGCCTGACGGCGGCCTTGCGCGTTCAGCGCGATATCACGACGACCTTGAAGCCGACCTTGTCGGTTCCAGTCTGTCTCGCCGTGGCGGACGAAAAAGAAGTCCGGGGTCCTCTCCCTCGGCAGTTCCGTGACCGCGGGCATCAGGTCCCCGGTCCCGCTTCCTTGACGGCGATGTCGGGGGCAGCCGGATTCTTCATACCGACCACGTGATAGCCGGCATCGACGTGCAGGATCTCGCCCGTGATTCCCCGCGCCATCGGCGACAGCAGGAAGGCGGCGCTGTCGCCGACCTCCTCGATCGTTACGGTGCGCCTGAGGGGGGCGTTGAGTTCGTTCCATCGCAGGATGTAGCGAAAATCGCCGATGCCCGAGGCCGCCAAGGTTTTGATGGGCCCAGCCGAGATCGCATTGACACGGATGTTCTTCTCGCCGAGGTCGGCCGCGAGATAGCGCGCGCTGGCCTCGAGCGCCGCCTTGGCGACGCCCATCACATTGTAGTGCGGCATCCACTTCTCGGCGCCGTAGTAGGTCAGCGTCAGCATGGCGCCGCCATCGCGCATGAGTTTCTCGGCCCGCTGAGCGACGGCCGTGAAGGAATAGCAGGATATGGCCAGCGATCTCGTGAAATTCTCTTCCGTGGTGTCGACGTAGCGGCCGGTCAGTTCATCCTTGTCCGAGAAAGCGATGCAGTGGACGATGAAGTCGAGCTTGCCCCAGTTCCGGGCCACCTCGGCGAAGACGGCATCGATCGAGGTCGCGTCGGTGACGTCGCACTGACCCACCACGATGCCGCCGAGGTCCTTGGCCAGCGGCCGCACGCGCTTCTCGAGAGCGTCGCCTTGATATGTGAAAGCCAGTTCGGCGCCGGCCGCCCGGGCTGCCTTGGCGATGCCCCACGCGATCGACCGATTGTTGGCGAGGCCCATGATCAGGCCGCGTCGGCCGGCCAAGAAGGACTGACCCGCTGCAACGGCTGTGCTGGGGTGATCTGACATGTTGGTTCCAAAGCTTCGCCCCGGCGCGCGGCCACGAGGGGCGCCCCGCCGTCGTCGAAGTCACCCTTAAAGCAGCGCCGACCCGACCGGAAGCGCCTGTGCTGCCGCGGTGGACCGGCGTGTGGTCGTGCATCGGCGAAATAAGCCGCGGCAGGCAGCCGGCCTCGTCCCGCCACGCGGTCCCGGGCAATAACCATGCATCGATATCGGGTTAAATTTTAATGAAGGACGCGGCCACGCCATGGGCTTCCGCGTTCGGATCGGGTAGGTTTCTTAACAGTTCGTAACCTCTCAGCCGAACGCGGACCCTGTCGCATGCCGGGCTTTGCAGATGATCTCGGAAAGCTCACGCCCCATCTCCGGCGGTTCGCGCGCGCTCTGGTTCGCGGCCACGGAGCCCAGGCGGCCGACGACCTCGTCCAGGAAACCATCGTGCTGGCCTCGAGAGCCGATCTGCCGAAACGTGGGCCTACGCTCGCTTCGTGGTGCTTCGCGGCATTGATCCGTCTCAACCGCATCCGTCGGCGCCCCGACGACGTCGCGTGCCCGGCGCAATCGACCGGTGGACCGCTGCCGTTCCTGCCCAAGGAGGTGCTTCGGCTGGATGCGCTGTCGCTTGATCTTCGCGAAGTCCTGCTGCTCACCGTGCTGTCCGGCCTAGCCTATCAGCAGGTGGCGGACATCCTCAACGTCGACGTCGGCCTCGTCGTCGCACGACTCACCCAGGCACGGGATCTGCTCGCCAAGTCTGGCGGCGCGGATTTCGGCGGTCAGCGTGGCGTCATCAGCGATCGCGGGCGGCAGGGGAGCGAGTCTCCGCATCTGCGTCTCGTCAAGTAGCCGAAGCGGGTCCGTGCCTTCCCATCCTGCAAACTTCGACGAAGCGGACCTCAACGCCTTCGTGGACGGTTGCATCGAACCATCCCGCGCCGCTGCCCTGGCCGAGTCGTTGGCGAGCGATCGCGAGGCGCGCGCACGGATAGACGGTTGGAAGCGGCAGAACGACACGTTGCGGACCCTGTTTGCCTCGGTTTTGCTGGAACCGGTGCCCGTCCGATTGTCGCCCGTCACCCTGGCGGCGGGCGCGTCCGGCGGCAAGGGTCCGGACGGCCTGGGCTTGGCGCAGGCGGGACCGGATGGCCGGATGGTCCCGGCCAAGTCGACGGAGCCTTTGGGAGTTACGGGCCGAACACTCGGGATTGTGGCGATGACGTCGATCGGCATGGCGATCGTCGGGTTCACGGCCGGTGCCCTGACGAGCCTCGGCACGAACGGCTTCGGCTTCGTGCCGCTGGCCGGTTCCGGCGCTGTCACGACAGAAGGGAAGTCGGCCGGGTACTCGTTTGCCGCACGCGCTGCGGAAACCCACCAGACATTCTCGACCGACCTCAACAGGCCTGTGGAGCTCGCAGCCAACGAAGGGGCTCGTCTCCTCCGGTGGCTGCAGCACCGCCTGTCGGTTCCGATCAAGATCCCGGACCTGCAACGGCAAGGCTGGACTCTGATCGGCGGCCGCGTGATTCCCGGCCAGTATGGACCGGCCGCCTTCCTGGTCTATGGCAGCGGGTCGGACCGTCTCGGCCTCTATATCGCCCATACGCCCAACCGGCAGGCAGAGGGGATCAGCACGGTCGAGGTCGGGCCCATGCAAACCAGCATCAGCACCTGGGGCGACGACACGTTCGGCTACGCCTTGACGACGAGCCACGACATCCGCTGGCTCGACCACAACGGCGGCGCGTTGCGCAGCAGCATCCAGGTGCAGATCCTCGATGTGACCCCGGACTGACGGTCAGTTCGACGGCCTGACCGCACGCGGGTCATAAGGCTGCTCGTCACGCCACCGCGTCGCAAGCGCCTCGAGTTCGGGGTCGATCCGGTCCGGCAGGGTAACGCGCGGTGTCACCAGGAGGTCGCCCGCGCCGCTCGACCCCGGCAAGCCTTTGCCGCGCAACCGCAGCGTCCGGCCCTTGTTGGCACCGGGCGGCAGCGTGATTTCGACGGCGCCATCGAGGGTCGGCACCGAAACCTTGCCGCCGAGAACGGCTTCGTAGAGCGTCACGGGCACATCCAGCCGCAGATCGCGCCCTTCGACCTGGAACTGCTTGTGGGGCGCGTATTTCACCGTCACCATGGCGTCGCCCGACGCGCCACCCGATGCGCTCTCGTGGCCTTGTGCCTTCAGCCTGATGACCTTGCCATCCTCGATGCCGGCCGGGATCTTGATCTCGAGCGTCCGTCCGGTCGGCAGGGTAACGCGTGCCATGCCGCCCTTGACGGCGTCTTCGAGCGGCACCGCGACCGTGACGGCCACGTCGCCGCCGCGTGTGGGCTGCTGGGCCGCGCGCCGCTGGTCGCGCCCGCCGGCGTTGAGGAGATCCGAGAAGAGGTCACTCGGATCGAAGCCGCCCCCGCGTCCACCGCGACCGAAAGGCGAGCCTCCGCCGAAATCACGGAAATCGAAACCCGAGGTGCTCCTCCCTCCCGGGCCGCCTCCGCCGAAAGCCGTGTAGCGGGGCTTGCCCTCGGCGTCGATCTCGCCCCGGTCGAACTGCGCGCGCTTGGTCTCGTCACCCACGATCTCATAGGCGCTGTTGGCTTCCGAGAAGCGCTCCTTGGCTTTCGGATCCCTGCTTTGATCGGGGTGATATTTCTTGGCGAGCTTGCGATAGGCTTTCTTGATCTCGGCAGCGTCGGCCGACTTGGTGACGCCGAGGATCGTATAAGGGTCGCGCATGTCCAGTCTATCGTTCCTGCCGCAACCGGCGCTGATCTCGATATGCAGAAAAAATGTGGGGAGCGCCGGGCATCGCAGCAAGGCGACCAGAGTGCTTTCCGGCGGATTCGTGACAGCCGGATATTGTGAAGGACCTAGCTCGTCTGGCTGCCCCTCGCGTCGCGCACTCTCCACGTTCCGTCGCCGTCGCGGCATGCGGATCCCGACAGGTGTGTCGGGCTTTGCGCACCCGACGATACTTCGGCCTTGAACGACCGGCAGACCTGCTCATGGTCCAGGAAGGGCGGAGCCGGCGCCGCGAAGGAGCCTTTTGAACCTGTCTGCGGGTTGTGCCAGCCCACACCCGCTCCGTTGCCCTGCGGGTCGAGCGCCACAGAGAGGGCCGCCTCGGCTCGCCGCCAGTCCTCGCGGTCCAGCGTCGGCGACAGCAGCGCGGCCGAACGGTCGATCGATCCGGTCGGCAGGTCGTCGGCCCTGAAGCCCGTCATTGGGAAAGACATGGAGCACGCGGCCAACGAGATGGCCAGCAGAACCGACCCGACCCCTCGCGAAAGCTCGCGGGTGGTGAGGCGCCACGCCCGATTGTCTCTGCGGCGCCCGGGAGCTAGACCGGCGCAGCTGTCTCCACGGCAACGCCTCGGTCGGTTCACACCGCCCCCTTTGCTGCTGTCCCACACGGAAAGACATAACGTGAATGCGTTAATCCCGGGTGACTTCACCCTGAGCGACGATCCCGATGCCCTGTTCGAGGCCTGGATGGCCGAAGCCCGGGAGAGCGAGCCGCGCGACCCCAATGCGATCGCGCTTGCGACGGTCGACCGGGACGGGTGCCCCGACGTCCGCATGGTCCTGCTGAAGGGCACGGACAGCCGAGGCTTCGTGTTCTACACCAATGCTGAATCCGCCAAGGGCCTTGAACTGGCTGCCCATCCCGAGGCCGCCTTCGTGTTGTACTGGAAGAGCCTCAATCGGCAGATCCGGGTCCGCGGATCGGTCGAGACCGTGTCCGATCAGGAGTCCGATGCCTACTTCGCGAGCCGCCATCCGCGCAGTCGCGTAGGGGCAATCGCCAGTCGCCAGTCCCGGCCCCTGGACAGCCGCGAGACGCTGGAGCGCAAGGTGGCCGAACTCGAACGGGAATACGGGGACGGCGCGATCCCGCGTCCGTCCTACTGGCACGGTTTCCGGGTCAGGCCCTACACCATCGAGTTCTGGGCGGACCGGCCGTCTCGCCTGCACGACAGGATCGTGTTCCAGCGGGCCGGGATCGAGGGATCCTGGACGAAGCAGCGCCTCTATCCTTGATGTCGGGGCCGCAGAACGGCTATCGTACCGAGGACTTCGCACGTGCCGGCGGCGACCGCGAGCCGCTCGGCCCATTTTACGGTTCAGCGGTGCGACCTCCACATCATGTCGATGCCCTCGTTGCTGAAGACCAATCGGTCGGATCCCCGCCGCACGATGCTGCTCACCGGCGCGTCGCGCGGCATCGGGCACGCTGCCGTCAAGCGTTTCTCCTCCGCGGGATGGCGCGTGATCACCTGCTCAAGGCACCCCTTTCCCGAGAACTGCCCCTGGGAGATGGGGCCTGAGGACCATCTCCAGGTCGACCTCGCCGACCCGGACGATATCGTGAAAGCCATCAGCGACGTGCGTCAGCGTCTGCCCGAGGGGCGCCTCGACGCGCTCGTCAACAACGCCGGCATTTCGCCGAAGGGTCAGGCCGGAGCGCGGCTCAGCACCGTCGAGACCGACATCGCCGACTGGAAAACCGTCTTCCAGGTCAACTTCTACGCGCCCGTCATGCTGGCCCGCGGCCTCATCGCGGAGTTGCAGCAGGCGCACGGCTCGATCGTCAACGTCACCTCGATCGCGGGGTCGCGCGTTCACCCCTTTGCGGGCGCCGCCTACGCGACCTCGAAGGCGGCGCTGGCGTCGCTGACTCGCGAGATGGCGGCCGACTTCGGGCCGCGCGGCATCAGGGTCAACGCCATATCGCCGGGTGAGATCGACACGGCCATTCTGTCGCCCGGTACCGACAAGATCGTCGACACCCTGCCGCTGCGGCGGATAGGTACGCCCGAAGAGGTCGCCAAGGCGATCTATTTTCTCTGCACCGAGCAGTCGAGCTACGTGCATGGTGCCGAGATTCACATCAACGGCGGGCAGCACGTTTGAGCCTGGCGGCATCGCGCGCTTATCCGTCGCGTCCGTTGCTGGCCGCCAGCGTGGCGGTGTTCCGCGACGGCCTCGTGCTCCTGGCCGAGCGGCCGGTGCCGCCGGGGGCGCGCTGCTTCTCGCTGCCGGGCGGGCTGGTCGAGCCCGGCGAAACGCTGTGGCAGGCCGCCGCGCGCGAACTCCGCGAGGAGACCGGCGTCGAAGCCGCCATCGTCGGCTTCAACGACCATGTCGAGGTGATCGAGCGGGACGCGGATGGGCGCGTGGCGGCGCATTTCGTCGTGGCCTCTTTCGTGGGCCGCTGGCTCGGCGGTGAAGCGACGACCGGCCCCGAGGCGCTCCGCACGATGTGGGTCACGCCGGACCGCATCGACGGGCTCGCGACGACGCCGCAGTTGGGACGCATCCTGCGGCGCGCCGCAGCCATCGCCGCGCAGCCTTGACCTGCGGACCCGTGGGCTGCGCGATGGTCGCGGTGCTGGCGAGCCTGGTCCTGCACGAGGCGGCGCGGGCGCAGGCGCTGCCGGCCAATCCGCCGCTTCCTCCTGTCGCGGGTTCGGGCCCCGCCGCCGGCTCCGTGGCGCCCCCGCCGGACCAGGCCGATGGGCTGCCACCCTACGAACCTCAACTCGAACGCTTGGCGGAGCGGCTCGGCACGTTGACCTACCTGCGCGGTCTTTGTGGCCATGGAGACGCCGCCGAATGGCGGAACCGCATGGCGGCCCTTCTCGATGCCGAGGCCAACGCATCCTCGCGACGGGATCGCCTGGCTGGCGCCTATAATCATGGGTTCCGGGGCTATCAGGCGACCTATCGATCCTGCACGCCCTCAGCCGAACTGGTGATTTCGCGGTTCCTGGTCGAGAGCGATCAGTTGACTCGCGAGCTTGCGACCCGCTACGGCGGCTCGTGACGTCCCGGGCGGGCCTTCCTGCAGGTTCTCGCGAAGCTGCAGACACTGGAGTCTCGAGCAGTGCTGGTGTCTCGACCACTCGGCAGCACGTCACGCACGCCCAAGTGGCACCGGAAGAGCACACCTCCTGCAATGTTCGGCAAAGCCGTTCCGTTAAGGATCCGGCAAGAGTAGGCTATCGTTAGAAGTTTCACGACGTTACAGCTTGGCCATGATGGATAATACGACACAGCAGCAGGACCGTTTCGCAGCCGCCGAAGAGCGGCAGATTGCCCTGTCGATCCTGATGGAGACCTTCGCCGAGGCGACGCTCGACGGGCTTGATGAAGACAGCATGACCCAGGCGGCGCTGTTCGTGGCGTTCCAGAAGCTGGTCACCTGCTACGGCGAGGATGCCGTCGCGACCTTCGCGGAACGCCTGCCCGAGCGGGTGCGGCACGGTGAGTTTTCGACCATGACGCGCCAATGAAGGGTGTCGTGTCTCCGGCAGCGGCGTCACCGGTTGCGATCGTCGGGAACGGCGTCGAGCGCCTACGCACTGGAGGCCAGGAAGCTCGCGGCGGGCGGTGCCGCGGGGGCGTCAGGGTCGAAGCCTTCTGCTCGGTAGGCACCCGCGGTGGCCGGGCATAAGCTGTCGACCTACGCGGCCAAGCGGGACTTCGCGCTGACGCCGGAGCCCGAAGGTCGGGTGTCGACCGAAGCGCCGGCGGCCCTGCGCTTCGTGGTCCAGAAACACGCGGCACGGCGCCTGCACTACGATCTTCGCCTCGAACTCGATGGAGTCTTCAAGTCCTGGGCCGTGACGCGCGGTCCCTCGCTCGACCCGGCCGACAAGCGGCTCGCGGTCGAAGTCGAGGATCACCCGCTCGACTACGGCGACTTCGAAGGCACGATCCCCGAACGTCAATACGGCGCCGGCACCGTGATGGTCTGGGACCGCGGCACCTGGACGCCCGAACAGGCCTCCGCCGAGGAGGCGCTTCGCGACGGCGATCTCAAGTTCACGCTGCACGGCCAGAAGCTCAAGGGTAGCTGGGTCCTGGTCCGCATGAAGCACGACCGCAAGGGCGGCCCGCGCGTGAACTGGTTGCTGATCAAGCACCGTGATGCCGAAGCGCGTGAGGGCGGCGGCGAGGCCATTCTCGCGGCCGACACCTCCGTCGCCTCGGGCCGGGACATGGACGCGATCGCGGCCGGTCGGGGCGGCAAGCCCGTTCCCTTCATGGCGAAGGCCGCCAAGGCCGCTGCCCCACGCCGGCTGCCGCCAGTGCCCAAGACTTCGCGCTCCAGCCGGCCCGACTTCGTGCCTCCGCAGCTTTGCCGCCCGATCGATCCGCCGCCGACGGGGCCGGGATGGGTCCACGAGGTCAAGTTCGACGGCTACCGCGTGCAGCTGTCCGTTTTCGATGGACAGACCACTCTGTGGACCCGCAAGGGCCTCGACTGGACCGGTCGCTTCGGCGCGGTCGTGCGCGCCGCCGCCGGTCTGCCCGATGGCGTCACGGACGGCGAGGTCGTGGCCCTCGACCACGACGGTGCGCCAGATTTCGCGGCCCTCCAGGCGGCGCTGTCGGAGGAGCGCACGGACGACCTCGTCTATTTCGCCTTCGACCTCCTGTTCGACGGTGGGGAGGATCTGCGCGCGCTGCCGCTGTCGACCCGCAAGGCGCGGCTGAAGACATGGCTCGCGCGGCTCGCCGACAAGCCCGGCAACATCCGCTTCGTCGAGCACTTCACCGCGGCCGGCGACGCCGTGCTGCTTGCGGCCTGTCGCATGTCGCTCGAAGGCATCGTGTCCAAGCGCGTCGACGCGCCTTATCGGTCCGGCCGCTCGGAGAGCTGGACCAAAGCCAAGTGCCGGGGCGGCCACGAGGTGGTGGTGGGGGGCTGGGCCGACACCGCCGGACGCTTCCGGTCGCTGCTTGTCGGCGCTCATCGCGGCGATCATCTCGTCTACCTCGGCCGCGTCGGCACGGGATTCGGCGCCGATGCGGTGGACCGTATCATGCCGCTGCTCCGGGCCGCAGCCGCGACCGCGAGCCCTTTCGGCGGGGAGAATGCCCCGCGCGGCGGAGCCGGCATCCACTGGCTCGAACCGAGCCTCGTGGCCGAGATCCAGTTCGCCGGCTGGACGGCCGACGGCATGGTGCGCCAGGCTGCGTTGAAGGGCCTGCGGGACGACAAGCCGGCCGAGGAAGTCGAGGCCGAGACGCCGGCACCCGCCGGGACCGCCCTGGCGAGCCCGGCCGTGAGCCCGCCCGCCAAGGCGACCCAGGCCGTTGGGGGGTCGAAGGCCGTGGCGGGCCGCGCCACCGTGTCGGGCGTGGTGATCACCCATCCCGACAAGGTCTTATGGCCGGCCGACGCCGACGAGCCGGCCGGCACGAAGCTCGACCTCGCGCGCTACTTCGAGGCTGTCGGCGCACATCTCCTGCCCCACCTGATGAAGCGACCCTGTTCGCTGGTCCGCACGCCGGACGGTATCGGGGCCGAGCATTTTTTCCAGCGCCACCCGATGCGGGGCTCGTCGAGCCTCGTGTCGACGATCGCGGTCGCGGGCGATGCGAGGCCCTATGTCTCGGTGGAGCGCGTCGAAGCGCTGGCAGCGCTGGCCCAGGTGGCGGCGACGGAGCTGCATCCCTCGAACGGCGTGCCGGGCGAACCGGAGACGCCCGGACGCCTCGTCTTCGATCTCGATCCCGCACCCGGGCTCCCCTTCGCGGTGGTGATCGATGCGGCCCGCGAAATGCGCGACAGGCTGGAGCGGCTGGGCCTCGTCGCCTTCCCGAAGACCACCGGCGGCAAAGGCCTGCATGTGGTGACGCCGCTCAAACGCGACCTCACGCTCGACTGGGCCACCGCCAAGGCCTTCGCCCGGCAGGTCTGCACCGAGATGGCGGCCGACAGTCCGGACCGCTTCCTCGTTACCATGTCCAAGAAGGCGAGGGCGGGCCGGATCTTCCTCGACTATCTTCGCAACGATCATCTCTCGACCGCGGTGGCGCCCTACTCGCCCCGGGCACGCCCCGGCGCCCCCGTGTCGATGCCGCTCACCTGGCTCGAGGTGAGGAGCGGGCTCGACCCCCGCCGCTACACGATCCGTACCGTGCCGGGGCTGCTGGGCAAGAGCAAAGCCTGGGCCGGCTACGACGACGCAGCTCGACCCATGCCGCGACCGGAGGGCAACCCCGGAAAGCGTCGATAGCTGTTCCGGGCGACTCCGCCGACGGGGCGACTCGTCTCGTCGGGGCCCGAGGCGCAGGAGTGTCGCGAGTGCCTTCGGCGGTGGATGACCCAACTGTTCTCATCTTGCGCGGGCCATGGAGGAGTCTATCTCGATGGTGAGCCGGTCGGCGGACCGCTCACCCGCCGCGACACGAGGGCCGGTATGGGCGAAGCATTTCTCGAAGATCGTGGCATGGTCGAGGTTGAGGGGCCGGACGCTCGTGCGCTCTTGCAACGCCTCGTCACCAGCGATGTCGCGGGACTGCGGGCCGGGGAGGCCCGCTATGCGGCGCTGCTCAGCCCCCAGGGCAAGGTGCTGGTGGACTTCCTGGTGCTCGACGCCGCGAGGCCCGACGGGGGAGAGCGTTTCCTTCTCGACTGCCCGTCATGGCTGGCGGCCGACCTGACCAGGAGGCTGAACCTTTATCGGTTGCGGGCTGCGGTTCATATTGCCGACCGCAGCGCGACGCTCGGCGTGACGGCGTACTGGCCCGGCCGGCCGGATGGCGAATCTCAGTCCTACGCGGACCCTCGGCACGCCGAACTCGGCTACCGCAGCGTCGTGGAGCGCGATAGGTGGACGGCCGACGCCGGAGCGCGCAACGCCTATGACGCCCATCGCATCGCGCTCGGCATCCCGGAAGGTGGTCGGGACTTCGCCTATGGCGACGCTTTCCCGCACGATGCCAACCTCGACCGCCTCGCGGGCGTGGATTTCGGCAAGGGCTGTTACGTCGGCCAGGAGGTGGTGTCGCGTGTCCATCATCGGGGCACGGCGCGCAAGCGGATCGCGCCCGTCACCTTCGTGGGAGCCGCTCCGGCGGTCGGTGCGGAGGTGAAGGTGGGTGAGATCGCCATCGGCATCATGGGTTCCAGCATGGCCGGCCGGGGGCTCGCCATGGTGCGCACCGACCGTGCCGCCGAGGCCGCGGCGCTCGGCGCGCCTGCCGTCGCCGACGGCGTTCACCTCGTCATCGCGCTCTCGTGACGGCGGGCGGCCCGGGCTCGGCGAACGCGGTCCACAGCGCGCCGGCTTCGGCCGGCAAAGGCCAGGTGCGGCCCGAGCCGGCGAGCGGCGCGATGCCGGAAGGCTTCGCGTGGGGCGGCCGGCCGGCGTGATGGCCATCTGCTCGCCGAACACGAGGCCGAAG
>CAXUCF010000013.1:0-604 GCA_964249275.1 uncultured Lichenihabitans sp.
GCGCGAACCCCGTGATCTCGTCGCGCAGCATGGCGTCGCCGACGAGCGCGGCGCCCGTGAACAGGAAGAACAGCGTCCACACGAGGTGTGTCTCGACCACCGCCTCGGCGCCGTTGCGCAGGCCTCGGACGTCGATCCCGACCCTCAGCCCGTCCACCGTGACGGACCCGAACACCATCAGCACCGAGATGGCGGTCACCACCCAGAACACGGGGGAGCGCAGCTGCTGTCGGAGTTCGAGAGCCGCTATGGCGCGGATCACGGGGCACCCTCGTCCGTCGCCCGCATGTCGTCCGTCAGCACTGCGAAATACACGTCCTCGAGACCGGCCGGCACCGGCTCGAAATCGGGCGCCGGCCGTGCGTCGGCGAGCACGTGGACCACGCGCCGACCGGCGAGGAGCCGGGTCGAGAGGACGCGGTGGCGCGCCCGGCAGGCCGCGAGGTCGGCGGCGTCCACGGCCTTGCGCCAGACGCGCCCGTAGAGCTCGTCGAGCATGGCGAGCGGGACGCCTTCGGCCAGCACCCGCCCGCGCGCCAGCACAGCCATGCGCCCGCAAAGGTCCGCGATGTCGGCGACGATGTGGGTCGACAGGATCACCACG
>CAXUCF010000013.1:614-1522 GCA_964249275.1 uncultured Lichenihabitans sp.
CGCCAGCAGGTCGAGGCAGCGGTTGCGCTCTTCCGGGTCGAGCCCGGCCGTGGGCTCGTCGACGATGATGAGGGTGGGATCGCCGATCAGGGCTTGGGCGATCCCGAAGCGCGTGCGCATGCCGCCGGAAACGGTGTCCAGGGCCTGCCCCCGCGCGTCCCAGAGGTTGACCTTGACCAGGAGCGCGCCGACGAGGTTGCGCCGCTCCCCGCGGTTCAGCACGCCCTTCAGCACCGCCATGTGGTCGAGCATGGCGCCGACGGTGACCCGAGGATAGACGCCGAAGTCCTGCGGCAGATAGCCCAACATGGACCGGAGCCGCTCGGGCGCTGCGACGACGTCGACCTCGCCGAGCGAAGCCGTGCCAGCACTCGGCGTCTGAAGGGTCGCGAGGGTTCGCATCAGGGTGGACTTGCCGGCGCCGTTGGGTCCGAGCAGGCCGAAGAGGCCGGTCGGCAGCCGCAGGGTCACGCGATCGAGCGCGCGCGTGCCGTCGGGATAGACGACGCTGATCCCGTCGATGAACAGAGCCGCATCCGGCTTCGCCGATGTCATGGGCGGTTCGTCACTCGACCTCGTTGTCCGAGCCTGCCGTGCAATGGCTGACGCGCTCCGATTCCCATGCGTCCCGCCATCCGGTCGCGCCGGCGTTCGGGGGAAACCGTCGCTTCCGGCCGAAGTTGCCCCGCTATCGATGGCGTGTCACCTATCCGGTCGGAAGCCGTACCGCACGGCCGGCGCGGGCGCGCTCTCGGCGGATCTCCACTGCCCGGCGATCGGCCCGAACCACGACGAGGACCCCATGGCCGGTGACGAAAGCCCCACCCGCAACGCCGACCAGGTCGCCTATTGGAACGGCGACGCCGGCGACAAATGGGCCAAGCTGCAGGAGCGGCTCGATGCTCTCT
>CAXUCF010000013.1:1532-8054 GCA_964249275.1 uncultured Lichenihabitans sp.
ATGTGCTCGATATCGGCTGCGGCTGCGGCGCCACCGTGCTGGCCCTGGCCGAAGCCGTCGGCCCGCTCGGCCGCGTCACGGGCCTCGACATCTCGGCGCCCATGCTCGACGTCGCCGAGCATCGCATCGCGGCGGCGAACCTGTCCCAGGCGGCGGTCCTGAAGGCCGACGCTGCCGCCTACCCCTTTACACCGGGTTCGGCCGACCTCGTCTTCTCGCGCTTCGGCGTGATGTTCTTCGACGCGCCCGCCGAGGCCTTCATCAACATCCACAAAGCCCTGAAGCCGGGCGGCCGATTGTTCTTCGCCTGCTGGCGCCCGTTCAAGACCAACCCATGGTTCGCCTTGCCCTACAGGGCCGCCCTGCCCCACCTGCCGCCGCAGGAGAAGCCGGAGCCCGATGCGCCCGGGCCTTTCGCCTTGGCGGAGCCTGAGCGCGTGCGCCGCATCCTCGGCGTCGCGGGCTTCTCGGGAATCGCGATCGAACCCTTCGACACGATGCTGACTTTCGGACCGTCCGGGCAGATCGAGGACGCGTTCCGTTTCGTGGCGCAGATCGGCCCCGTGGCGCGCGCCTTGGCGACCGGCACCGACGAGCAGCGCGAAGCGGCCGAGCGGGCCGTCGCGGCGGCGCTGGCCGACATGGACGGGCCGGACGGCATCAGGCTTGGCGCTCAGTGCTGGTTCGTGTCGGCACGGGCCTGACGGTCCGCCCTTCTTCCGTGTACGGAAGAAGGTGTCGGCGCGAAGCGACGACGGATGAGGGACGCAGCGCCGGCCCTCATCCGTCCCGGCTACGCCGGGCCACCTTCTCCCGCGAGCGGGAGAAGGGCACACCATCACAGGATGAAGCGCGACAGATCGGCGTTCTTGGCGAGATCGCCGACGTTCTTCTGCACGTAGTCGCGCGTGATCGTGACGGAATGGCCCGAGCGGTCGGATGCCGTGAAGCTGATGTCGTCGAGCACGCGTTCCATCACGGTCTGCAGCCGCCGCGCCCCGATATTCTCCACCGTCGAATTGACCTCCACGGCCACGCGGGCGAGTTCGTCGATCGCTTCCGGGTCGAAGGCGAGGGTCAGGCCCTCGGTCTCCATCAGGGCCACATATTGCTTGATGATGGAAGCCTCGGTCTCGGTCAGGATGCGCCGGAAATCCTCTTCGGTCAGGGCTGCGAGTTCCACCCGGATGGGCAGGCGTCCCTGCAGCTCCGGCAGGAGGTCGGACGGCTTGGAGACGTGGAAGGCGCCCGACGCGATGAACAGGATGTGGTCGGTCTTCACCGGCCCGTGCTTGGTCGGCACCGTCGTGCCTTCGATGAGCGGCAGCAGATCGCGCTGCACGCCTTCCCGGGAAATGCCGCCGTCGCCCCCGCGCCCGTCCCGCGCGCAGATCTTGTCGATCTCGTCGAGGAACACGATGCCGTTGTTCTCGACCTCGTGGATCGCCAGCCGGGTCACCTGCTCGGGGTCGAGCAGCTTGTCGCTTTCCTCGTTGAACAAAGGCGCGTGGGCCTCCTTCACGGTGGTGCGGCGCGGCTTCGTGCGGCCCCCCATGGCCTTGCCGAAGATGTCGCCGATCGAGATGGCGCCGATCGACGCGCCCGGCATGTTGGGCAGTTCCATCATCGGCATGGAGGCGCCGGACTGGGCCAGTTCGATCTCGACCTCCTTGTCGTCGAGGTCGCCGGCACGGAGCTTCTTGCGGAAGGACTCGCGGGTTCCGGCCGAACTGCCGCCCCCCACCAGCGCGTCGAGCAGGCGTTCCTCGGCCGCCAGATGGGCCTTGGCCTCGACGTCCTTCTTCTTTGCGTCCTTGACGAGCCCGATGCCGATCTCGACGAGGTCGCGCACGATCTGCTCGACGTCGCGGCCGACATAGCCGACCTCCGTGAACTTGGTCGCCTCCACCTTGAGGAAAGGCGCGTTGGCGAGCTTGGCCAGGCGGCGCGAGATCTCGGTCTTGCCGCAGCCCGTCGGCCCGATCATCAGTATGTTCTTGGGCATCACCTCGTCGCGCATGACGCCGGTGAGCTGCAGGCGCCTCCAGCGGTTGCGCAGCGCGATCGCCACCGCGCGCTTGGCGTCGTTCTGGCCGATGATGTGCCGATCGAGTTCGGAGACGATCTCGCGCGGGGAAAAATCCGTCATATCGGTCACGCCTTGCTCACGCGCCGATGGTTTCGACGACGAGATTGTTGTTGGTGTAGACGCAGATCTCGGCCGCGATCGCCATGCCTTTGCGCACGACGGCCTCGGCCGGCATGTCGAGGTCGATCAGCGCCCGCGCGGCCGCCAGAGCGTAATTGCCGCCGGAGCCGATGGCCGCCACGCTGCCGTGATCGGTCGCTTCGGGCTCCAGCACGTCGCCGGTCCCCGTCAGTACCAGCGCGGTCTGGGCGTCCGCCACCAGCATCATGGCTTCCAGCCGCCGCAGGTAGCGATCGGTCCGCCAGTCCTTCGCCAATTCGACGCAGGCCCGCATCAACTGCCCGGGAAACTGGTCGAGCTTGGCTTCGAGCCGCTCGAACAGCGTGAAAGCATCGGCGGTCGCGCCGGCGAACCCGGCGATGACGCTGCCCTTCGACAGGCGTCGCACCTTGCGGGCGGTCGACTTCATCACGGTCTGACCGAAGCTCACCTGCCCGTCGCCGCCGATCACCGTGAGCCCTCCCTTCTTCACCAGCAGGATCGTGGTGGCGTGAAAGGGTGGGCTCGGCTCGCCAGGGGGCATGAAGGTCTCCGGATCGGTGGTTCCCGGACGTATGGTGGCGGGCCGGGGCTTGCAAGCCCGGGCCTTGGGGCCTCGCCGGCCAGGATCCGTTCCGCCGTCCCGAAGGCGCGCGCCCAGCCGCTGCGCCATGTGCGATCGGGAGAAGCCGCTTTGCGGTCGGAGGCCACACGGGTTATCGATTTCGACAGCGCCCGAATCGACGGCCCCTCCGGGCCGAACGATCGAGCCGGTCTCCACGATGGTCGCAGCATGAGAAGCCTTGTCCCGCCCGGCGCCCGGTGCGCAGCGATTGCGCTATGCCTGTCGACGGGGAGCGTGCTGTCGTCGAGCCCGGCGCACGCGACCCCGCCCACTCCCGGCGAAGCGACGGCAATCCACCTGCGCTACGGCGTGAGCCTGATCGGCCTGCCGATCGGCACCGCCACGGTCGACGGTACGCTGGGGCCCAAGGACTACCGGCTGCAGGGCACCGGCAAGCTCACGGGCCTCGCCGGCGTGATCGTCGATACCAAGGGTGCCGTGACGGCAACGGGCGCGATCAAGAACGGCCAGCTGACGCCGGCCGGCTTCGCGGCTACGGCCGGCACGCCCAATTACCTGCTCACGATCCGCATCGCCGAGGAGCGCGGCAGCGCTACGGGCGTGGAGATCACCCCGCCTTACGTACAGACGCCAGACCGCATCCCATTGTCGCCCGGCGACCGGCGCAACATCATCGACCCGATGAGTTCCTTCATCATGCCGGTACCAGGGAACGGCAACATAATCGGCCCTGCCGCCTGCAACCGCACATTGCCGCTCTTCGATGGCGGCGTGCGGTTCAACGTCCTGCTCAGCTTCAAGGAGGTCCGGCAGGTGGCGTCGCCCGCCTATACGGGGCCGGTCGCGGTCTGCGCGGCGCGATACCAGCCGATCTCGGGCTACCGTCCGGCGCGGCCCGTCAACAAGTTCATGATCGACAACAAGGATATGGAAACCTGGCTGGCGCCTTTGGGAAAGAGCCGCTTCGTTTATCCGTATCGCATCGCCGTTATGAGCATGATCGGCATGACGGTGCTGGAAGCCACCTCGGTCTCGTTCGAACCACCCGTCAAGGCCGCGGTGGCGCGCTGATCGCTTGATTTCGGCCCACACTCCTCCGACATGACGTCTGCCGGTCGCTCGGGACCGCGCCTGCGGACTTGGCGTCGACCTCCACATCGAAGTCAATCGATCTCAGGTCTTCCGCGTCGAGGTCTGTCCGCCCCATGCAGCTTCCCCAGCGTCCGGACAGGCCCCTAGGCGCCTTCGCTGGGGCCTGGGCGAGCGTGCGCGACACGGTAAGGGCCCGCAACGTCACCGCGGTGCTCGGGCCGACCAATACCGGCAAGACGCATTTCGCCATTGAGCGCATGTTGGCGCACCCCTCCGGCATCATCGGCCTGCCGCTCCGCCTCCTGGCCCGCGAGGTCTACGGGCGGGTGTGCGACAAGGTCGGGGCCGAGCAGGTCGCGCTGATCACGGGCGAGGAGAAGATCAAGCCCAAGGGCGCGCGCTACTGGATCTGCACCGTGGAGGCCATGCCGCGCGACCTCGACGTGTCCTTCGTGGCGATCGACGAAATCCAGCTCTGCGCCGATCTCGACCGGGGACACGTCTTCACTGACCGCCTGCTGCATCGGCGCGGCATCGACGAAACGCTGGTGATCGGCGCCTCCACGATGCAGCGCCCCATCGAGCGGCTCCTCCCCGGCGTGACGATCATCAACCGCCCGCGGCTGTCGAAGCTCAGCTTCGCGGGCGAGAAAAAGCTGTCGCGCCTGCCGCACCGCACCGCCATCGTGGCGTTCTCGGCCGAGGAAGTCTACGCCATCGCCGAGTTGCTTCGGCGGCAGCGTGGCGGGGCCGCCGTGGTGCTGGGCGCGCTGTCGCCCCGCACCCGCAACGCCCAGGTCGCCATGTACCAGAACGGCGACGTCGACTACCTCGTGGCCACGGATGCCATCGGCATGGGGCTGAACCTCGACGTGGACCATGTCGCCTTCGCGGGTGAGCGAAAGTTCGACGGCTGGCAGTATCGCCGGCTGAACGCCGCCGAGATGGGCCAGATCGCCGGCCGGGCCGGCCGTCACGTCAAGGATGGCACCTTCGGCACCACGGGCCGCTGCCCGGCCTTCGACGAGGACCTCGTTGAAGCGCTGGAGGACCATCGCTTCGACCCGGTCTCCGTCCTGCAATGGCGCAACAGCGACCTCGACTTCTCCTCGATCGAGTCGCTGCAGTCCTCGCTCGAACGGTTCCCCGGCGAGCCTGGCCTCACCCGAGCACCCTTCGCCGAGGACGTGCTGGTGCTCGACATCGCGGCGCGCGACGAGGGGGTCCGCCGAGCCGCCAAGACCCGGGCCGACGTGGCGCGGCTGTGGGATGTGTGCCAGGTGCCGGATTACCGCAAGGCGTCGCCCGCGGCCCATGCCGAATTCGCGCTGACGCTCTTCGGTTACGTGGTGCGGGCTGGACGGGTGCCGGACGGCTGGTACGGCCAGCAGGTCGCGCTGTGCGACCGCACCGAAGGCGACATCGACACGCTTTCGGCCCGCATCGCTCAGGTCAGGACGTTGACCTACATCGCCAACCGACCCGATTGGCTGGGCGATCCCGAGCATTGGCAGGGCGTCACGCGTCAGCTAGAGGACAGGCTGTCCGACGCCTTGCATGAAAGACTGGCCCAGCGTTTCGTCGACAGGCGGACGAGCGTGCTGATGCGACGGTTGAGAGAGAACGCGATGTTGGAAGCGGAGATCACGGCCGGAGGCGATGTGCTGGTGGAAGGCCAGCATGTGGGCCAGCTGCACGGTTTTCGGTTCACGCCCGACCCTCTGGCGGCAGGCGAGGCGGCGCGGGCTCTGAATGCCGCTGCCTTGAAGGCGCTGGGCGGCGAGATCGAGAGCCGTGCCGACCGCTTCGCGGCCGCCGTCGACGAGAGCTTCGCGCTCGCCAACGACGGCACCATCCGTTGGCTCGGCGATCCGGTGGCGAAGCTCGCGGCCGGCGACAAGCTTCTGGCGCCGCGCGCCCGGATCGTGGCCGACGAATACCTCACGGGCCCTGCCCTGGAGACCGTGCAGCGCCGCCTCGACCTGTGGCTGGCCCAGCACGTCAGGAAGCACCTCGGCGCCCTGGCGGACCTCGAGACAGGCGAAGGACTCGACGGAATCGTGCGCGGCATCGCGTTCCAGGTGGCCGAGTCGCTCGGAGTGCTGGAGCGCTCCCGCGTCGCCGACGACATGAAGACCCTCGACCAGACCGCGCGCGCCACCCTGCGCAAGCTCGGCCTGCGGTTCGGTGCCTACCACATCTATCTCCCGGCTCTGGTCAAGCCGGCGCCCCGCGCCCTCGCCGCACAGCTCTGGGCGCTGCGGCACGGCGGCGTCGAAACCGTCAAGGGGCTCGACGAGGTGCCGCATCTCGCGGCGTCGGGACGGACCTCCTTCGTGGCCGACCAGGACGTTCCGAGAGGGCTCTACCGCGCGGCCGGCTTTCGTGTATGCGGCGCGCGCGCGGTGCGGGTCGACATCCTGGAACGGCTGGCGGACCTCATCCGGCCCGCGGTCGCCTATCGGCCCGGCACGACCCCCGGCACGCCGCCGCCGGGCACCGCCGATGGAGACGGGTTCGTCACCACGGTGCAAATGACGTCGCTGGCCGGCTGCTCGGGCGAGGATTTCGCCTCGATCCTGAAGGCTCTCGGCTATGTGCTCGACCGCCGGGCCGGTCCCGCCGACCTCCACGCAGTCACCGCCGTTGCCGCCGC
>CAXUCF010000013.1:8064-20763 GCA_964249275.1 uncultured Lichenihabitans sp.
ACCCTGCAACCGGAGGCGATCGATACGATCGGGGCTGGATCCTCGGGGCACGACTCGGCAGCGCCCCGAGAGGTCGGGGCGGCCGGAGAGGCGGTGAGTGAGACATCGGCCCGCGAAGAACTCGCGAGCCGAGAGCCGGCGAGCGAAGCGTCCGCCACGACGGAGATAGTCGGCGAAGCGCTGCCGACCGAACAGGCCGAAGCTCCCGTCCCGATCGGCGAAGCACCGGTCGGGAGCGATCCCGTCGGCGTCGCCGTGGAACCCGAGGGCGACAACCCTGCGCCGCATCGGATCCCGGTGGACGACGCTGTGCTGGTCGAGGAGACAGGAACGCTGCTGCGCGAGCCGGTGCTGCCCGAGATCACACCGGATGCCGCGGTTGCCGGCGCGGATGCGGAGCCGGTCCCCGTCGTCCCGGCAGCCGAGGCCGATGCCGCTTCGGCCCGAGAAGGCGAACAGGTGGGCGGCGCAACAGGGCCCGCGGAGCCAGCGGGCCCTGTTGCGGTCGCTGCGTTGCCTGAGGTCGAGCCTTCGGCCGAACCCCTTCTGATCGAGGTCTGGCGTCCACATCGGACCCATCACCATGCGCAGCGCCGACAGGAGCGGGGGCGGCCGCGGCAGGACAACCGCCGCGGCCCTGCCCGCCCGGACATGCGGCCGCCCATGGCCGCGCAGACCGGCGATGGCCTCACCGGCGCGCCTGGGCCGGTACGCGGGGACGACCGTCGTCCCGAAGGGGTCCGGTCGCCCGATCGGGCGCCGAACGATCGCGGTCAGCATCGCCGGAGCGGTGGCGGACAGCACCGCGACCGGCGGCCGAGCGAGACCGTGCCGGTGGACGGCTTCGCCGGAGCAGGGCATGGGCGGCCCGGGGCGGCCGAGACCGATGCTCCGGGCCGCAGCAGCGGCAAGCCGCGCTTCGACGGCCGGAGGGACGACCGCCGCCACGACGTCCCGCGACGCGACTCCCGCGGGGGCGACAATCCGCGGCGGGACGGCCATCGCGGTGGCGAACGCCAGGACGCAGGCCACCCGCAGCACGTTTCCAGCGAGCGCACCTCGCGCGACCGCCAGCCCGATCCCAATTCGCCCTTCGCCAAGCTCCTGGCGCTGAAGCTCGAACTCGAGCGCGGCAAGAAGGACGGCTGACGCGGCTTGCCCGACCGGCTGCCCTCAACGTCCGGCATCGCTCGCCAGCGTCTCGACAAATGGCTCTGGTTCACGCGCGTGGTGAAAACACGCTCGCTGGCCGCCAAGCTGGTTACCGACGGTCATGTGCGGGTCAATTCTCAACGGGCCGAGACACCCGCCAAAGCCGTCAAGCCTGGGGACGTCGTCACGGTGGCGCTCGAGCGCACGGTCAGGGTGATGAAGGTGCTGTCCGCCGGAGAGCGGCGCGGCCCGGCCGCCGAGGCGCAGACCCTCTATGCGGATCTCGCACCACCGCCTGGCTCCCCGGAGCATCCTTGACCAGACGCGGCATCATCGACCCGGCCCCGCGCTTGCACGGGGTCGCCAAAGCCGATAGCAGGAGCCAACATATTAGCGGCGTTCGCTCCGCGCCACAGGGGTGCGTCCACATCTTGAGGCGCATCAAAGGATAGGATATGACCTACGTCGTCGTCGAAAACTGCATCAAGTGCAAGTATATGGACTGCGTGGAAGTCTGCCCCGTAGATTGCTTCTACGAGGGCGAGAATATGCTTGTGATCCATCCCGACGAATGTATCGACTGCGGCGTGTGTGAGCCCGAATGCCCAGCCGAGGCGATAAAGCCCGATACCGAACCCGGACTGGAAAAGTGGCTCGGCCTCAACGCGGAATATGCGAAGTCCTGGCCCAACATTTCGGTCAAGAAAGAAGCGCCGGCTGACGGCAAGGACTACGACGGCCAACCCGGCAAGCTCGATGCTTTCTTTTCCCCGAACCCCGGCACGGGCGACTGAGCCTATGCTTCCGTCTGAACAGATGTCCGCGGTCGGCCCGGGTTGTGAAGCCATCCGGGCCTGGCGACCGGGAGCGCCGTTAGCGCTTGACCGCGGGAACGGTCGGTTATCCGAAAAGGCCAGCCGCGCTCGATCGCTGCTCCAGCAGCGCGGCGGCGTCAGGTCTGTCGATGGCGGGTGACCCGAACAGGTCGTTCCATGAGGATATGAGAGCGGCCGGATCCGCGCCGTCGAGGATCGCGATCAGGCGAGTGCGGCGGTGGTGGCCCGGCCACGCCGGGAGACGCTTCACCGGATGCAGCAGAGGTCCGACCACCTGAACCACCGCCGGCCGGTGCGGATCGTGAGGGAAGGCCGCGATACCTTTCAACCGCAGCAGCGCAGGGCCGTAACGGTCCTGCACGAGCGCCACGAAGCCGGACAGCCGTGCGGCATCGACGAGGCCGGCTTCGAGCGTGACCGCCCGTATCGGCGCTTCTGCCCCGTGATGGTCGTGCCGCGCGGACGTGAACGCCCGCGCCATCGCGTGTGCTCCGGTGCCGAGCAGGGTCAAGGCTTCGGCACCGGCTTGCCGCGCATTTCCGATGATGGCCGATGAATTGAGCGCGGCCAGTCGATGCGCGAGCAAGGCCGCGCCTTTCGCGCCAGGGACGTCGGCCAGGAGGTCGAGCTTGGTGAGCAGGATGCGGTCGGCGAGGACGACCTGGCGGCGCGCCTCGTCGTAGCGGTCGAGCGTCGCAGTGCCATCCACCACCGAAACGAGGGTCAGCACGCCATCGAGCATGGCGCCCCCCTCGAGCACGGGGCCTGAAAGGAGTGCGTTCAAGATGGGACCTGGGTCGGCCAGGCCCGTGGTCTCGATGACGATCCGGTCGAACGCCATGGCTCCCTCGCGTCGCCGGTCCAGCAGGTTTTCGACGGCCGCCACAAGGTCGCCACGCGCCGCGCAGCAGATGCAGCCCGTGGTCAACACCAGCATGTCGCCGTGCACGGCTTCGATCAGCAGGTGATCGACCGCGACCTCGCCGAATTCATTGACGATCACCGCCGTTCCGGCCAGCACTGGATCCTGCAGAGCGGTGTTCAGCAGGGTCGTCTTGCCGGCACCGAGGAACCCCGTCAGCACCGTGATCGGCACCGCGCCTGTCGGCGCCGCGCTCGGTGCCATCACCGCCCGGCGGCCTTGTGCTTGGGGGCCGCCTTGGCGGCTGGCTTGGCCTTGACCATCGGCTTAGCCTTGGCGGCAGGCTTGGCTGGAACGGGCACGGCCTTGTGGGTGACGGCTTTGGCGGGCGCGGCAGCTTTGACGGCCGCCTTGCCGCCGACTCGCAGGCTCATGCGCCCCTTGGATTTCACGGCCCTGTTGGCGGCCGCGAGCGCCGGCGACATCACGGCACCCGCTAGCGCCATGGGGGCCGGCAGACCAGGATCCACCGCCGCCGAGGCGGGAGCCCGATCGGGACCGGTTGCGGCCGCGGCCGCGCCCGCCTTGGTGGCGTCGGAAGCGGGTTTCGGCCCGGGCGCGGGGGCCTCGACGGATCCGACCGACGCAACGCTCGATCCAGGAGCCGCGCCGATGAAGACCTTCACGGGCACGAAGGCGTCCCGCGCGTGCAGCAGGGCGGCCGGGCCGCTCAGTGCGGTGCCGGGGGCGGCCGCCATGGCGAGCACGTCTTCGCGCTCGGGGGCCTTGCCGAACAACTGCGCCGCAACCGGAGCCGCCGAAGCTGGCGCGAGCCCGATGGCGGCATCCTCGGCTTCCGCTTCCATGATGGCGTTGCGCCGGCCGGGACCGCAGATCTGGCCGCGCAGATCGGGCGGCAATACGATGTCGCTCGACGGCAAGCTGGCAAGATCGCCCAGCCCGCTGCCAGGACTGCCGAAGAAGTGTTCGAACAGGGTTACGGCCTTGAGATTGCGTTCGTTGGTCGAGGGGGCACCCAGGATGACGGCGATCAGGCGCTTGTCGCCGCGGGTGGCGCTCTCGACGACGTTGTAGCCGGCCGAGCAGGTATAGCCGGTCTTCATGCCGTCGATCCCGGGGTAGCGTCCCAGCAGACCGTTGTGATTGGGGATGATCTTGCCGCCGAACTGCAGCGCGCCGATGTTGAAGAGGTCGTTATCTTCGGGAAATTCACGCAGCAGCGCCCTGCCGATCATGGCCATGTCGCGGGCCGAGGACACGTGCTGAGGGTCCGGCAGTCCGTTGGGATTGACGAAATGTGATTCGCGCAAGCCGAGCTTGGCCGCATAGGTGTTCATCTCGTCGGCGAAGGCCGGGACCGACCCGGAAATGCCCTCGGCGATCGTGACGGCGATGTCGTTGGGCGACTTCACCATCAGCATCTTCAACGCGTTATCGAGGGTCACCAGCGTGCCCGGGCGGAACCCCATCTTGGATGGCGGCATGCTGGCCGCGTAGGCCGATACGCGGAGCGGCGTGGTCATGGTGATCTTGCCCTCGCGGGCCTTGCTCAGCGCCACATAAGTGGTCATGAGCTTGGTGAGCGAGGCCGGGAACCAGGGCGCTGTCGCCATGTCCTGGTAGAGAACCTCGCCCGAAGCCGCGTCGACCACCAACGCCGGATTGGCCTCGGCAGGGGCGCCGGCCAGCAGGCGGAATGCCAGAATCAAGCCGGCCGAGCGCCAGAACAAGCGCGTAAACTTCATCGAACGACATTCCGATTGGTCGTGGCAGGGCCAGCCGAAACGAGGATAGCTCCCGGCTGTTAACGGTTTAACGTCACGACGCCGGCTTGCAAAGTCTGCATTTGCCGGGTGTCGAGAGCAGGACACACCGACAAGCCTCAGCGTGACGCCACAATGTCCCAAACCCGGCAACATTGCGCTGACCGGGCCGTCGAACTGGCGGAACGGCCCTTTCGCCCCTATCCTGCCGCCATGACGGACCGTCCCGATCACTTCCATGCTGCGAAGGCGCGGTCCGTCGGGGGCCGGCTTTCGGCCGCCGGGGAGCGCTTCTGCACGGCGGCGCTCGACGTCCTGTTTCCACCGGCCTGCATGGGCTGCCGGCGCACGATCGACGGACATTCGGGCCTTTGCGGCTCCTGCTGGCGCAGCATGCGGTTCATCGAGCGGCCATTCTGCGAGCGGCTCGGTACACCCTTCGCCCAGGATCTGGGGCGGGGTCTACAGTCGCCGGAAGCCCTGGCCCATCCGCCCGTCTACGGCCGAGCCAGAGCCGTGGTGCGCTTCGAGGACGGTCCGGCCCGCAGGCTGATGCACGGCCTCAAATACGGCGACCGGCTCGATCTGGCGCGTCCGCTCGGCGCCTGGATGGTTCGGGCCGGGCTCGAACTGTTGGCCGACGCGGACCTTATCCTGCCGGTGCCGCTGCATCGGACGCGCTTGTGGACGAGGCAGTTCAACCAGGCTGCCGCCCTGGCCCGCGAGGTGTCGAGGGCCTCGGGCGTCGCTTGGGATCCGATGCCGCTCCAGCGCGTCAAAGCGACCGCCAGCCAGGTCGGCATGACGCGGGCGCAACGGGCGGAGAACGTGCAGGGCGCATTCGCGGTGGCGCCGGCGTTGAAGGGCAGCCTGGCGGGGCGGCGAATCGTGTTGGTCGACGATGTCCTGACGACAGGCTCGACGCTCAACGCCGCCTCCCGTGCGCTGCTGCGGGCCAACGCCGCGAGCGTCGACGTCCTGGTCTTCGCGCGGGTTGTGACGGAAAGCTGACGGGGCCATATGGAGAGACAAGGACCCGAGGACAGCCGATGTCGCCCGTCACGATCTACACGACGCGTTTCTGCCCCTACTGCCATTCGGCCAAGGATCTGCTGCGCCGCAAGGTGATTTCCTTCGACGAGATCGATGTGACGGGCGATCGTGCCGGCCGGGCCGCCATGAGCGAGCGGGCGGGCGGGCGCACAAGCGTACCGCAGATCTTCATCGGCCAGCGGCACGTCGGCGGGTGCGACGATCTCTACGACCTCGAAGCGGCCGGCGAACTCGACACGATCTTGGCAGTCTGACGCGCCATGATCAGATACGCCCTCTTGTGCCGGCATGATCATCCGTTCGAGGCCTGGTTCCGCGACAGCGAAACGTTCGATCAGCAGAGCGGTTCGGGCCAGGTCGGCTGCCCGACCTGCGGCACCGCCGAGATCCGCAAGGCCGTGATGGCACCGGCCGTGCGCCGATCCCGGAGCCCCGCTTCCCCCGCGCCGGCCGAGCCGGCAGGGACCGCCGTTCCGGCGCCACCGATCCCCGCAGCGACGGGCCAGGCAGCGCCCACGCTCATCGCCGACGAGGCTTTCGGTACTCTGCGTGCGGCCGTGCGGGACCTCCACCGGCGCCTGAAGCAGAGCGCCGAAGATGTGGGACCTGCCTTCCCGGAACAGGCACGCCGCATCCACGAGGGCGATGTCGCTCCGCGTGCGATTTATGGCACCGCGACCGACGACGAACTGCGCGCCCTCGTCGAAGATGGCGTCCACGTCATGCCGATCCCGGCGCTGCCCGACGACCGGAACTGAACGACGGCAGCCAGCCGGGTACAAGGGTCGCACCCCTTATCAGGAACTGCGGCTTCGGGCGGGTATTAAGCAGACACGCAGCCGCAGGGGACAGCGACATGGATCAGCACGACGAGGCGACCAGGACCAAGGTCATGGACATGGTCAAGGATCTGAAGATCGCCATGCTGTCGACCCGCGGTACGGATGGGAAATTCCACAGTCGGCCGATGGCGGCCAGCGATGCCGAATTCAGCGGGTCTCTCTATTTCCTGACCGATGTCGAGTCCGGCAAGGTGCATGACCTCGAAACGGATCCGGAGACCATCGTCACTTTCTCGGACCATCATGCGCAGAAGTACGTGGCACTCCGCGGCCGCGGCTCGATCACCACCGACAAGGCCGCGGTGCGAGACCATTGGACCGCTTCCGCCAAGGCGTGGTTCCCGAAGGGCGTGGACGACCCATCGATCGCCCTCATCACAGTCGTCATCGAAGATGCCGAGTACTGGGACGCGCCCTCCGGAAAGATGGTCGTGCTCTACGCCTACGCCAAAGCCCTGGTCACGGGCCAGAAGCCGGGCAACGTCGGGGAGAACGAGCGCCTTTCCTTGAACCGCTAGGCTGACGGGACGCGGTCTCCGATCGAGACGCGGCCACGTCACCGCAGAGGCAGATCAGGACAGACAGTGGGAGATCGTCGCGTGCCCCGTGGCTCAGTTCCGGCCGTCGTGGCGACCCGGCACGGAACGAACACGAGTGAATGAGCGAAGGCTTGGCGGCGCGGGCCATGCAGGGCGACCGGCCGGCTTTCCGATCGAAGCCGGGACCTCCACGTCCTTGTCCTGGCCGACACCTGCAGCGATGCGACTGCTCCGGCAGCGCGCTCCTATGCGGACCGCGTGCCGTTCGGTCAGCCGCCTCGATCCGTCTCGCGCCGAAGTTCACTGGGTCTCGTGTCGCCTCAGCAGCGCAGATCCGCCTTGCGCAGGCGGAAGACACTGGCGCCCGTGTAGCTGGTCCAGTGATGCCGCGGAATGTTGCATTCCGTGAGGAGGTCCTCGGAGAACGAGGCGCGGAGGTCGTAGCTGTCGGGCACCGCAAAGATCATCCCGAGCGTGCTCTGCAGGAAGTCGAGTCCGAAACGCCGCATGTGCAGCATGGGGCCGAACCGCCTCCGCTTCTCGTCCGAGGTCGCCTCGACGAGTTCGTCGGTGAACTCTCCCGGCAGTATCGGCACGCTGAACATCATGGTGCCGGTCTCCGTGAGGGACCGCGCGAGACGCATCAGTACGGCCGTATAATTGCACTCGATGTGTTCGAGCACATGATTGTGGACAATCAGGTCGTAACGGTCGAGCGGGAGGCCGAAGACGTCCCGGCAAAGGTCGAACGGCTCGACGTCGAGCCCCGGGTACCGCGACGGGTCGACGTCGACGGCGCGGTAATTGGCTCCCCCAAGCTCGCGCAGCATGGCGGCGAACCCCCGCTCGGGCGCGAAATGCAGGATGTGGCTGCCGAGGCGCGGGCGCAGATGCTCGCTCAGGTGCAGGGCCGCCACGCGGGTCCGTTCCAGCGAACCGCAATCGGCGCAGCGCACCCGAGGACGTTTGGGCATGTCCGTGAAGGCGGTGCCGCCGCAGATGTTGCAGTGCATGACGTTCTCGTCGCCCGGACGGGTCGGGCTCGCGGTGGAACCGGAACGGGAGAGCCGCCTCCTTGGCGGGAGCCGATCTCCGGCCCGGACTCATTCCGCCGCATCGGCCTGCAAGGCCGGCGTGCGATCCTGGTGCGCCGCCTTCAACAGTTCCGCCACCAGGAACGCTACCTCGATTGCCTGCTCGGCATTGAGGCGGGGGTCGCAATGCGTGTGGTAGCGGTCGCGGAGGTCGGTCTCCGTAATGGCGCGGGCTCCGCCCGTACATTCGGTCACATTCTTGCCGGTCATCTCGAGGTGCACACCGCCCGCATGGGTTCCCTCGGCCCGATGAACCGCGAAGAAGGTCTTGATCTCGCCCATGATGCGGTCGAACGGCCGGGTCTTGTAGCCACTCGAGGCCTTGATGGTGTTGCCGTGCATGGGATCGCAGGACCACACCACGGTGCGGCCCTCGCGCTCCACGGCCCGGACCAGCGCCGGCAGATGGTCGGCGATCCTGTCGGCGCCGAACCGGCAGATCAGCGTCAGCCGGCCGGCCTCGTCGGCCGGGTTGAGGACATCGATGAGCCGCAGCAGCCCATCCGGCGCCAGCGAGGGCCCGCATTTCAGGCCGATCGGGTTCTTCACGCCGCGGAAGAACTCGACATGGGCGCCGTCCGGCTGGCGGGTGCGGTCGCCGATCCAGATCATGTGGCCCGAAGTGGCGTAATGGTCGCCGCTGGTCGAGTCGACGCGCGTCATGGCCTGCTCGTAGCCGAGCAGCAGCGCCTCGTGCGACGTGTAGAAGTCGGTCTGCCGCAGTTCCGGATGATGCTCGGGGTCGAGGCCGATGGCCTTCATGAAATCGAGCGCCTCGGTCAGCCGGTCCGCAACCTCGCCGTAACGCGACGATTGCGGGCTATCCTGAACGAAGCCCAGCATCCAGCGATGGGCGTTCTCGAGATTGGCGTAGCCGCCGCTGGCGAAAGCCCGCAACAGGTTCAGGGTCGCGGCCGACTGCCGGTAGGCGTCGAGCTGGCGCTGCGGGTCGGGCGTCCGCGCGACCGCTTCGAACTCGATGCCATTGACGATGTCGCCGCGATAGCTCGGCAGTTCGACCCCGTCGACGACCTCGGTCGGCGCCGAACGCGGCTTGGCGAATTGCCCGGCGATGCGGCCGACCTTGACGACCGGGACCGCGCCCGAAAACGTCATGACCAGCGCCATCTGCAGGAAGACGCGGAACGAATCGCGGATGTTGTCGGCCGCATGTTCGGCAAAAGCCTCGGCGCAATCGCCGCCCTGCAGCAGAAACGCCCTGCCCCGGGCGACGTCGCCGAGATAGCGCTTCAGCTTGCGGGCTTCGCCGGCGAAGACCAGGGGCGGGAAACCGGCGAGCTGCCGCTCCACGGCGTGCAGAGCGTCGACGTCCGGATAGTGCGGCGCCTGCTCGACCGGTTTCGACCGCCAGCTCGACGGCGACCATGTCACGCGGCTGCCTCCGCCCACCTGCTTGCGATCCTGCACCATCTCGTTCCCCAAACAACGGAGATGCGCGCTCATACTGCCGCAGATCCGTCATCACGCGCCGGTTGGGCCCGCAACGGGCGGCGCCTCGCTGCAGCGTTCTACGGCGCTTATACACCAGCGGCGGCAGGGGTCCACCGGTCAGGCGGCCCGGCTCCCGCGCGACCGATCGGGCCATAGCGCGGCCATCCTGCAACGGCGTGCGCCGAAACGACGGCTTGCCCAGCTTCATTCGTACACAAACACGGTTTCGCCAAGTTGCGCGGCGCATGGAGGGTACATGCCCGCCGCCTCCTCGATCACCGCGCTCCTCTCGTCCGTGCTCTGGCTGATCGCCGGAAACGGCCTCATCAATACGCTCGTGCCTTTGCGCGGCAAGCTCGAGGGCTTTCCCGACCTCTCGCTCGGCCTGTTGGGCTCGGCCTATTTCGCCGGCATGCTGGCCGGCACGCTGGCGGCGCCCGGCCTCATCTCGCGGGCCGGTTACATCCGGGCCTTCTCGGCCTTCGTGTCGGTCGCGGTGCTGATTACCCTGATCTACCCGGTCGTCGTGCACCCGGCCGTGTGGGTGGGCCTGCGCTATTGTATCGGCTTCGTGTTCTCGGGCTTCTACGCCGTGATCGAGGCCTGGCTCAGCGACAAGTCGGACAACAGCAACCGCGGCCGCGTCTACGCGATCTACCAGGTGGTGAGCTACGGCGCCACGGCGGGTGGCCAGCAGATCCTGGCCTTCGTCGACCCGCGCTCGACGACATTGTTCTCGATCACGGCCGGCTTCTTCGCGCTCGCCATGCTGCCCATGGCGTTCACCAAGGCCGAACCGCCACCTCGGCCTCGCACCATCAGCCTCCGCCTCCCGTGGCTCACCCGCACGGCGCCGGTCGCAGCGGTGTCGGTGTTCTGCATCGGTTGCGCCAACGGCGCGTTCTGGGCCTTGGCGCCCGTCTACGGCCTCAGCCTCGGTTTCGGCTCCGCCGGGGTGGCGAGCTTCATCACGGCCGTGATCCTCGGGACGGCGGCGGCGCTCTACCCCGTGGGTCGGTTCTCGGACCGGGTCGACCGGCGCATCGTGCTCACCGTCTCGGCGGCCGTGGGTGCCCTCTCCGAGGTGATGCTCGCGCTGGGCAGCACCTTGTCGTTCGGGGTCGTCTGCGGGCTCGGGGTGGCGGTCGGGGCCACCACGATGGTGCTCTACACGCTGGCGGTGTCCCATGCCAACGATCGCGCGGGTCCCGAACATGCGGTGTCGGTCTCGTCCGGACTGCTGTTCCTGTATTGCCTCGGCGCGATCCTGGCGCCGGTGCTGGCCTCGACCCTGATGGCGCGCTACGGCGCCCAGGCGCTCTTTTGGCAGAATGCCGCCACCCACGGCGCCCTTGCGGTCTTCGCCATGGGGCGGGTCGGCGTGCGACGGCGCGCCTCCCCGGCGCGAATGGAGCCAAGGCTCGGCCAGACCGAACCGGGACGAGGGTGACGTTTCACGTTTCCTTCCTTTAGTCTGCCCGGCCATCGGCACCGCGCGGGAACCGTCACATGCATTCGCGAACCTGGACCTTCTTCGAGGACGCCTGGCACGAGGGCAACGTGCCCATCATGGGACCGCGGACGCATGGCGCCTGGCTCGGCTCCACGGTCTTCGACGGCGCCCGCGCCTTCGAAGGCACCACGCCCGACCTCGACCTCCACTGCGCCCGCATCAACGTCTCCGCGGCGGCATTCGGACTCGATCCCATCGTGGCGCCGGCGCGTTGGTCGGGCCTGGCCCGGGACGGGATCGAGCGCTTCGGCCCCGAATCGGATCTCTACATCCGCCCCATGTACTGGGCCGAAGAGGGCATGGTGGGCGGCGGCGTGCTGTACGATCCCGCGTCCACGCGCTGGTGCCTCACCATCTACGACGCCCCCATGCCGAAACCGGCCGGCCTATCCGTGACCTTGTCGCCCTATCGCCGCCCAACGGCCGAGAGCGCACCCGTGGAGGCCAAGGCGGGCTGCCTCTATCCCAACGGCGCGCGGGCGCTGGCCGAAGCCAAGCGGCGCGGCTTCGACACCTGCTTGATGCGCGACGGGCTCGGCAACGTCGCCGAACTCGCCAACGCCAATGTCTTCATGGTCAAGGATGGCGTGGTCTATACGCCGGTGCCGAACGGCACCTTCCTGGCCGGGATCACGCGAGCGAGGGTGATCGGTCTCCTGCGCGGCGCCGGCCTCGACGTCGTCGAGGCCACCATGAGCTACGCGCATTTCGAGGTGGCCGACGAGATCTTCTCATCCGGCAACTTCTCGAAGGTGGTGCCCATCACCCGCATCGACGACCGCGCCGTCGCGCCCGGCCCCGTCTACGCCAAGGCCCGGCAGCTCTACTGGGATTACGCCCACGGTTGAGAGCGCGCGGCTTCAAGCGCCCGCGATGAAGCGCCTGAGCCAGCCCGCGACCGCGGGCGCGTCGCTCGGTTCCCGTAGCGACGCCATGGCGCGCTCGGCCGCTTCGGGTCCGATGTGCGGGCCGCGCAGGTTCACCAGCGCCTCGGCGAAACCGCGCTCGAACTCGGGGTGGAACTGCACCGAGATCGCGTCCCCGCCCGGGTAGGCCAGCATGGCGTAGGGCGCGAAAACGCTGTGCCCCAGCACCGTGACATCCTCCGGCACCGCCACGACCTGGTCCTGGTGCGACGCCGCGACGGAGATCCGGCAGACGTCCGGGTTCATCCAGGGGGCGGCATGGTCGATATCGTAAGCGTGGAGCCCCAGTGCCCAACCCTTGTGGCTTTTCTCGACCCGTCCGCCCAGGGCTTCGGCCATGACCTGGTGGCCGAAGCAGATGCCGACGAGCTTGGCCCGACCCTGCGCCGCCCGGATGAAGCGCCTCAGCGGCGCGATCCAGGGTAGCGGGTCGTAGACCCCGGCCGAGGATCCCGTGACGACGTAAGCTGCGTGATCATCGGGCGCCGCGGGAAGCTCGCCGGCCTGCACGTCGTAGCTGCAATAGCCGAAGCCGGCGCCCAGCATGCGTCGCATCATGGCGTCGTAGCGGCCGTAGCGCGCCGCGAGATCAGTGGGGGGAACGCCGGTTTCGAGGATGCCGATGGTGATCATGGATATGCTGGAT
>CAXUCF010000013.1:20773-26218 GCA_964249275.1 uncultured Lichenihabitans sp.
CTGGATCGCGAGACGGTTTGGAGCAGAATGTGTGTTTCAATCCTGGTTCCTCGGTCATCGAGGCCTGCAGCCTTGTGCACCCTACCGATCGGCATCGGGCCTTGACCCGGTTCACGACTGATGCCTGGATCGCCGCAGCATACTGCCACAATTTCGGAGGCCAACGTGCGTGATACACCTTACGCCAGAGAGCTGAGATCCTCCGCTGACTCTGTCGGTCAAACCATCGAGCGACTATACGTCAAGAAGTATGGGCGCGAGGAGATTCGGTTTTCCTGGTGGAAAGATGGTCGATTGGTCGCCCGCCCTTTGGATCTGCCCGAAGACGAGTTGCTGCCGCTGATGACGGCCGCGATGATGGAAGGCGTGTTCTCAAGTAATTTTCTTCTGGGCCTTCAGGCGGCGCTTGCTCAGCATCTCGAAAACGCGACCCCGAGGGCGGCTCCGCGAAGACGCAAACCATCTTTCGGTGACGCCGCCGAGCGATTGACCCGCGACAGTTCCGGACTCGCGGAGGTGATGCAGACGCGCCGCCGTATGACGGCAGAGGAGATGTTGGCGGTGGGTCGCGAGATTGCTGCGATGCCTCTGCTGGATCACCGTACGCCAAGTGAGATCATGAACGACATGGATCCTTTATGATCGTCGTCGACAGTTCGGCGTTGATCGCAATCCTCGAAGGCGAGGAAGACGCCAACCGTTTCGTTGCCGCTATGGCCCAAGCGGATCGGCTCATGATCTCGGCCGTCAACGTCCATGAGACGGGCGTCGTAATCTTGAGCCGCCGTGGCAGAGATGCCGTCGATCGGCTATGGCGGTTTCTCGAAGTCGACAACGCTTTTGAGATAATTCCCTTCGACACGGCTCAGATCAGAGAAGCACTGCGCGCCTTCGACCGATATGGTAAGGGCAGGCACTCAAGAGCGAGGCTCAACTTGGCCGACTGTGCGGCTTACGCGTTAGCCAGCACATATGGCGTGCCGCTGCTCTTCAAAGGTGACGACTTCGCAGCGACGGACGTGCTCGTCAGTCCATAACGGTTGATTGCGGTTCTACGGACCGTCACACCCCCGCCAGCGCCTTCTCCCGGATCGCGCTTAGCGTCGTGCCGGGCGTGATGGCCTCGGGGTCGATCTTCAGGTGGATGATCGACGGCAGGCCGGAGGCGCGCGCCGCCCCGAAGGCGCCGCCGAAATCCGCCGTGCGCGCCACAGTCGCGCCGAAGCCGCCGAAGGCCCGCGCGTAGGCGGCGAAATCCGGGTTCTTCAGCGTCGTGGCCGAGACGCGGCCGGGGTATTGGCGCTCCTGGTGCATGCGGATCGTGCCGTAGATGCCGTTGTCGGCCACGAGCGCCACGATGGGCAGATCGTATTGCACGGCGGTCGCGAAATCCGCGCCGTTCATGAGGAAGTCGCCATCGCCGTTGACCGACAGGATCAGGCGGCCCGGGTGGAGCCGCGCCATGGCGACCGCGGCCGGGATGCCGTAGCCCATGGACGCCGAGGTCGGCGCGACATGGCTGCCGAAGCGGCGGAAACGGTAGAAGCGATGGATCCAGGCCGCGTAGTTGCCGGCGCCGTTGCACAGGATCGCGTCGGCGGGAAGGTTGTCGCGCAGCCAGACCATCACCTGGCCGAGGTTCACGCCGCCGGGCTGCGGCGTCGCGACCTCGCTCCAGGCGAGATATTCGGCATGGGCGGCCCCGACCGTGTCGCGCCAACCCGGCGAGCCCCGCAGCGGGGTTGCCGACAGGGCCTCGACGAAGCGCTTCGGCGTCGCGTGGATCGCGAGGTCGGGCCGGAACACGCGGCCGAGTTCCTCGGCGGCCGGGTAGACATGCACGAGCTTCGGCTTGCGGGGGAGCCCGTCGAACAGCTCGTAGCCCTGGGTCGCGATCTCGCTCAGCCGCGCCCCGATGACGACGATGAGGTCGGCGTCGCGCACGCGGGCCACGAGCTTCGGGTTCGGCGCGAGGCCGAGGTCGCCGGCGTAGTGCGGATGCAGGGCGTCGAACAGCGGCGCACGCCGATAGCTCGTCATCCCGGGCAGGCCGAGTCGCTCGGCCGCGGCGTGCAGCGCCGCCCGCGAAGCCTCGTCCCACCGGCTGCCGCCCACCACGACGAGCGGGCGGCGCGCCCCGGCCAGCATCGCGGCCAGGCAATCCATCTCGGCCGCCCCCGGCGCGGTCTCGATCCGAGCCGTCGGCGGGATATCCTCGACCGCCACACGGGTGTCCAGCACGTCGCGCGGCAGCGCCACCACGACCGGACCCGGCCGGCCATTCGAGGCGAGGTGGAAGGCCCGGGCCACGATCTCGGGCATGCGCTCGGGATCGTCGACCTCGGTGGCCCATTTGGTCATGCTGCCGAAGACGGCCCCGTAGTCGAGTTCCTGGAACGATTCGCGGCCCCTGGCGCTCCGCTGCACCTGCCCGACGAACAGGATCAGCGGGGTCGAGTCCTGATGGGCCACGTGGATGCCGGCCGAGGCATTGGTGGCGCCCGGACCTCGGGTCACGAAGCAGATGCCGGGTCGCCCCGTGCTCTTGCCGTAGGCGTCGGCCATCATGGCGGCGGCACCCTCCTGCCGGCACACCGTGACCGCGATGGCGCGGTCGTGGAAGGCGTCGAGCACCGACAGGTAGCTTTCGCCGGGAACGCAGAAGACGTGATCGACGCCATGGGCGACGAGATGATCGACGAGGACCTCGGCGGCCGTGCGGCTGTTCGGCGACAGGTGCAGCATGGTGCGGCTCGGCTCCGTGATCGTTTGAGTGGTGCCGAAACCGCCCCTTCCCGGCAAGCGGCGCCCGACATCGTGCTTACTGTGGATTGAACATCGCGGACGTTGCGTCAGGCGCCGAGGATCGCCCGCTCCGTATAGCTGAGGTCGCCGAGCCGGGGCCGGTCGGGTCCGCGATAATATTTGCGCCCTCCGAAGCGCCGGATCGCCACCATCCCGCCGGGCGGCACGTCGCCGTCGAGCAGCAGGCCCGCCATGCCGTGGCGCAGGAGGGCTCGGCCGAGGACGCCGGTGAAGCGGGGCAGGTCGGCGATGTCGCGGCAGAAGATCAGTTGCATGACCGGAACCGGGAAGCGGCCGGATCGGATTCGGACCGGCAGAAACACGAACGGATATGTTCCAGATTGTGCCTCCACGACGAGGCTCCTGCAGCCGTAGCCAGCGTGGTCGGCCAGCAACGCCGCCTCGGGAATGTCGCGCCCCGGCCCGGCCGCGAAATCCAGGACCCGCGCCGGCTCCCGCACTGGGCTCAGGGCGGGTGCGACCAGGATTTGGCCGATTGCATAGGCGGTAAAGCCCTGGGCCTCGATCGTGGCCCAGGTATGGGGCGCCGGTGAGATATTGGTGTAGGTGACGCCGCGGCGCTTCAGGGCCGAGGCGACCAGCAGCGGAGCGTGCATGCGATAGGCCGGTTCGACGTACCAGCTCGACAGATTGCAGCGCAGGTTCGGCTCGCCGCGCGCGAGGCCGTCATGGAAGAGCAGCAGGACAACGCCGACCGGGCCACCTGTGGTTTCCAGCATGTAGCCGTAGCGCGGACAGCCGGACGGTAGGGAGGAACGCTCCGTCATGCGGCGGAGCCCGCGGCTCCAGTAGTCGCGGCGCCGACCCGGGAACCCCTTCGTTAGAAGGTCCGCGACGGCGCCGAGGTCGGACGTGCCGATTTCCCGACGACGGACCTGCCCGTCAGCCACCATTCCATTCACCATGGCCGATCGATCGGCTTGTCACTGTGGAGCCCCTTCATTACCGTCGAGTCTCAAACCTGAGGTAAACGTCTCGATGGACACGCGAGCCACCATCATCTCGGCAATCGAGACCGTAGCGTCCGAGCAGGACAAGGTCCTGAAGCCCCTCAGCGACGGTCTGGTGCTCCTCGAGTCCGGACTGGACTCGCTGTGTTTCGCCATTCTGGTGACCCGACTCGAGGACCAACTCGGCTTCGACCCGTTCACGATCTCCGACGACGTCTATTTTCCCGTCACGCTCGGCGACTTCATCGGGTTCTACGACAATGCAGCACGGCAGCAGAGCGCTTCGACGCTGGTTGGTTGACGGCATCGAGGTCGGCGAACGCTTTTTCGGCACCCCCGACGGCAGGGTCCGGCTTGCCGACATGCGGGACGGCACGGTGCTGGATAGCCGGCGCGACCGTTTCGTAGGCCGGTCCGTCCTGCTGAGCCTGAGCACGCAGTGGCTGACGGCCCAGGCTCTGATCGAACTCGACGGCTTGGCGCGGCGCATCGTGATTGCCCCGCCCGACCTCAAGGCGTCGGACCACGTGGCCGTGATGGCGGGCGCCGAGGTCGACGCCGTGCTGACCGACGGCGACCCGTCGACCTTCGGCCCCCATGCGAACGTGCTCGTCATGGCGCCCGCACCCCTCGCCCGAGCCGCTGCAGGCCGTGACCCCGAAGATCGCGACACCGAATGGGTGCTGCTGACATCGGGAACAACCGGTACGACCAAGATGGTGGTGCACAGCCGTTCCGCCCTCACGGGCGCCATCGTGCCGAACACCGCCGCATCGCCGCCGGTCTGGGGCACGTTCTACGATATCCGGCGTTATGGTGGACTGCAGATCCTGCTTCGCGCCGTGCTGTGCGGTGGCTCGCTCGTACTGTCGCAGGCCGGCGAGACGGTCGGCGACCACCTGGCGCGCCTAGGGGCTGCCGGCGTCACCCACCTGTCGGGGACGCCGTCGCAGTGGCGGCGCGTCGCGATGAGCCCGGAGTGCACGCTGATCTCGCCCCGGTATGTCCGCCTGTCGGGCGAGATTGCCGACCAGGCCATCCTCGACATGCTGGCCCGCACCTATCCCGATGCCAGGATCGGGCATGCCTACGCCTCGACCGAGGCAGGGGTCGGCTTCGAGGTCGACGACGGCCTGGAAGGCTTTCCGGCCCACTATCTCGATCCGGACCGCTCCGTGCGGATGAAGGTCGAGGCCGGCTCGCTGCGCATCCGCTCGGCGCGGGCCGCGAGCCGCTACCTCGGAAGCGACACGGTGCTCCGCGATGCGGACGGGTTCGTCGACACGGACGACATGGTGGAGCAGCGCGGCGACAGGCTCTATTTCGTCGGACGGCGCAGCGGCGTCATCAACGTCGGCGGCCTCAAGGTGCATCCCGAGGAGGTCGAGGCCGTCATCAACCGGCATGGCGGCGTCCGCATGTCGCTCGTCAAGGCGCGGGCCAACCCGATCACGGGCGCCATCGTGGTGGCCGAGGTGGTACCGAAGCAGGCCTTCGCGGAGAACGAGACGGGGCGCCAAGCGAAGCTGAAGGCCGAGATCCTGCAGATCTGCCGAGACGCCCTGCCGAGCTACAAGGTGCCGGTGCTGCTCCGCTTCGCCACGCGCCTTGCGGTCACGGCCGCCGGCAAGCTCGACCGCGCCCATGCGTAACGTGATCGTGACGGGCG
>CAXUCF010000013.1:26228-34098 GCA_964249275.1 uncultured Lichenihabitans sp.
GGATCGGGCTCGGCATCGCGCGCGACCTCGCCGCCGCCGGCCATCGCGTCTTCGCGGTCGCCCGCCAGCCCAGCGAGGCCTTGTCGGCAGCCTGCGAGGCCGTGGCGCGCGACGGCACCGGCGAAATCCACATGGTGGCGTTCGACCTCGGCGAGGTGGAGGCGATCCCCGGCCTCGTCCAGGGGCTGCGTAGCCGGCACGGCCCGCTCTACGGCCTCGTCAACAATGCCGGCATCGGCACCGAGGGCATGCTGGCCACCATGCATAATTCGCAGATCGAGGCCCTGGTCCGGCTGAACACCCTGTCGCCGGTCGTTCTCACGAAATATGCCGTGCGGGGCATGATGGCGGAAGGCCGGGGCCGGGTCGTCAACATGGCGTCGATCATCGCCTCCACGGGCTACAACGGCCTGTCGGTCTACGGAGCCACCAAGGCGTCGCTGATCGGCTTTACGAAGTCGCTGGCCCGCGAGGTCGGGCGTGCCGGCGTCACGGTCAACGCCGTGGCGCCGGGCTTCATCGCCACCGAGATGACGAGCGGGCTCGGCCAGGGCCAACGCGACCAGATCGCCAAGCGCAGCGCGCTGAGGCGGCTGGCCGAGGTCGAGGACGTGGCCAAGGCGGTCGGCTTCCTGATGAGCGACGCCGCCCGCAACATCACCGGCACCGTGATGACGGTCGACGCCGGCAACACGGCCTGAGATGGTGCGCCTGTCAACGCACCGCCTGGACGGGGGACGGCGCCGGGACAGCGCCTCACGCAGCAATCGCGAACCCCCATGGCGAACCATCGATCGGGGAGATCAATGCCGTGATGGTCCTGTGCTTCGCCGCCATGTCGCTGGCGCTGGCCTCCACACGTTTCGGGCCGCGCTGGTTGGCGCTGGCGGCCGTCGTCGTCGGCCTGGCGCTCTCGGCTGGCCTGTTCCTGACCGAGATCCACAATTCCGAAGACGGCTTCCGCATGCCCTGGTTGCAGGGATGATCCCCGCCGTTCCTCGCCGATCGAACCCGGGCAAACCCGCATGACCGTCGGTTCCGGTCCCTGCGCCGGCCTTGCGCGGCTCGACGACCTCACCCGCGTTGCCATGCTGGCGGTGCTGGCCACCATTCTGACGGCCGCCATGGTCCTGCAATACGGCTATGGCGAAGTGCCGTGTCCGCTCTGCCTGCTGCAAAGGATTGCCATGTTCGGCATCTGCTTCGCGCTCATGCTGCAGGACAGGCAAGGCGATCGCGTGAGATGCATCGGCCTCGGCATCGTGTCGGCCCTCTTCCTGCTCGTCGTTTCGGCACGGCAGACCCTGCTCGACATCTGTCCGCTGCCCGGACGGAGCTACGTCGGAACCGCCGTGCTCGGCCTGCACATGCCGGTCTGGTCGGTGATCGTAGCGCTTGCCGTCATCGCGGTTTTCAGCCTCCAGCTCGCCATGCTGGGCGACGGCGGGCCACGCGAGGGAGCGCCGTCGCCACTGCTGGCGAGGATTGCGGCAAGCGCAGGCCTCTACGTGATCGCGCTCTGCGCCATCAACCTCGTCTCGGCGATCCTGCAATGTGGGTTGGGCGCGTGCCACACGACCGGATACACGCTCCTGTAACCTGGGTTTGACGCGAGGGAGTGCGCCGCTCGACGCCGGATGCGGCCGAAGGAGACGCCATGCCGACGATCCGCGACGTGACGGTCACCGCGATGCCGCTCGCCGCAAAACCCCTCCTCGATCGGCTGCTCCAGCTCTACCTGCACGACTTCTCCGGGTTCGCGGAATTGGGCACTACCTACGCCGAGGTCGACGACGCCGGCATCTTTCCCTACCCGCCTGGCACCGACGACTATTGGCGGCAGGACGGGAATCTGCCCCTGCTGATCCGTGCCGACGGGCGGACCGCTGGTTTTGCCCTGGTGAACCGATGGTCACCCCTGGACAGAGTGGTCGATCACGCATTGGCTGAGTTCTTCGTCCTGCGCAAATATCGGCGGGCCGGTATCGGCCGCCGTGCCGCCTTGCAGATGTTCCACCGCTACCCGGGACGCTGGGAACTCGGCGTCGCGAGCTACAATCCCGACGCCCTGAGCTTCTGGCGTTCGGTCGCGGCTGCGCTGCCGGGTAGCACCGAGACGGCCGGCGACGGTTCGCGCTGGCGCGGAACGGTGCTGTGCTTCACGCTGTGACCAGCGCCGTAGCGGCCATCGGCCCGCACCGCCAAGGCGCGGTCGCGGGCCCATGGCGGCTTGTGGCTCCGGGAGCCCGGCCAGTTTCTCCACGATGCACTGCCGCGGGCGAGAGCCTACCTCACCCGTTTTCCGGCGCCGCCGGACCGAAAATCACTCGGCTTCGAGCCGCTCCACCGCTCAGTCCATCAATGACGTCGGCACCGCGCTCATCAGCGTGGTCGTGGCGAGATTGGCGAGGATGCGGTCGTTGTTGATCATGATGGGCGATGACAGGATGTCGCGCAGGTGGCGTCCGATGCTGCTCTCGCCGTCGTTGCGATATCCCGACAGGCCGCAGGCCCGCATGGCGCTCATCACGGTCGAGACGGCGGTCTCCGACGCATCGACCTTGAGCAGGTTCATGGCGGCATGGAAGTCGAGCGATCCGAACAGGCGTTCGTCCGCCAGGGCCGCCTCGTAGCGTGCGACCCCGGCCTGCACCAGGGTCCGCAGGACGCGCAGCGACGACTGCGCCTTCGTGTAATGGGAGGCACCCGGCGGCAATTGGCCTTTGCCGTGGCGCGCCGCCTTGCGGATGAAGTTCTGGGCGCGTTCGACCGCGGCCGCCGCGATGCCGCTCCAGGCCGCACCCCACAGGATGTGGGCCACCGGCGTCATGGTCTGGCTGTGGATGGTCTCATAAGCCACGGGGAGCACCTGTTCGGCGGAGCCGCGCGCCCGCAAACGGAAGCCGGCGCTGCAGGTGCCGCGCATGCCGAGCGTGTCCCACTGCAGCACGGGTTCGAGCCGGTAGTGTTCGCGGAGGAGCACCACCAGCACCTGGTCTGACCCGGCGGCGTCGGACGAACGCCGCGCCGTGGTGACGATGCCGTCGGCCTCGGCGCCGTAGGAGATGACGGTGGATTCGCGGTCGAGCGTGATCGCGTCCGCCTCCGCCTCGATGGCGGCGGCACTCGAGCGCACGTTGCCGCCGTTCTGCCCCTCGGTGGTGGACGACGCGAGCAGCCATTGCTCGTCGCAGAGGCGGCGCAGCATCCCCTCGTGCCAGGCGCTGCTGCGCCCGTGACGCATCACGCAGGCGACCTTGATCTGGTGCATGGCGAAGACCATGGCGGTCGACGAGCAGGCGCGGCCGAGCTTGAAGCCGACATCGGCGACCTCCGCCATCGACGCGCCCTCGCCCCCGTATTCGCGCGGCACCGCCATGCCGAGCAGGCGATGGCGCTTCAGGGCCGCGATAGCCTCGGCCGGAAAGCGCGCATCCCGGTCGACCGCGGTGGCATGCTCGGCCGCGACCGCCGCTGCCGCTTCGGCGCGGAACGGGATCACCGGAGTCTCGGCGCCACCGAGACCGAACACGGCGGGAGCTATCGCGCCCTGATCAGCCCGTGTCTCCAACATCGTCATGGTTACGGCTCCCCGGACGGCCGGTGCTGCTACAGTCCGTTGTACCCTAACACTGATGTCCTCAGCAAATCCACGGGCCAACCCCGTTCATGATGAAGCGATCGTAACCGCACAGGACGTCAACAATCATCTAACCTGACCTACGACATCAGCCCTTATCGATTTCGAGATTTTACATCGAAGACTCGCAAATGTTGGAGTCACGCCGGAAATCTACGTTTGAGCAATCACTTGCGGAACAGATGGCGGTTGCTGCCATGTCGAAAGGCCGACGGGCATGAAAGGAAAGACGATGCTCGACAAAGCGAGACTTGCGCCGGCAGAACAGATCGCCGCCGTGGTGGGCGAAATCCTGGCGAGGCGCGGCATCGCCGGTCCGATCGCGGCAGATGCCGATCTCGCCCGGTTCGGCATGACCTCGATCGACATGGTGGAACTCATGCTCGGCGTGGAGACGGAGTTCGACCTGACCATCCCACCGGCCGAGATCACGCTCAGGAACTTCGGTTCCATCGCGGCCATCGAGGCCCTGGTGTCGCGGCTTCGCCCGAAGAGCTGACACGGTTTTTCCGCATGATCAACTCCGGTTGTCATCCCGGACCAGCGCCGAAGGCGCGCAGATCCGGGATCCAGACCTCGGTGCTCCCCGAACAGCGCACGGCCGCCCCGGACCATCCTGCGGCGTCGGGCGTCTAGGTTCCGGGTCTTCGCTGGCGCGATGATGTCGCGCTTCGCTTCGCCCGAAATGACCGCCGGGAGAGGCCATCAACCGGAAATGGTATGAGCCCTCGACCGCGTGGACGATCCATGGCGTCAGGCAAAGCGCAGCTTCTGACCGATGCCGAGCCGCGCGGCCTTGTCCAGCATGGCGTGGCCGAGCGCGATGTCGCTGAGCGACAGGCCGCGGTGCCAGAACAGGATGGTCTCGCCTGACGTCTCGCGACCGGGCTTCAAGCCGGCCACGATCTGCCCGAGTTCGGCGTGGAGCGTCGCCTCGGTCAAGAGGCCGGCCTCGACATGGGCCCGCATGGCACCGAACGGTCCGGAGCGGCACTGGCCCCAGTCGTCCACCACCATCTTGCTCATGATGTCGGTCAGCGAAAGTTCGACGGCGCTCATGGTTCCGTAAGGCACCACCAGGGCGCCGGGCTTGATCCACTCCGTCTTGAGCAGCGGCGCAGGTGCTTCGAGCCGCGTAGCCTCGACCACGATGTCGGCGCCCTCGACGCAGTCACGCCAGGAGGATACGGCCCGCACGGGCTTGCCGAGATCCTGCGACAGGCGGGCCGCGAAGCTATCGCGGCTGTCTGGCCGGCGGGAATGGACCCGGATCTCGTCGAACCCGAACAGCCGGTCGAGCAGCCGGACGTTCCAATAGGCCGTGCCGCGCGCCCCGACGTGGCCCAGCACCGTCGGGGTCGGCGGAGCCAGATGCCTGGCTCCGACCGCCGTGACGGCGCCGGTGCGCATCTCCGTGATGGCAGTGGCGTCGAGGATGGCCCGGGGTGCCCCCGTCCGCGGATCGAACAGGGTCAGCACGCCGAACTCGGACGGCAGGTCCTGCCGGTAGTTGTCGACGAAGTCGCCCACCACCTTGACGCCCGCGAGGTTCATGGGCGCCACGTAGCCGCGCAGCACGTTGAAGTGACCGTTGAAGCTGGCGTCGGGCATCAGATGCACGCGCGGCTCGATCACGGTCTGGCCGCGGCCCTGGGCCGCGAGACCCGCTTCCACCGCCGCGATGATCTCGTCGTCGGTGAGCGCCAGTTCGTGGACGTCGAGCGCATTCAGATAATCGATGTAGATGGGCTTCACGGCGCTCTCCGGCAGCTGTCGAGGCGGGCTCGTTCGCGATGCGGCATGCCGATCGGTCGGCCGTCACGGATCGAGCAGGCGCGAGGCCGCGAGACCGCCGTCCTGATAGAGCAGCGGCGTGATCGCGTCGGACAGCAGCACCGACATGACCTCGCCGATGAGGATCGAGTGGGAACCATAGTCCACGGACTGCCGCACCGCGCAGAACAGGCTCGCCTGGGCGTCGTCGAGATAAGGGGTCCCGTCGACGTCGCGGCTCCAGCCCCCGTGCAGGAACCGCGCTTCGCCTTCGACCGATCCGCCGAAAGGGCCCACGAGGCCGGCATGGTGAGTGGCGAGGATGTTGACGCAGTAACGCCCCGAATCGACGATGATGGCATGGATGCTGGCCCTGCGGTTCACGCAGATCAGCAGGGTCGGAGGCTCGGCCGTGACCGACGTCACGGCGGTTGCGGTCATGCCGAACCGGCGGCCCTCCCGGCCCGCCGTGACGATCGTGACGGTGGTGGCGAGCCGACGCATGGCGAGCTTGAAAGCCGCCGTGATCTTGGCCGGTGACGGCGGCCTTGGGTCCCGTCGCATGGTGATCCGATCCGTCGGCGGCGCTCGTCGCGGCCGTCGGGCAAGCTTTACCGCGCCGGTCGCGGCCCCGACAAGTTGCCATAATGCCCAGACGGCGCGCCGTCGCCGTCAAGGCTCGCGGGCGCAGCGGTCGGTGGCCCGGACGAGTTCCGACAGAATCCCGGGCTCGTTGAAGGCATGGCCGGCATCGGGCACCAGCCGGAACTCGGCCTCGGGCCAGGCGCGATGCAGGTCCCAGGCGGATTTCATCGGGGTCGCGACGTCGTAGCGCCCCTGGACGATGGTGCCTGGGATATCGCGCAGCCGTGAGGCGTCGCGGATGAGCTGGCCTTCCTCCAGGAAGCCGGCATTGACGAAGTAGTGGTTTTCGATCCGCGCGAAGGCGAGTGCGAAACGGTCCTCACTGTGCTGTGCCGTGAATTCGAGGTTGGGCAGCAACGTGATGGTCTCGCCTTCCCACAAGGCCCAGGCACGGGCCGCCGCGATCCTCTCGTCGGAGGATGCGCCGGTCAGGCGCCGGTGGTAGGCCGCCATCAGGTCGCCGCGTTCGGCCTCTGGGATCGGGGCCAGGAAGCGCTCCCACTTGTCGGGAAACAGCCAGGACGCGCCCTCCTGGTAGTACCAAAGCAGTTCCGACCGGCGCAGCGTGAAGATGCCGCGCAGGATCAGCGCCGACGTGCGATCCGGATGCGTCTCGGCATAGGCGAGGGCCAGGGTCGAACCCCAGGAGCCGCCGAACACGAGCCAGCGCTCGGCGCCGATCATCTCCCGGAGGCGCTCGATGTCGTCGACGAGGTGCCAGGTCGTATTGGCGTCGAGGCTCGCGTAAGGAGTCGAACGGCCGCAACCGCGCTGATCGAAGATCAGCAGGTGGTAGCGCTCGGGGTCGAAAAGCCTTCGATGACCCGGCGAGGCACCGCCGCCCGGGCCCCCGTGCAAGAACACGGCCGGCTTCCCCTCCGGGTTGCCGCAGAGTTCCCAATAGATGCTGTGGCCGTCGCCGACGTCGAGCATGCCATGGCGGTATGGTTGGATCGGTGGGTAGAGACCGGACGGGATCGCGGCTACGGTTTGGGTCAGATCGGGATCGTCGGGCAAAAGCTATCCTCGTGGCGACCGGCTCCGCACCGGCTCCCGCAGGCTAAACGGCCTTGCGTGGCTTGCGCCATGGTTGATTTGGCTCGGAGCGAGGTGTGAGCAGGCTCGCAAGGACATGCTCAGCCCCCGAAGAGCTGGTCGAGCAGGCTACGGTCCCGGCGTGAGACGGCGGCGGTAGCCGGCGGATCATCCGGCACGACCGAGGGCGGAACGGGCTCGTCGGTGTAGCGGGGGTCGTCGACGCCGGCCGTTGCTCCCGCGGGGGAGGCCGGTATGGAGCCCGTCGTGGCGGGCGCCGAGGTCGTGAGTGCCGGCCCGTGCCCGCCAGCGGGATCGTGCCCGCCAGCGGGATCGTGGCCCAGCAGGGCGCCGGCCCGGCTGAGCAGGGCCGCCAAGGGGCCACCATCGTCGGGGGCGGGCTGGACGCCGCCGGACCCGTGCCAATTGCCGGGCAGCGGCGACGGCGCCACGTTCTTCAGCGCCACCTTCATGAAGCGGCTCCAGACGTCCACCGGCAGGTTGCCGCCCGAGGCCTTGCGGGTCGGCGTCCCGTCGTCGTTGCCGAGCCAGACGCCCGTGACGAGGCGGCTCGTGTAGCCCACGAACCAAGCGTCCCGCCAATCCTGGCTGGTGCCGGTCTTGCCGGCCGCCTGCCAGCCCGGCACCTCGGCCTTGCGGGCCGTACCGGTCAGCAATGTCTCCTCCATCATGGCGTTCATCATGCCCACGTAGACGGGATCGACGGCCCGGCCGAGGTTGGCGTTGCGGCGCTGGTAGAGCATCTTGCCGGCCGCG
>CAXUCF010000014.1:0-13486 GCA_964249275.1 uncultured Lichenihabitans sp.
GGCTACGGAGGCTCGTGTGCCGTGATCGGCGCCGGATGCGATTTTCCGTTCTGGTATGGAACCGAAGCCTTCAGGTTCTTGCCTGAACCATTCGGTCGTCCCGTAGCGCTGTGCCAGGGAGGGATGAACGATGGGCTAGACTACAAGCTGATACATTCACTCATTCATCGTCTGCCAGACTGGGATTTCTGGTTCTACGTATCGCTGGACGAACAGGAAACCTACGGGGAGCTCAGTGTCGACCACACAAACGTGACGAATTACGGCGACCTTAAGCCTGCCGCCATCGCGGAGCTTGCGAGGAGCGCGCACGTCGGCATCATGCCGCTTCGATCCGAGCCCTCCGTTCGAGAGTCCTCGCCGCCGATCGCGTTCGAGTACGCGGCCTGCGGCCTCGGCGTCGTCGCGGTCGAGATCGATGCGCTTCGGCAGTTCCCCGACGTGTTTCGCATCGCCAACACCCCGGACACCTTTGCCGATGCCATGAAGACGATAGCGGACACTAGAGACTCTCCTTCAGCTATTGACGAGCGCCTCCGGGTCGCTCGGCTTCAGTCCCATGACCTCAAGTTTGAGCGACTCGCTACAGAGATCAGGGCCGCCATGACGGGCCGTTACTTTCCCGGTCGTCGCTTGAATATCCTGTTTCTGTATGATGACCGTTCGGCTCATATCATGACCGTTGCCGAGCACCTTTCTGCCTTCGCACGTTACTCTAAGAACCAGTTCATGTTCGCACCCGCGACGGTAGATTCTGAGTACAAAAATAGAAACGATTATCCAGAGTCTTGGAAGTTCGACAGCTACGATGTCATTATCGTTCACTATGCCGTCCGACTCTCTTACGATTGGTACATCAAGCGACGCTTGGCCGAACGACTCGCATCCTATAGCGGGCTGAAGATGCTGTTCATCCAGGACGAGTACGACTCAACCGAGACGGCGAGGAAATGGTTCGACTTGATCCAGTTCGATGCCGTATTCACATGCGTGCCGGACGAAGGCCGAGAGCACGTCTACCCGCGCCGGCGCTTCCCTGGCACCGAATTCGTCCAAACCCTGACTGGCTACGTCCCGGAGGACGCCTCGATCGAACAATTCCGTCGGCCGATGGCGAGCCGTACCGTGAGGATCGGCTATCGCGGGCGCGAGCTGCCGCCGAACTACGGTGAACTCGGACACGAAAAGTATCGCATCGGCGTCGATGTCCGCCGCATGGCCGAGGCCCGGGGCATTCCGGTTGACATTGAGGTTGCGGCGGAAAAGCGGATCTACGGCCTCGACTGGTATCGGTTCCTCGGCTCAGCCCGAGCCACGCTTGCCACGGAGAGCGGATCCAACGTCTTCGATGATTCGGGCGAACTGCTCGCCCTCGCCAACGGCCTCGCCGGCCAGCCCTACGATGTTGTTTACCCGAAGTACTTCGCCGCTCACGAGGGTCCGGTCCGGATGAACCAGATCTCTCCAAAGGTCTTCGAAGCGATAAGACTACGGACCGCGCTCGTGCTGTTCGAGGGAAGCTACTCAGGCGTGGTTCTCCCCGACGCTCATTTCATATCTCTGAAAAAGGATTATTCCAACATTGAGGAGGTCTTCGAGAAGCTGGAAGACGTGAGTTTCCTGGAGGCGATGACCGAGCGGGCCTACGACGACGTGATCCGATCCGGGCGCTACAGCCATCGCTCGTTCGTCGAGGGTATAGACAGGTACATCGATTCTCGCGTGTTTGGAGCGCCGAGGTCGGAGATTGTGTTCGCGCCGATAGCGCGACGCGCGCGCGGCTCTTCAACCTTCGAGGCGACGCATTACCGCGACAGTTGGGAATACACACTTAACTCGAAGATCCTCGGAGGAGAGTTCCAGCGCGCGCAGATGACACAGCTCATGGAGGAGGACCGCGTGCGTCTCATCGAAGAGCTGCATCTGGAGTCGCCGCCGGCGCGTGAGGTGACGGTCACGAGCGAGCCGGATGTCGAAGATGTGATGCCGCCTGCGAGCGAGATCGTGGTGGTCGATGGCGGTGATCCCGGAACCGAGGACGAATGTGATGAACTGCCCTCCACTCCCACGAAGGATGCCGTAACGCTCGTCCTCCAGGAGCCGAACCAGGGTCCGTTCGCTCCCGGCGGGCACCTGACAGGGTCCACGCGAATTATCACGCGCGTGGTGCCGCCGAGCATTCGCGGAAGGCTTGCCGGTTCGATGAAAACCGTGCTGGTCCAGCAGGAAGGGGAAGGCGGGCCATCGCGGGGCTGGGGGCCAAGGCGGATGGCGTGGCGGTTGCTGCCCCGGTCGGTCAGGTCCGAGATCGTGGCCCGGTTGAAGTCGGATCGGTGAGCGGACGAGAGTGCTTCATCCCTTTCCGAACCCGTCGCCGAAACCTGCCCGATCCGAGATCCAAGCGCGTGGCGAGAAGTTCGGAGAGAGTAATGTTGTGGTGAGCACGAACAACGGTGCCGTTAAGAAACACCATGCCGAACGACACGCCGCTCCATCCTTGGTCCGCCACGCGATGGCCGACAGGATCCAGCACAGATTCTGAGAAGGCAGCTTGCCCTTCCGCAGGCCCTAATGCTTGAAAGCATAGACCAATGCAAATGGAACCAAATCAGATTCGCATAGGCCTCACTTCGGCTAGGACAGCCGAGAGGGGATTACTGGTGGCCTTCGTAGACCCGAACGGCCCTGCAGCCGTTTATGAGCACGTCGCCTTCTGGCAGAAACACAGTGCTTACTCCATCGATGTCCTCAACCTCTGGCCGGGAGACGGCGAGTTCCTGTTCATCCCGGAGAACGTTGAAATCAGTCGTTACCGATTTGTCATGTTTCACCCGACGTGCACCTACGATCCGCCGAACATCAGGGACATTGATCGTTATCTGCCGCGAAAGATGCGCGATTTCGATGGCGTGAAAGTCCTAGTCAAGCAGGATGAGCAACATCGGTCGACGGAATGGGCCAGGATCGTCTCCGCTATGCGAATCGACCTCGTACTGACCTGCCTTCCCACGAACGAGATCGAGAAGATCTATCCACGCTCGGTTGTCGGCGACCACGTCCAGTTCATGCAGACCCTCACAGGTTATGTGACAAACAGGATGCTGGCGTTCCCGCACCGGGCTTTCGCCGAGAGGCGGATCGACATAGGCTATCGCGGCTCGATTCAACCAATTCAGTTTGGGCGTCTCGGGTTTGAAAAGCAGAAAATCGGCCGCGACGTGGTGCGACACACCTATCGACGCGAGCGCCCGGTGCTGGATATCTCCAGCCGGTGGGTTGATCGCCTAGGAGGATCCCATTGGGCGAATTTCCTGGCCGACTCGCGCATCGTCCTCGGCGCTGAGTCGGGGTCGAACGCCTTCGATCTCGATGGTGAGCTTCTGCCGCTCGCCGAAGCCTATACCAAACTCGCACGCTTTTCTGATCCGACGGAGGACAGCTACTACGAGCGCGCTTGTGAGATGTTCCTCAAAGATTACGAAAACAACGTCAACTATGCTCAGGTCGCTCCCCGGCACTTCGAGGCCGCCGCGGCCGGAGCGATCCAACTTCTTTACGAAGGAGAGTACTCCTCCATATTTCATCCTTTCAAGCATTTCCTTCCGCTGAAGCGCGATCTGTCGAACCTTGAAGACCTTGTCGAACAAGGGCTCGACCCTGGGTTCGCATCCGAGATGAACCAGCGCGTCCTCGCTGAAATCGTGCACGATCCGAAAAACAGTTTTTCGGCGTTCGTGTCGCGATTCGACGAGACGATTGAAACCCTATTGGCTCAGAGGAGCTACCCGGCAATGAAAAGTGCTAGGAAGCTCAAATCCCAATCCCATGGTGTCGAGAAAACCGGCCGACGCCCTAAAGCGCTGCTGCTCGTGGCTCAAGAGCCTACGCTCGATCCTCGTGTGACCTGGGTCTCGACGTCTTTGCAACGCGACTTCGATGTTTGCGAGGTCGGAACCTATCGCTCCGACGTCGTCAGCTCCGGCCCCGAATTGGAGTACCTTGACAAGAGCTGGCAGAGGCTTCGCATCCAGCGCAACCGGCATGGATCGGCTTGGTACGAAGGTGTCAGCTCCGCGGACGACCGCTGCCCGGCCTGGGCGGTCTTCAACCGTCTCGCCATCGCGTCCGTCATGGACACTCAAGCCATCAACGAGGCCTTCGGGCCGCTAGTCCATACGCCGTCAGCCGACCGCTTCAAAGGTCTTTGCGACTATTTTCTCAACACTAACTCAGCCTTGCTTGAGGCGGCTTCGTCCCTCGGCGCCGCCGATGTCGTGGTGGTCGCTGACTTGGAAGCTCTTCCCGCCGGCGTAGCCTATGCGTCGAAGTTTGGCTCTCTGCTTGTCTATGACGCCCATGAATATTGGCCTTACTCAGCTGTTCATTTTGAGTCATGGGAGACTGAGTTTTGGGCATCAATAGAAAACAGTCTCGTTTCATCTGTGCATATCTGCTGCACAGTCAGTCCGCAACTGGCTGAGCTGATGGGAAATCGTTATGGCAAGCCTTTCCTCGTGGTACCGAACTGCGTACCGCTGGAGGGCACAGAAAATGTCGTGCCGCGATATGAGAGTTCACAATCGGCGGATCGTCTGCCTGTCAGTTTCCTATTTCAAGGTGGGTTTGCTGCTGGCCGCGGACTCGATCTCCTCATTAATTCTTGGTCGGACCTCAACCTTTGTGGGCACCTATTGTTGCGAGGCCCCGAAGGCGCAGTCAAAGACTCCTACATCGAACTCGCCAAGTCTAAAAACGTTCTTGAAAGCACAGTCTTCTTTCCTCCACCCGTCAACGAGGCCGCGCTCATCGACGCTGCCAGCAAACATGATGTCGGTCTCGTTCCTTACCAGCCGGTAGTCATCAATAATAGATACTGTTCACCCAACAAACTATCTCAATATATGGTTGCTGGAATCCCTATCATTGCGAGCAGCAGTCTAGATTTTGTTAGATCGATCATTCAGCAGAGCAAAGCTGGCCTACTCGTCGACTTGACCAGCAAAATGGAAATCGCCGAGGCCGTGCGGACGTTGAGTGTCGATCCCGAGCAACGGCGAACGCTCGGCATGGCCGGAAGATCATACTATCTGTCAAAGTACAATTGGGAAACGGTTTCGGGTCCATTGTTCTCCAAGATAAGAAATCTCGTTTCCGAGCGCAGGCCGGTCGGAACGCAGCCGTTCAATTTCAACTGGATTGATCGTGGCCACATGCGTCATCTCGCGAGTTTGAGTAACACCGCCATGCCGAGTTCTATAAAGGCATATCACAATGACCTGACACAGGATGACAGCGAGGCTCTTACGGACCATTTGAAAGCGCTGAATGAGCGAAACTCTGAACTACACGAGTGGAGCACAGCGCTGAATCAGAGGAATTCAGCACTCCATGATCGGAACGCGTTGTTGGAGGGATTGCTGAATGACCTGAAAACTCCCAAAGGCATCTTGAGGCATACCTACTTCTTCGCGCGGAGTCGGATTGGCAGAACATTCCGCAAGTAGGATCGGCCGCCCACACCAGCATGCCTCTACGATCCGGTTTCCTGCTGCGGAGAGCTGCGGAGAGCGGCACCTACTCCTCAGGTACGATCTCCTGAGTTCGACTGTTCGTTTCGGTATGAAGCTCACGTCGGCTGACGGGAACGGGGGCGATCCTTTGATCCGCCGTAAGACTTCTGCACGACGACGTCGATCTTGAGCAGATAGGCAAGCTCCGCGGCGACCGCTTCGTAGAGGCCCAAATTCCTGTCTTTCAACTCGCGAAGCCAGCTCGCCACGTCCTCGTCATCCAACGCCATGGACTGGGCAGTGCCGGCATGTTCTTCCCATCCGTTCCGAGGGATGACATCGGCCAGCCTGACGACCGCCTCTTGGGCAAGCCCCGCGAATCGCGATTGCGAGGCGCTCGCGAGGTCATATTCGGACGGCAGCGACTCGACGAACTGGCACTCAAATTCGGTCGTAAGTAGACTTTTGAGTCCGGCGAGACTGCGTCTACAAAGATAGGCAAAATCACAGCGTGAAGGCTCACGTCGGTACGGTTCGAGAGACTTTTCCAATGGAGCGCATAAAATCAATATACCACCGGGGCGTAGGACGCGAAGCAACTCTGAGCAGCATCGGTTCAAGTCCGACATCTGTACGGGGAGTTCTGCGCATATGACAGCGTCAAAGATGCAATCCTTGTAAGGCAGGTCTTCTGAATGAGCGAAAGCCACCTGGATGCCCGAGTCGCGAGCAACGCGGAGACGGGCCAAGCTGATATCTACGCCATGACGCTTGAGTCGGTCGAATGCTTCGAGGACGTTCCCCCGGCCGAAGCCCACGTCCAGGACGATCTGACCATCGCGACAGAATTTTTGGATCAGAGCTGTTGTCGACTTCTCGATCGCCGACCAGCCTACATCGAAACTGCAGGGCTCAGCTCCGCCCGGCTTCGCGGTTTCATCGTGGTCGGCTTTGGCTCTCGTACAGGTTTCGACGCCCCGACTCAGGGGAGCGAAGATAGGGATCCCATCCACGTGGCCGAGAGGTTGACGCTTGTGCAGTCGTTGCAGGCTGTTTGCCTCTCGTTCCTCGATCTCGTACATTTGACGAGGCGCGGTGTCGCGCTGCTCCGAAACGGGTGGAAGTTTGCTCTCAGACGCCTCTCCAAGCGGCGTGTTGTCAGGCCACACTGTGGGACTCATCACCTCCGCGCTCATGCGTGTAAGGATATCGTGAGTGTCCGTGATGATTCTTCCCAAGTGCTCCCCTCGTTCGTGGCTCGCGCGGGCTCTCCCCCCTTCCTCGCTGGCCAGTGCAGCAACTGTAGCTTGAAGATCCGCCATCGTCCGCTCCAGGCCTTGAAGCTTTTCGGTCAAGCCGACCCAGCGGTCGTCGGTTCGCCACAATTTGAACACGCGCATCGATCCCACTCGTTTTTGGCTCTTCGCGCAAATTTAGCATGGATTCGGTCCGTTGGGTCGCGTAACGGAATGTCAGTCGCGAAACCTCTCGCGTCGGATGCCGCCGCCAGGGCGGGCACGACAAGGCCAGCGTGGCTGTAGCGCGTCGTACCAGCGATCCCGGCGACCCCGGTATTTCTCGCGGAGCCGGCACTCGCGCCGTAAAGCCGGCCGAGATCGCATGTCGTGCGGCCACGTCGATGAGCAGACTGGCTCTCCACCGAAGGCAGGACGGATGGCGGACGTATGGAAACGCGACCCGATCGGGATGGTGGATGGCATCCCGATCTTCACGACATCCGATCGGTATATCGAGAACTACCAGAAGATCGCGGAAGACCATCTCCGAGCCATGAAGTCGGGAACAGCCAACCCCTGGATTCCCGAAGACCTGTGGAAGGAGATCGAGGCCTCCACCCGCGACCTCATCGAGAAACACGCCCGCAGTGGTCAAAGGATCCTCGACGCCGGCGTGGGTATGGGTCGGCTCCTGAGTGACTTTCGCGACCTCGAGCGTCACGGCGTCGACATCAGCCTCGATTATCTTCGGATCGCTCGCGAGGCCGGCATCCAGGGAGCCTTCGCTCGGCTGGAAGACCTGCCCTACAAAAGCAGCGCCTTCGACATCGTGGTCTGCTGCGACGTCCTGGAGCACGTCTTCGACCTGCACATCTGCTGCGCGGAACTGTTGCGCGTACTCCGCCCCGGCGGCACCCTGATCGTGCGAGTTCCGTTCGAAGAACGCCTGGAAGCCTATCTGGCGGACACGCTCCCCTACGAATTCGTCCACGTCCGCAGCTTCAGCCTTCCCGAGCTGCAACTCCTGTTCTCGAAAGTCTTCGGGTGCCAGTTCCTCGAATCCGTTCCGGCCGGCCATCACCTGCAGGGCCCGACACGGTTGCGCTTCCGTGCTCTGCCGCGGTCCGAAGTGGCGTCGCTGAGCGACGCCCTGTCGCGAACCGGGGCTGGGCATTATCAGAACGCTTTCAATAAGATCACACAGATGGCCGAAGAGGACCTAGTAGAGCTGTTGAACGATGTTCGTGGTCACGACCTCGATTTTTATCGACAGATAACGGAGGTGCTCGTGCTTCCGACCGACATCAACGTGGCGTTCAGGAAGTCATACGGGTATTGACGGCCGATGGCCACTTACGGTAGGATTGAGCAGGGTGAATCATGATGGAACATAGTCGACAAGGCGAATCTCTTCGCGTTACACAGTCCACAGACATGGAGTCGATCAACGCCGATAATGTTGAATACTGGAACCACGTGTGCGGGAGCCCAGCAGCCAAGGTTCTCGGAGTGGTCAACGACAAGCCACAGTCGTTGAAGAAATACGACGATTGGTACTTTTCCTTTTATCCCTACCTCTTCCTCCACATCCCGTTCGAGGAGCTTAGAGATAGGGACGTGCTCGAGGTCGGGCTCGGCTACGGCACGGTCTCACAGCGCATAGCCGAGAGCGGCGCCCGCTACGTCGGCCTCGACATCGCACCGGGTCCGGTCGACATGGTCAACCATCGGCTCCGCCAGGCCGAACTCGGCGGGGTGGCCCAACTCGGGTCCATCTTGCAGGCGCCGTTCGACAGCGGGACGTTCGATTTCGTCGTGGCCATCGGCGCCCTGCACCACACCGGCAACCTGCAAGCCGCGATCGACGAGTGCTGGCGCGTGCTGAGGCCTGGCGGCAAACTGATCTTCATGGTCTACTACGCCTATTCCTACCGTCGTTTCTTCGAAGCGAGGGACAGCACTCTTCGACACTGGTTCAGGGAACTTGTCGGCTATCGAGGGGTCGTGGGCAGCGGCGGCGCGAAGCAGAGGGCGCTCTATGACGCGAACACGGCGGGCGATACCGCTCCGCATACGGATTTCGCATCCCGGCGTTCCCTGCGTCATATGTGCCGGAAGTTCGCCGCATTTTCTGCGACGTGCGAAAATCTCATTCATACTGAGGCGCCCTTCAACAAGGGCAAGGTGGTCCGTCGAGACCTTCTGAAGACGTGGTATCCACGATTGGTGGGATTGGACATCTACGTTACGGCCACGAAATAAAGAGTGCACGCAGCGAGGCTTTAAGTTTCAGGCGGAGCGGCTTCAGCTTGCCCGGCGACCCCGATCGCGAGCGCCGCGAGGTCGGCGGGTGGTCCCAACAATGCCGGCGAGAGCGCCAGAGCCCCGTGCGAGCGTGAGCGCGTCACGATACGCCTTCGAGCACGGAAGCAAAGATTTGGTACCGGCGCCCGTTGGATCTGGGATCCGAGCCGTCCGGAGTCGAGAACAGGAGATAATCGCCCCAGTGTGAATAGCGCCCACCTCCGACGTCTTCGATGTCGGCGTGCGTGGCATGCGGGGAGCCCATCAGGAAGCCATTCTCCAGCATCCTGAAAGGAGATTTGTTTGGAGAAGACACGTCGTCGCTCAGCGGCGCGAAGCCCTCCGGGAGGCGCAGCGACCAGCGGTGACGATGTCGGGACAGGGTGCCTTCTGCAACGTCGAGGTCGAAAGGGCCCGCCGTAGCCGCCGCGAGGGGAAGGGGACCCATGAGCCAGGTCGGGATCTGCTGCGGCCTGTCGGTCGGCTGGAACCTGTTGATCTGCTTCGGTCGGAGATCGAGCAGGCGATCTTGCCAAAGGTGCCGATCGCAGGTGAAGCCGTGGCGGAGCAGGGCCCGGAGTGCATCCTGCTCGATCGCATCTCGCTGGCGAGCGAAGGTGGCGACGTCGATGAGCAAGCGATCGAAAAACGTCGCCACCATCAATGTCGTAAGCTGACTGCTCGGCTCGACGATCCCGATCGTGTCGGTGCTCACAAGGACATTGCTGTCGCTCGCCGCCGCATCGGCGGCCGTCATCGCGTCCGGAAACAAACCTTCCCGGACGACAAGTTTCTTGTAGAGATCGGGATAGTCCTCCGATATGCGGGCGATCATACGCTCTAATGCGTCGCATCGGAGGCGCTCGCCGCCGAAGGTCGTGACCCTGAATCCGAGGATGGACAGGACGATGCAGAGTATGCCGCATCCCGAGCCGACGTCGACGATGTGGGACCGGCCCCGATCGAGCTGTCGGAGCGCGTAGCCGACGATCGCGAGTTCGCAATTTTCGAGGACGATGCCGCGCGCCAATCGATCTCGGCGACACCCATCGTCGCAACCCATATCTCTCTCGATCTCGGTCGCAAGCAGCTTGAGGGGTCGAAATAGTTTAGGATGTTCGGTCACCTCAGGATAGGCGCGATCGATAGACATAAAGCCCTTCACGAAGAGACGACGTTGGAGCGCTAACCGACAGCTAGGCCGGCTCTCGATCATGAGACACCGAGGGAGACTCTACCTGACCGGCGGCGCGGGTGAAAGCATGTGCCGTCGTTCTTTGGGCTGCACAGCCAGACCTCCACGACAGGGGAGTAACTAATCGATCCGAACCGCCGGGTGAGGTTGGCTCGAGCCTTGACGCGACCTCTCAATGGTAGAGACCTCTCGATGATGAGTGAGGGCGCGCGCCCTCGTTGATGGCTTAATCCCTGCCCATAATAAGCGAACATTCTCGCCGATACCGTCGACCGTCGTCCATCAACATGACCTCGGCAGTCGCCTTGGGCTCATGCCTCGGTCAAACAACACGATCGCATGGCCCCGGCGCCCGGGCCTGAATGGGGGTGAGCAGGTACTAAAAACGAGCTATCGACCTTGACATCCCAGCGCGCTTCCCCCTCTAGCCCGGATGTCCCCTGACGAGATTCCCACGATGGGCCTGAAGATCCTGCACGTCGGCAACATCGCGCAGAACGCCTACGTCAATGCCTCCATCCTCAGCGCACGGGGGCACGACTGCGACGTCATCGCGTCGGACGTCTACCACGCGCATTCATCGCCCGAGTGGTACGAACTGTCCACGGTCGACGTCGACGTCTCCCGCTTCGGCGATGACCCGTTCTTCCCCGACTTCTACGCGCTCGGCCGCGGGATGCCGCGCGTCGGTGACGGGGTGGCGCAGGGGCCGTTACTGGTGGCGATCCAGTATCTGATCTTGAGGCGCCGCGGCGACCCGCTCGCCCACGCGGCATTGTCGACGCTGGCCTACCTCCGGTTCAAGGCCACGGTGCAGCGGACCACGGCTCCCTTCGCGATCGCCATGTCGGACGACGAATTCGAGGCCCACCTCGCGCGCTACGACCTCCGCCCCTACCTGCGTCGCCGCATCAGGGCGGGCCGCACAGCGGACCGCTATTGGACCTGGATCCGCTCGCGCGTGATGCTCCAGGATCCCTCCGATTACGTGCGCGGCTGGAACCTCCCGCTCGCCGCCGACACGCTCGACCACTATCTCGCGGCCGACAGCACGCTCGCCGGTGTCGTGCACGGTCTGCGGGCGCGTGGGCTGGGGCGGGCGCTGGGCCTCGAGTTCGCAGGCCCGCTCACCGACTACGAACACCTGGAGAGCCGCGGTTTCACGGCCACGGAGGTGATGCCCTATTGCTGGACGGGTCTGGCGCTGCGGGAGCTAGCGGCGCTCTACGACTTGTGCATCTTCTACGGAGACATCGCCAAATTCGCGTTCGCCGCCGGCATCGACCGCTACTGGGCCTTGGAGCACGGCACGATCCGCACCATGCCGTTCGAGCCGACAACCGAGGGCCGGATGATCGCCGAGGCTTTCCTCAACGCGGAACGCGTGTTCCTCACCAACACCGATTACGCGACCGCGCAGCCCCGGCTGGAGTTCGCGCCCGAGCAGCGCATCTATTCTCCGCACCCCTTCGACGAGGCGCCGGCCTTCGCTTTCCGCCGAGCCTACGTGCCGCGGCGCGATCCCGACCGCGCGGTCTTCTTCTGCCCGGCCCGGCAGGATTGGCGATCCGGCGATCCGGTCCTGGCCAAGGGCAACCATCTTTATTTCGAGGCTGGTCGGCTGCTGCTCGATCAGGGCCGGACGGACTTCGTCTTCCAATGTGTCGACTGGGGGGTCGATCGCGAGGCGTCTCGGGCGCTCGTTGCCGACCTCGGCCTCGGCGACCACGTCCGCTGGTGCCCCCTGTTGCCGAAGCGCAAGCTGTGGGCCGCGACGCTCGACGCCCATGCGGTGATCGACCAATTTGTCGTCTCCGCGCTCGGGGGCGCTGGTTTCGAGACGCTTGCCCTCGGATGTCGTCTGATTTCCCGCGACGACGGGATCAACAACTCGGTCTTCTTCGAGGATGCTCCGCCCATCCTGGCGGCTGCGACCGCCGAGGAAATCGCGTCGCGCATGACGGCCGTGATGGATGACCTCGAAGACTGCGCCGGCATCGGCGGGCAAGGGATTGCCTGGATCGCGGAGCATCATTCCGCCGATCGGATGCATCACATTCAGCTCACGGCTTTCTGCGGCATGCCCGGTCGTGATACCCTCGCAGAGGTGGTGTGCGACGCGTCAGATTGAAGGATCGCCGCCATGTCGCGTCGTGCCCGGTGGGGTTTGGCGCCGAGGAACCACAGACCGAGACCGACATGAGACAATGGCTCCTGCGCGCGCAGTCCGGGCTCAAGCGCGCCATCGGGAACAGGCAACTGCGACAGGGCAACGACGAGAAATCCGACGCCGGCTTCGCTGCAGTTGCGGCGCAGCTCGACATCCTCGGGGGGGAGGCCGCAGAGTGGCGTCATGCCTCCACCCAGCGTTGGGAAGCGGTAGAGCGACTGGCCGCTGACCTGCAGATCGCCGTTGCCACTATCCGCATAGAACTCAGCGGCCAGGGCCGGTCGGACACCGAGCGCGGCGAGACGGTCGACAACATGCTCCGGGACCTGCGCGCTGCGGTTTCCGACATGGGGGCGAATTGGAACGGCAAGAATCTCGAGCAATCGCTTGGTGACCTCCGCGTCGAGCTGTCCGGCGTGCGGGCCGATCTCGCCCGAGAAATGGAGATGATGAGCGATCGCATCGACGCGCTCGCCGGCCCAGGCGATCGCACGGCGCTGTCGTCCTGAACGGATGATGGATGAGCGGCAGTTCTCAACTGGCGATTGGTCCACGGATCTCGATATGGCTTACACGTAAGGCGCAAAAACCGGGGCTGTCGCCGCCCTGATGTGGGTCAGCAAGCGACCCCGCAATGGCAGCACGAAAAGCAGCCCTGTGACCTGACGTTCAGACCAAGTCCTCCCACGCCGCCCGGCAGCAACGCCCGGACGTGTTGGGCCGAGCGTTTTGGAGTCGTGGCGACACACGTTGTCGCTGAGGAGTGCTCGATAGTCGGTTCGTCTCAGGATTGCTTGAGCTTAGACAGGATGGCAACGATCTTCTCCGCGCTATGGCCGTCACCGTAGTCCTCGATGTCGCGGCGCTCGCGATATGAGGCTTGGGTCCAAAGCCGATTCCAGCCAGCTTCGATCGTCTCGACCCACTCGGTTTCTTCCCGCAAAGTGACGCAAGGGACGCGATGGAAGTAGGCCTCCTTCTGCAAGCCACCCGAGTCCGTGAAGGCCGCGACTGCATGATGAAGCAGGTTCGTCATGTCGAGATAGCCGATCGGCTCGATCACCTGCAC
>CAXUCF010000014.1:13496-33857 GCA_964249275.1 uncultured Lichenihabitans sp.
CCACGTCATGATCCGGGCCAGGCGGTGCGGGTCGTCGGTATTCTCGGCCCGATGCACGGTCGCCACCGCGTAGCCACGCGGCTCCAAACAGAGGCGCTGCAGCAGGCTCGATCGCGCCTCGGCTCGCGGAATCGCGTACAGGGTCGTGTCATACATGACGTCGCCGACCGCATGGACGCCGGATGACAGACCTTCGCGCGCTAGATTACGAACAGCCGTCTCGGTCGGGCAGAACAACAGCGTGCTGAGGTGATCGGCCAAGACGCGGTTGATCTCCTCCGGCATCTGGCGATTGAACGAGCGCAAGCCCGCCTCGACGTGGGCTACGGGGATGTGCAGCTTTGCTGCGGCAAGCGCACCTGCGAGTGTCGAGTTGGTGTCCCCATAGATCAGCAGCGCTTCGGGTTGCTCGGCGAGAATGATCTCTTCGGTTTTTTCGAGCATCCGGCCGGTCATGGCACCATGACCAAGGCTATGAACGCCGAGGTTGTACGCCGGCGCGGGGATGTCGAGCTCCTCGAAGAACACCGCTGACATCGCGTCGTCGAAATGCTGACCCGTGTGGACGAGAACTTCCCGAACGCCGGCCAGGGCCAGAGCGCGGCTGACCGGAGCGGCTTTGATGAACTGTGGGCGCGCGCCCACGATCGTGAGGATCTTCATTTACCTGCGGGTCCATTGCGTCCGGCCAGGAGGGTTTCGCCTCCGGGGAACCTTTCCAACTTTGAAAGGCGAGCAGTTCCATCGGCACGGCACAGCGGAGGCAATCGCAAGATGTCCCATGCTGCTCCAGGCCTGTTGGTTGAAGCTCAACGGTGAGTTAATTCCAAAGCCTGATGGATTCCACCCGCTTCTAGCCACGGACAACCGCGCGACGTATCGCGTCTCCGATGGGCCGGATGAACCTGCTCAGGGAACCCCCTCGGATCGATCCGCTCGGCGAAACACCGGCAACGGCAGCGCGATCGAGACTTAGTGCGCCCCCGAACAACCCGGTCTGTGAGCACCAGCTCTCGAAGCTCAGGAAGCACCAGATCAGCCCGACATGGTTCTGCTCTCCACTCATGTGCTCATCGAGCTTCCGTCGGACATAGGCGGGCTGGAAAATGCCGCGCCTCGCTAATCCCGTGAGTTTGGTTTCGACCCAGTCGCGCAAGCGGCCCCGGTACCAGGAGGCATCCGGTGGACCGAAGCCCATCTTCGGCTTGCGGTAGACCGCATCGGGCACCCACGGGCGCACGGCCTCCCGAAAAAGGATCTTGCCCGTGTCTCCGTCCGAAAGCTGCGCCCAAGGGACGCCGAGGAGGTGGTCGACGACCTCGTTGTCGAGCAGCGGTACGCGTGTCTCGAGCGAGTGAGCCATGGACAGCTTGTCCTCCAGGACCAGGAGCCCGTGCAGGTAAGTCTTGGCATCGACGTACATCAGCACGTCCCACGGATCGCGGGAGGGGGCCGAGCGGATCACGTCGTCGATCGCCGCCAGGGGATCGAAGCCGCCGGCCTTGGCGAGAAACTCCGGTGCGAACGCCTCGACGACTTCGGACGCCGGGATTGGGACGCTCAGCATTGACCGGTAGACGCTGAAGGGGTCCCCGACCTCCGGGTCGCGCGATACGAGCTTGTATCGCCCGATATACCCCGCCGTCATCTCGTCGCCACCCATGCCCGACAGCACCACCTTGCTGTCGGACGCGACACGCTCTGCGATGAGGTAGTTCACGTAGGCCATGCCCATGCGGGGATATTCGAGAGCGTGGATGGTCGCGTCGAGCGTGCGCGTTAGAGAGTCCTGCGGAAGTTCAAGCTCGACACGGTCGATGTCCAGTGCTGCCGCGACGGCGCGGGAAAATTCGCGCTCATCCACGAACCGGTCCACACCGACCCCGTCGAGATCGAAGACGCACGAATAGGCCCGCATCTTCGGATCGAGCCGGTGCCCCGCCGCGGTGATCGCCGAACTGTCGATGCCGCCCGATAGGTACGCGCTCACGGGCACGTCGGCGGCGGCCTGACGCTGCACAGCCCCTATCAGGACTTCCCGAAAGATGTTGGCCTCGCTCTCCGGCGACCCGTCGCGGGTGCGGCTGAACTCGAAATCCCAGAACGTGTGCCGCGTCCGTCGCTCGGGCGTGATGGTTTCCCAGGTGCCGGCCGGCAGCATGGTGACGCCGCGGAACGGCGTCCGGCCATGCCACATGTTCATCAGGGTGAAATACTCGACCACGCCGGCCGGATCGGCCTCGATAGGGACGAGGCCGCTGGCGTGGATCGCGCGAACCTCGGACGCAAAGGCGGTCGTCCCGCCCTGGCCGGCCGCGAGATAGAGCGGCTTGACGCCGAGCCGATCACGGGCAAGGTGGAGCGAACGTCGACGCTGGTCCCATATTGCGAATGCGAACATGCCGTTGAGACGCTCCGCGAGCTTCTCGCCCCATTGCTCCCAACCGTGGACCAGGACTTCGGTGTCGGAGTGATCCGTGTGGAACTGGTGCCCGAGTGCCTCGAGTTCCGCGCGTAGCGCGCGGTGATTATAGATCTCGCCGTTGAAGACGACCCAGATTGTCTTGTCCTCGTTCGCCATCGGCTGCTGGCCGCAGTCGAGATCGACGATCGACAACCGGCGGAAGCCGAACGCACAATCTGGATCCTGCCAGAAACCATCGTCGTCGGGACCCCGATGCTTGATGGCTGTTGCCATGCCACGGGTGCGTGCGCCGGCATCGGGAAGCGCGCCGAAGTGGACCAAGCCTGCAATTCCGCACATGGGACGACCTATGACGGTTCTGCTCGGGTTGATAGGTCGCGTTCCAGGCAAAGTACAGCGCCGTCACCTCCCACAGTCTGCAGTTGAATTCACAGCATCGAAGTATGTGAGCCCGTTCTGTCGCGGGGTCGAGCCGAGCGAATGATCTGTCGCGGCCGACTCACCGCCCTGCGGCATCTTCCACCCCACGCCGGACCGTTCCATCCGGCACGTTCACGGATGTGCAGCGCGAAGCTCCGCGTAGATGTCGCAGAGGCGGTCCCATTCGCGGCCGGCGTCGAGAGCCGCCAATGCCGCTGGAACCGCCGCGCGCCGCTCAACCAGAAAACCTGGCTCCTCGACGAAACGGTTCATCTGTGCGGCTATGGAGGCCGGATCGTAGGGGTCGAACGCCAAGCCGACGCCGAGGTCCGTCGCGATCCGGCGCGCTTCCGGGAAGTCGGCCACGAGGAGCGGCAGGCCCGCCGCGAGGTACTCGAAAATCTTATTGGGAAGCGCCAGGTAGAAGTTCTTGCTGAGGTTCGGCAGCGTCCACAGACCCACGTCGGCTCCACGCGCCGCCGCCACTACGTCGCGCGACGTGACCGGCTCCGCGAGGACGAGACGAGACGCGATGCCGGATTCACGGGCGATCTTGCTGTAATGGTCGCCGAAGAGGTCCAGCGAAGGCCCGCGGATCACCAACGTTACCTTGGGGGCGAGGGCGAGCGCCCGGATGGCCGGTTCGAGCATCCGGGAAGGGCCGGTGCCGCCCTGGTACAGGACCACAAAAGCATCTCCCGGAAGACCGAGCTGCTCCTTCAGCGGCGGATAAGGGCGGGTCGGCGACGCCGCCAACGGCGGGATGTTCCGCACGATCCTGACGGTGCCGGCCGGTTTCCGTCCAAGGCGGTCGAGTTCCTGCGCGATCGACTGATTGACCGTGATCACCCGGTCGGCGAACTGAAGGGCGTGCCGTTCGGCCCAGCGATACAGGAAGCGCTTCTGCGGATCATGCGGCTCCCAGGCGCTGGACGCATCGTTCCAGGTCACGTTTTCCGAGTACCATTCGTGGAAGTCGCAGAGGCAGCGTGCCCCGGTGTCGCGCGCGGCCCTCAGCCCGATAAGCGCCGTCGTGAGGTCATGGCAGTGAAACGCAAAGGGCTTGAACGCCATCGCGGCGCTATACATCGACTCGCTGACCAGCCATGGGGCGCTGTGGACGTAATTCGAGACGTCGAACGGCAGGAGGTAGAACTCGACGTTCTCCCCCCAGTCGATCGGCACGTCCACCGCGGGCGGGACCGAGATGTCCGGCGCCACGACCTTGACCTGCCAGCCGGCTCTAACGAGCGCACGGGCCGCACGTTCGACCCTGGGATCCACACGCAGGAAGGAGACGACGAGCATCACGATATCGCTGCTCTCGGTCGTGCGGGACCAGCGCTTCATCACGAAATAGGGGCGCACGGCGCGACGCCACACTCTCCTGAGTGGGCCTTTATCGGGAGTCTCGGCCTCGGGCATACTCACCGGGTGTCGCGCGACGTTCCCGCCGTCTTGTGGTATGCCCGCTTCCGAGATCAGTCGCGCCAGAGACGCCTGAATGTCGCGGATGTTCGCGTCCAACGTCTCTCCGCGCCCGTGAGCGGCACGGCCGCGTCCGCCTTCATCGGACGCCAGCATGGCAACCGAGGTCTGCAATTCGTGGAGCAGGTGCTCCAGCGTGCTCAAGCGTTCGCTCGCCGAGCGGTTCCACTCTGTCGCCGCCTCACGGAGCATGTCGAGCCGGCCACCCATGTCGGCCAGCAAGGCATTGAGATGCGGCGCAAGATCGGCGTGGACCGGGTGAGAGTGAGCGTCGAGAGCGGCCCCCAGCCGTCTCTCCCCGACGGAGCGCATCAGCCATAGCTGCGCATGCATGAGCCATCGCCTCATCCAGACCACCCCCGATGTGCTCTCTCGATCCACGGAGCGCTCCGGCATGGTGTCGATATCCCATTCATCGCGCTGACCTCGATGCCGCGACCGCTCGTGACAGGCCGTCCTGCAGGGGTATCAGTGTTTTCAGGTCGAAGCGGCTCGCGAGCTTCTCGACCGGCGGGGCGAGATTGATTGCGGAACCGGTGCCGATCTCGAGCAACGGCGGCCGTCCGACGCAGTAGCCGATGATGCCGACGAGACGCCGCAACGTCGTTGCCTGAGGAGCGGCGATATTCACGGCACCGGTCCAGCAGGCGTCGAGCGCCGCAACGACAATGGCGCAGAGATCGTCGACATAGACCGGCGCGAGCCGCATACCCTCGCCATCGGAGGACACCTTCACCGGCGTGCCGGCCCGCACACGCTCGATAAGGCCCGGGATCAGCCGCGCGGTCTGCCCCGGACCGTAGGGCGTGAAGATCCGCAAAACTGACACCGGGAAGTTTGCCGCATAAGGCCGGGCGATGATCTCGGCGGCAAGCTTCGTGGCGCCGAGAATCGAGGTCGGGGCGAGCGGCGCGCCCTCATCAAGCCCGCGGTCGAATGGCTCGTAGACTGTACCGCTCGACAGCAGGCAGAAGCGGGACGCGCCCGCCCGCGCCGCGTAGTTCAGCAGGGCCGCCGTGCTGGCGGCGTTGACGGCGAACATGTCTGGCCCGTCCTTCGGGAGTGAACCGGAGAGGCGGGACTGGGCAGCATGAACGACTGCGTCCACCCGCTCGGGCAAGGCGGCGGGCGCTGGCTCCGACCCGAGATCCCACTGGATCCAAAGTGGGTTGTCGGTGCGCCTACGCGCGATGGGGAACGTCTCGTGCCCCGCGGCGGCGAGTCGGTCCATGAGGGCTTGCCCGACGAAGCCCGTCGCGCCGGTCACGAGAACCCGCACGGTCAATCCAGCGGACGCGTCGCGAGGACCGAGATGCCGTTCGGGTTCGCGTCGTTGAGGCGGAAATCTCGCACCCCGAGATCCTTGAGCCAGCCCTCTACCTCGTCCGGCGTATGCTGCCAGGCGTCGTGCGGGTGATACCAGTCGTAGTTGACCATGTTGTTGGTGTCGAAATCGAACGCGTCGTTCCAAAAACACTTGACGAAGTTGTAATAGAACAATCGCTGCACGTCATGCACGCCGGCCGGGATGCCGAGGATCTCGATGGGCTTCGCCAACGTCACCTTGGCATCGAGGCGGCTGAGCTCGCGCCCGAGTTCGGTCAACGGTTCGCACGCCGCGTAGCAATCCTCCGGCGCGAGCTTGGTGAAGCTCTCGCGGATGTGAGCGTCGCTGAAGCGGCGTGCGGCGCCCATCTGGCGATAGACGTAGAAGAAGAACTGCCCGCCCGGGCGCACCTTGCGGTAGAGCGCTTCCACCGCGGCTCGCGTATCGGGGGTGTGGTGAAGCACGCCGTCGGCCACGATGAGGTCGAAACTCGCGTCCGGAAACGGGGCCGCCATGAGGTCGGCCCGCACCACCGTGCAGTTCGGCAGCATCCGGGTGTTGCCGAACGTCGTGTCGGCGGCGTCCGAGATGTCGAGCGCGAAGACCTCGCCCCGGCAATGGCGGGCGATGAAGCGCGTATTGAAACCCGAGCCCGGGCCAACCTCGAGCACCCAGCGGCGGTCGGCGTAGAACGCCGGCAGCTCCGACCGGTCCGCGAGCCCGAACTTCCTGGCGTACCAGCCGAACAGGAACTCCTCGTGCTCCGGTTCGAGGCCGTAGGTCTTGAAGCGCTTCCACTTGTCCGAGAAGGTGACATTCGTCTTGGCCTGCTTGCCGGCTTCCGGGCTCGGCATCTCGTCCGCGTGGGGCTCCAGGCCATGACGGAAGCAGAACTCGGCGAAGTCGGGCCGCAGAGACCCCGTCAGAAAACAGGGGACGCCGCCGACGATCGGATACCACGCGCCGTCCCCCGCCAGGAGCATCCCTTCCTCGACATGGTCGCCGTCGCGTGCGAAAACCTTCAGCCTCAACGGCCCCGAGACATTGCCCGGAGCACGCAGGAACTGTGTAGCGCTCTCGAGCATCAAAGCTATTCCTGGTTCGAAGACGACAACTGGACGATCATTTGAGATCGAGCTTAGAAGAACTCTTCGCAAACCTGCTCGAGGTTGAGCAGCGACCAGATCAGGAGTCGGCGATTCTCGCGCCCTTCGAGATGGTCGGATATGAGCGAATGCACGACTGTGCGGTCGAGGTAATCGTAGATGCGGGCGTTACGGTTCAGGAGGCGGCGGCGGACGTAGTCGATGCTCTCGCCCTTGAACCAGCTCGCGTCCGGTGCCGAGAAGCCCTGCTTCACGCGGTCCGTGACCTCTGAGGGGATGTGGCGCGCCATCATCTTGCGCAGCAGCAGCTTGCCGTCCTTGGTCCGCCTGAAATAGCGCTCGTGTTTGCCACCCGGCTCGTTCTCGTTCATGCGGACGACATCGGTCAGGTTGCCGAGCTTGAGGCGGGCCGGGAGTCGCATCGCGAAATCGACCAGGTCGTTGTCGAGAAAGGGCACGCGCGTCTCCAGCGAATGCGCCATGCTCATCTTGTCCTCGACGACGAGCAGGCCATTGAGGAACGTCGTGGCCTCGAAATAGAGCGAATGATTGACGTAGTCCTCGGGGCGGGTCAACCGGTCCGCATGCTCGTGGAACACGCCCCGAAAGATCGCCGAAGCGTCCACCTGGGCAGCTTCGACGGAGACCGGTCCCAACAGGGACGACATAACCTGCTGAGGCACCAGGCGTTGCCAGAACGCAAAATACTTCTCGATGTAATGGCCGAAATCATCGTTGACGATCGCGCGATAATATCGCCAGGGATAGCCACCGAACATTTCGTCGCCACCTGCGCCGGACAACGCCACTTTGACGAATTTACCGGCCAGCTTGGCAGCGTAGAAATTGGGGTAGCACTGGCCGACGCGTGGTTCCTCCAAGTGACGCGCCAGCGGCGACATGATGCGTTCCATGTCGCCGGCCTTCAGGACCATCTCGTAGTGCTCGGTCTTTGCGAGATAGGAGATGTATTCCGCAGCACCGCGCTCGTCGAAACCGAGCTCGACGCCGGAAGCCGAATTGAGGTCGAACCCGACCGTGAAGGTGCGGATATAGGGTAGTTGCTTGGCCGCAAGCTTGGCGATCGACCCCGAGTCGATGCCACCGGACAGGTAGGCGCCGATGTCGACGTCGCTGACGAGCTGGCGCGACACTGCCTGTTGGAACAGGAAGTCCAGCTCTTCCAGGCAGGCAGCATCGTCGACCGTGCCATCGGGTTCCTGGAAAGAATAATTCCAGTAGCGGACCGGCACGGCGGAGGTGGCACCCACCCGCAGCTGCATGGTGCAGCCCTGCGGCAGCAACTTCACGCCGCGGAACAGCGTCCGGTCGGTGAAGAAATTCTGGAAATTCAGGTATTCCGTCAGGCCGGCAACGTCCATGGTGGCCGACAGGGCGCCGTGTGCCAGGAGCCCCTTGATCTCCGACGCGAACAGGAACGTCGATCCGACCTGCGTGTAATAGAGCGGCTTCACGCCGAAACGGTCGCGCGCCAGCGTCAGCGTTTGCAGTTCGCGATCCCAGATCGCAAAGGCGAACATGCCGTTGAGGCGAAGCAGCGCGCCGATCCCCCAGGTCGCAAAGGCCTGGAGCAGCACCTCCGTGTCGCTGCGCGACACGAAGGAGCGGCCGCGTGCCGCGAGCTCCGCCCGCAGCTCCTGAAAGTTGTAGATCTCGCCGTTGAACGTCAGCGTGTAGCGGCCGTCTGCCGTGACCATCGGCTGGCGGCCGAGAGGGGAAAGGTCGATGATGGCGAGCCGTCGGTGACCGAGCGCCAGCGGTCCGTCGACGAACTGCCCTTCGCCGTCCGGCCCGCGGTGCTGCAGGGCGTCGCACATTGCGGCGACGCGGACCTGCGAGGCGGGAGCGCCGTCGCGCTCGAAGATCCCGGCGATGCCGCACATGCGGGCCGTCAGCCTCCGTTGCCCGCTGCCCGCGCGCGGCGGGCTTCCACCTCGCCCATGTGCGACTTGCGCCACGCGATAAGGTCGCGCAGCCCTTCCTCGAGTCCGATCGCCGCGGTGAACCCGATGTCTTCCGTGGCCCGCTTGGCCGAGCCGATGCGGTTGCGCACCAGCGTCGCCTGGCTGCGCGGCGCGAAACGGATCGGCTGGTTCGATCCGGTGAGGTCGAGGAGCATCTCGGCGAGTTCGCGGAGCGACGTCCTCCGTCCAGTGCCGACATTGTAGAAGGCGTCCACCGCGTTGGACTTCAGCGCGCAGAGATTGGCTGCCGCGCAGTCCCCGACGGCCACGAAATCAAAGGCCTCGCTCCCGTCGCCCAGGATCGTCGGCCCTTCGCCGCGGTCGATGGCATCGAGCATCCTCATGATGACGGCGATGTAAGCGCCCCTGTAGTCCTGGCGAGGGCCGTACACGTTCATGTACCGCAGGCCTACGACGTCGAGCCCGTAGCGGTGATGGAACGCGCGCGCCATCGCCTCCCCGGCGATCTTGGTCGCGCCGTAGAAATTCTTGTTGTTGAACGGATGATCCTCGGTCATCGGCTCCTCGACGGCATCTCCATAGACCGAAGCCGATGAGGAATAGACGAGCCGCCCGACACCGTTCTTGACGCAGGACTCCAGGACGTTGAACGTCCCGCGCACGTTGACGTCGAAGGCCGAACGCGGGAAATCGTGGCACTGCAGCAGCCACAGAGCGGCGAAATGCAGGACGCCATCGGCGCCCTTCAGTGCCGCGTCGAGGATGTCGGTCTGGGTGATGTCGCCGCCGGCTTCGAAGATCCTGACGCGCGGGTCGCGCAGCGCCTCCGCCAGGTTCTCGTGGGTGCCGCGCACGAAGCTGTCGTAGATCGTGACCTCGCCGACGTCCTCGGCGAGGAGTTGGTCCACAGCATGGGAACCGATCAACCCTGCGCCGCCGATGACGACGATGCGTTTGCCTTCCAGTCTCACGACCGCGTCCTCTCCAGCTTCCGGTGCGCCGCGATTTTCGACACTCGCGACCGCGTTCTCAACGGGAGAATGCGAGGCCGCACAGGCGCCTCATCGCGCAAGCGACCGCACCGCCACGCTGGCGGATGCGGCGATGCTTAATCGGCCCCCTGAGCAAGGTCAACGCGCCAGGCTGAACGGTGTCGGGCACGACGGCCCGGCGCCACTTGGGCGCTTCATCCTCGGCACGGAGAACCGGCTCAGCGCCTGTCGCGCGACGTTCGCCGCAGCGACCAATCTCAGAGGGTGTCAGGTCGCCAGGCTCTCGCGGACGGCCGCGATGATGTAGTCCAGCGTGCCCGCATCGAGGTAGGGGTGCATCGGAAGGGCGACCACCTCGCCCGCGATGCGATCCGACACCGGCAGACCGTTCCCGGCCGCGGGGTAGTGACCATACGCGGTTTGGCGGTGCAGGGGCACGGGATAGTAGATCGCGGTCGGGATCCCGCGGGTTTCGAGATCCGCCCTGAAGGCGGCGCGTCGCTCTGCCGGCACTCGTATCGTGAACTGCGCCCACACCGAGCGGCTGTTGTCGCGAACGACCGGGACCGAGACCAGGTCCGCCAGGCCGGCGACGTATCGGTCCGCGACGCTTTGCCGGCTCTCGATCTCATCCGAGAAGATCGCGAGCTTCTCGAGAAGGATCGCGGCCTGCAGCGTATCGAGCCGCGAGTTCATCCCGATGCGGACGTTGTCGTACTTGTCGGCGCCGCGGCCGTGGACATGCAACGACCGAAGGTGGCTCGCATACCCATCGTCGTCCGTGAAGATCGCTCCTCCATCGCCGTAGCAGCCAAGAGGCTTCGACGGGAAGAAGCTCGTTGTCGTGAAGGTGCCGAGCGAACCGACCCGGCGTCCCCGATAGGCGGCACCGAGGCTCTGGGCGGCATCGCAGATCAGCGCGAGCCCGTTCGTCTCGCAGAAGGTCTCGATCGGCGCATAGTCGGCGGGCTGCCCGAACAGGTCCACCGCGATCAGGGCGCGTGGACGCAACCCCGCGCCCCGAGCGGCAGCGAGGCCGCCCGACAACCCATCCGGGTCGATCGCGTAGGTCGCATCTTCCACGTCCACGAACACCGGGCTGGCGCCGAGCCATGCCACCACCTCGGCCGTGGACGCGAAAGTGAAGGACGGCACGAGCACGGCGTCGCCCGGCTTGAGGCCGAGCGTCATGAGACAGAGCGCGATGGCATCGGTGCCGTTGGCGCAGGCGATGGCGTGCCGGGCGCCGCAGAAGGAGGCCAGTTCCCGCTCCAGCGTCGCGACTTGCGGGCCGAGGATGAAGCGCGCCTCGTCGATGGCGCCGCGGACGGCCGCGTCGAGGCGTTCGCCGAGACGACGACGCTGCGCCTTGAGGTCGATGAACTCGATCGCGTCCATGCTCATCCGCCGATTTCCTCGAGCCCTCGACCGGGTCGCACCACGTATCGGCGGCCCTCCAACGGGCAGACGAGGTCGGCGCCGAGGCGCTCGCCGGCGCGGCTCACCCAGCCAATCTGCCGGGCCGGGACGCCGACCACCATTGCGAAGGCCGGAACGTCGCGAGCCACCACGGCGCCGGCGCCGATGAACGCATAGGCGCCGACGCCATGCCCGCACACGACCGTGGCGTTGGCCCCGATGCTCGCGCCGCGGCCGACCCGCGTGGGCCTGAACTCCGCCTTGCGGTTTATGAAGGCGCGGGGGTTGTTGACGTTGGTGAAGACGCAGGACGGCCCGCAGAACACGTCGTCGTCGAGTTCGACCCCCTCGTAAAGCGCGACGTTGTTCTGGATCTTGCAGCCGCGCCCAACCTTGACCCTCGGGCCGACCATGACGTTTTGCCCAAGCACACAGTCCTCACCGATCTCGACCTGCCCGAGGACGTGGACGAAATGCCAGATTTTCGTGCCGGAGCCGACCTTCGCGCCTGGGTCGACATAGGCGGATTCGTGGATCCGGACGTTAGGGAAACGGCGATCATCTCGCATGCCGTCGGACGCTGCATCCGTCACGTGACCGGACCCGATCCGTCCCGGACGAACGGGTGACGCGCCCCGCCCGACACCACGGGGAGGGAACGAAACTCCGATACGACGCTGATACATGGCCGGACGTCGGCAAGCCCGAAGCTCCTCCCGGCAAGGATTTCCTCGTAGCTTCGGGTATGAAGATCGGTGAAGCCATCGGAGAACTCGATGTTCTCGCCGTCCACCGTGACGGCCCTGAAGGTCGTCTTGCGGTCCCTGACCTCGGGCGGCAGGTCGCCCCTGTCGACCGACAGGAACCAGCGGACGTCCGCCCTCTCGTAGGTCAGCGTCCCCGAAGCTCGTTGCGGGGTCCGGAGCGTGCAGGTTTGCGACTGCAGCTCACCGAATACGAAATGCAGCATATCGAAGAAGTGCACACCGATGTTGGTCGTTACTCCGCCCGACTTGGCCTCGTCGCCCTTCCAGGAAGCGTGGTACCAGCGGCCGCGTGAGGTGATGTAGGTCAGGTCGACGCCGTGACGCCGCCCGGACGTTCGGACCTCGTCACGCAGCGCCCGGATTGCCGGGTGGAGCCGCAACTGCAGGATGGTCGATACCTTGCGCCCGGTCTCCCGTTCCAGTTCCAGCAAGCCGTCGATGTTCCAAGGATTGAGGACCAGGGGTTTCTCGCAGATGGCGTGCGAGCCGGACCGAAGTGCGAACCGCACATGCGCGTCGTGGAGGTAGTTCGGCGAGCAGATACTGACGTAATCGAGCTTGGTGCCGCGCCGGCGAAGCTTGTCGACGTGGCGATCGAAGCGCTCGAATTCGGTGAAGAAGTGGGCGTCGGGAAAGCTGCTGTCGATGACCCCGACCGAATCGTTTGGATCGAAGGCGACGAGAAGGTCACCGCCGACTTCCTTGATGGCCTTCAGATGCCTGGGAGCGATGTAACCAGCCGCGCCAATCAGGGCGAAATTCGTCATGCGTACCTCGTCGAGTGCAAAGCTCCAGTGCGGCTCACGCTTTCACGATGTGCTCGGCGACCACGCCCGCCCGCCAACACGCATTGCGCGTATCCACCACAAGCTTCGCCGACCGCACGATGGCCGGGTAGTCGACGGCGTCGTGGTCAGTCGCGATCAACACGGCGTCGTAGCCCGCAAGAGCGTCCGCCGACAGGTGAACGGAGCGACGCCCGGCGAGCGTCTTATGCTCGCGGGTCGAGGGGATCTCGGCGATGAACGGATCGAAATAATCGACCTCCGCCAGCCGACCCTCGAGCAGTTCGATCAGCACGAGCGAGGGACTCTCGCGCAGGTCGTCGATGTTCTTCTTGTAGGCCAGGCCGACGACCAGGACCCTTGAGCCGCGTAGGCCCCGGCCGGCGGACCTGTCAAGGGCCTCAGCCAAGCGGTCGACGACGTAGTAGGGCATCGCCGTATTGATCTGGCCCGCAAGCTCGATGAACTTTGTCGTCACATCGAACTCGCGCGCCTTCCACGTCAGATAGAAGGGATCGATCGGGATGCAGTGTCCTCCCAAGCCTGGGCCGGGGTAGAAGGGCATGTAGCCGAACGGCTTGGTCTTGGCGGCGTCGACCACCTCCCAGACGTCGATCCCCATCTTCTGGTAGATGATTTTGAGCTCGTTGGCCAAGGCGATGTTGACGGACCTGAAGATGTTCTCGGTCAGCTTGACGGCCTCCGCGGTCCTGGTCGACGACACCGGCACGGTGCTGACGACCAGAGCGCCGTAAAGCACTTCAGCGAGGCGCAGCGCCTCCGGCCCGTCGCCACCCACGATCTTCGGGATCGTCGAGGTATTAAAATCGACGTTGCCCGGGTCCTCCCGCTCCGGCGAGAAGGCGAGAAAGAACTCGCGGCCGCTTTTCAGGCCCGTTCGTTCGAGGATCGGCTTGACGACTTCCTCCGTCGTTCCCGGCCAGGTCGTCGACTCAAGCACGATGAGCTGGCCGGCCCTGAGCCGGGCCGCGATAGCGTGTGCGGTCTTTTCGACGTAGCTGAGGTCCGGCTCCCGGTTGCGCGTCAGGGGCGTCGGAACCGCGATAATGATGGCGTCGGGCTCATCGAGGCGCGAGAAGTCCGTCGTGATGACGAACTGGCCAGTCCTTACGGCATCCTGAATAGCCTGCGTCGGAATGTGTTTGATGGAGCTTTCGCCTCGGTTCAACTGGTCGACGCGGGTCTGGTCGATGTCGAAGCCGAACACGGGAAACCCGGCCCTGCAAGCCGTGAGCGCCAAAGGGATACCGACATAGCCAAGCCCCAGCACCGCAACACCGAAGCGGCGTTTCTCGATCCGCTCCATCATGGCGGCGACGCTCGCCGTGGACGGTATCGGCTCCGGTGATTTTCCGCTTGATCCCAAGGGGTTCCGTCCTGGCCGAAAGCTGGCAGCGCTTGGCGACCGCGGGTACACCAGTTTATGGGGCAGCGTGTCAAGACCTGGCCGGTCCGCCGGATGACTGTTCAAGCGCGAGATGTGATGGCACATGTCGCGGGCCACTGCGGCCGTGCGTTGACCGTGGGTTTCATGGCGCCAACCCGCGCCGCGTCGAGCGCGGGATCACGCTGAGGCGGTAAAGTGTCCCTCCGACGCAAGCGTTGATCCTCCCCAAGCCTGCGCCCGTACCGCCCCTGCCTCGCAACTTGCAATTCCGCCACGGCTTCCGTATGGCTAACCGCTCTTTTGGGCCGAGATGGTTGACCGCGGCGCAGCAAAGCCGAGGACTGATCTGATGGGGTCAAGCATGCGTCAGCATTGAGGCGAAGGTCGAAACGGGACCCCGGATCAGATTAGATGGCCGCATCTCGGACGACGCTCGTGACAGGGGTGGCCATTCTCATCGGATCCATTTGACCTCTCGGCTCTTGATGCGAGACGCAACCGTCAACGGCCTAGATCATTCAACGATGACTATGATGTTGCGCCAAAGAAGGCTTGGTTGGTGCAGACACAGGAGACGCTTGGCTCATCTTCACCCGGCTGGATCTCGGCGATCCCTTATCTGCCCGCCCGAAGGGCGGTGCTATACGGCAGGCTGGAGGGGTCGATGGGTGAACGGGGAAGGAATCGACCTGGCTTCTTCCCTTCGAAGCCGCTCGGCTGCTATGTGTTGTCGACACGCTGGCCGTCACGTCGGACTGTACGTCCACGTGGGCTCAGCTCACCTCGCGCTGCCCCGCCCGAAGTGGCGGCGATCATTGCAGAATGGGCCGTCGGCGGCGACTCGACAATGATCACCTTTCCGGAGTTTCTTCGCCGACAGGCGACCTAAGTTCACAGCTTCTCGCGGGGAACGGCTTACCGGTTTCGGACAGGGCAGCGGAAAAAGTCATGGCTCTGCCCATCCACGCCCATCTGGGATGGGGGTTCGGGATTGCATAATCTCGGCCGTCGTGAGCGCAGGTTACCGGTTCTGCTAACGCGCACATTCGTCAAGGCTGGTTCGCGTTGTTGGAGCACAGATAGATGAAGACAGTTCTCTGGATCGGCGCGGTGAGCTTCGCACTGCTCGTATACGTCGTCTCGAGGTCGGGAGACTTGCAGGGAGCAATCGGTGCCGCGGCTACCACTGTTGTGCGACCCATCGTCCTCCCGCTGGTCGAATTGATCAACGTGCCGGCCTTCGTTTATTGTGCAGCGCTGCTGATCCTAGCGGCCGGTATAACGGCCTGCGTACTCTATCAGTTTGCCGCGCTCCGGCCCCATCTTGCCGAACTCCGCACAGTTCGGGCCGCGGTCGGCGACCTGCAGCCTCCGCTCATGGGGGCCGTCAAGTCCGAGGCGTGGACGGACGCTCGGCATGCGCTCGGCTCCCTGCTGCATCGGCACGGCCTGTTCGTCGCTGCCTGGTCGGCCTTCCAGGCCGAATCTCTGCGCGGACGCGGAGTTCCGAGCCGGCCTTTCTCAAGTTTTGTGGCTTCCGAGCCGGGAGATGCCACGGAGCCCGGCACCACCATGCGCGCGTTGCCGGGCTATTTCACCTCCGTGGGGTTGATCCTTACGTTCGTCGGCCTCGTGGTGGCGCTTTATTTTGCCGCCAAGGGGTTCCGTACCGGCGACATGGATCAGGCGAAGGCCGCGATCATTCAACTGCTCAATGCCGCCTCCTTCAAGTTCTTGACGAGCGTATCGGCGCTGATCAGCGCTTTCTTGATCAGCCTCTACGGCCGCTACGGCTCGGCGTTGGTGCGCCGCGAGCGCCGCAACACCATCGAGCGGATCGAGATCTACCTCACGGCGTGGCGCGAGAAGGTCGGCGTCGGCTACGGAGGCGAGACGCTGGCGCCGGCCGACCTGCTGCGCCGGTTCGACGCGTTGCTGACCGGCGTCGCCGACCTCGCCCGAGACGTGAAACGCCTGGCCGAGCGCGACGCCTCAGTGCGACCGCCGATCGCCCGGGATGCCTGACGTGGACCTTTACGATTCCGAAGAGGCGACAGATTTCCGGCCGTTCTTCGATATGGTGATCGGCATCCTGTTCGTGCTGTTGATCCTCGTGGCGGCCCAGATCTATTTTCAGCAGGTACAAAGCCAGGGCGGAGCGGCGAAGCGTGACGCGGCGCTTCGTCGGGCCGAGATCGCGTCCTTCCTAAGCGTGCTCGCAGAGCGTTTACGGAGCGAGGGGATACAAGCCGTTGCTGACACGGAGGGCAGCGCCGTGCTGCTGCCGCTTCATGACATCATGACGGTCGACGGCGCGGGCCTCCCGGAGGTCGAAACCGTGCGCGCGGGGGCGCTCGGCGCCACGCTGCTCGGCCTCACGGGCTGTGTGACGGAGCCCCGCAGCCCCGACCCCGGCTGTTCGGGCTTCGGCCTCCTGCACCTCGACGTTTTGGGCATCAACATGCGGGTCGGTGCCCTGCCCGCAGCGACGGCCCTGCCGCGGGATCGGTTCGAGGCTGTTGCCGGCGCCCTGCTGTCGGCGTCCCTGCTCCGCGGCGCTCCGGGCCTTATCGGCGCGTCCAACGAGGCCGGAGGACGCGTCGTCGAGTTCAGCGACGGCCTTGCAGGGGCAGCCGCGGCCGGTGGTGCGCAGGACGGAGCAATCGGCGGCTTGGGCGGCGATGTCGTGCTTGACTTCACCTTCCGCTGACGACCACCCCCAGCAGGATGCGGCGTCGGAGCAGTCGCGCGTCGAGTGGCAAAGGATTGTGTGACCAAATCTACCGTCGTCACCTGCGGCTTTCACGCCGCGCGACGTTACGGCGAAGTGGTCAAGCTTCGGCTTGGCCACTTCTGTGGATCGAATGGCGCCGGCTGCGGCGCACCGAAACTCATCTGCCCGCAGACGATCGCGCCTTTGAACAAACGCATTAGCTTCCACGCGGTGAAGTCGCACGGCCGTGAGCGGCGATCCGATGTAGCGGCCTCCAAGTAGCGGCCGCATCGGACGTGACGTCACCTGCTTCCCCGCGCAGCGAACCACCGCGCAGACCATGAGGGGCGTCGGGCGTCACGAAAGCTTCGCGTATACAGATTAACGCATGCATCGGGCTTGGCTGGATTGACCGATGCTGATCATGAGAGGCGTGAGCCGACGTTTCGGTGCGAAGCTCGCCGTCGACGACCTGTCACTGAGCGTCCCCACGGGCAGCTTCGTCGGCGTGGTGGGTCGATCGGGGGCCGGCAAGTCGACGCTGCTCCGCATGATCAACCGCCTGGTCGAACCGACCGACGGAACTATCACGTTCGATGGCGCCGACGTCATGGGGCTTCGCGGCAAGGCGCTGCGCGACTGGCGCGCCCGCTGCGCCATGATTTTCCAGCAGTTCAACCTGATCGGACAGATCGACGTCCTCAACAACGTGCTGATCGGCCGGCTCGGCCATATGCCGACGGCGCGCTCCCTCCTGCGCCTGTGGCGGCCCGCCGACGTCGCCGTTGCACTGTCGGCGCTCGAACAGTTCGGCATCGGGGCGCTGGCGTCGCAGCGCGCCGACAGCCTGTCGGGCGGCCAGCAGCAGCGCGTGGCCATCGCCCGCGCCCTCGTCCAGCAGCCGAACCTGATCCTGGCCGACGAGCCCATCGCCTCGCTCGATCCGCGCAACACCAAGATCGTGATGGACGCGCTGCAGCGGATCAACCGTCGTTACGGCATCACGGTGCTGTGCAACCTCCACTCGCTCGATCTCGCCCGCATCTACTGTGATCGCCTCGTCGGCATGGCGAGCGGGCGCCTCGCCTTCGACGGCCCGGCCTCGGCTTTCACGCCCGGCGCAGCGCGGGACCTCTACGGCATCGAGGCCGACGAAGTCGTGGGCGAACGACGCTCACCTCCCGAGATCGTCGGCGCTCCGGCGCTGGCCTGATAACGACCCCGCGCACCGGTCGCTTCCACGATAACCACCTTCAGGAGTCTTCCATGCTGACCCGCCGCCACGTCCTCGGCACCGCCCTCGCGGCCGCCGCCTCGACCCGCTTGACCTCCATTGCCTTCGCGGCTGGGGATTGGAAGGCGCAATATCCCGAGATCACCTTCGCGATGATCCCCGAGGAGAACGCCTCCGGCGTCACGGACCGTTACGCACCCTTCGTCGCCTACCTCACCAAGGAACTCGGCACCAAAGTGACGCTCAGAGTTGCCAACGATTACGCCGCTATCATCGAAGGGCAGCGCGCCGGCAACATCCACGTCGGTTATTACGGCCCGGCCTCCTTTTCCCGGGCGCTCGTCACGGGCGTCAAGACCGACGCTTTCGCGATAGACGTCAATTCCGACGGCTCCAAGGGCTATTACTCGGTCTTCTACGTGAAGAAGGACTCGCCATATCAAAAGGTTGAGGACCTCAAGGGCAAGCCGCTCGGCCTGGTCGACCCCAATTCCACCTCCGGCTACAACATGCCTCTGTTCACGCTGAACAAGATGGGCATCGACCCCGACGCGTTCTTCTCCAACGTGCTGGTGACCGGTAGCCATGAGAACGCCGTGATCGCGCTGGCGGGCGGACAGGTCCAGGCGGCGGCGAACTGGTGGAATGCGCCCGGCGATTCCAATCTGACCCGCATGTTGAACAAGGGCATGCTGAAGAACAGCGACGGCACCCCCATGAGGGAGGACGACTTCCGCATCGTCCTGAAGTCGGACCTGATCATCAACTCGCCGACCGCCTACCTCGACGCGCTGCCGGACGACATGAAGGCCGCCATTCGGCAAGCCTTCTTCGACGCGCCCACCAAGGCGCCGGAGGCCTTCGCCAAGCTCAGCGACGGCAAGAACAAGCCCTGGGCGCCGATCGCCAACGCCGACTACGACGACACGATCAAGCTCATCAAGTTCGTCGACAACCTCAAGAAGAAGAAATCCTGACCGCCTGACGTTGCCTCCGCGCGGCGGTCCGGAATGGCCGAACGCGAGGCCCTCGCCCCACCCGCGGCACCGTCCGCAGTGGTGGTCCTGCCGGACGACCGTCTGAAGGCGCTCGGTGCCGCTTATGCCCGGGTTGGGGCCGGCCGCCGCAACCGGCTGCTGGCCAGCCTGGCGATCCTGCTCGTGGCGGTCGCGATCTCGTCCCACGTGGCCGAGATCGATCCCGTCACGGTCTGGCGCAAGATCGGCGGCCTCACGAGCTACCTCGACCGCATCGCCACGCTCGACAGCGGGGCGAGGGTGTGGACCGACCCCGTCGAGTGGTTCTGGGGGCTCAGGCGCTGGTCGCGCCTGCTCGGCGAGACCTTGCTGATGGGCTATGTCGGCACCCTCATGGGGGCGACCACCGCTTTCGTGCTGTGCTTCCTGGCGAGCCGCACCACCTGCCGCAGTGTGTGGACACGCTTCGCGGCGCGGCGCTTCCTGGAGTTCTGCCGCACCGTCCCGACGGTCGTCTTCGCGCTGGTCTTCGTGGTGGCGTTCGGGCTCGGGCCGCTGCCCGGCGTGCTGGCGCTCGGCATCCACACGGCTGGCGCGCTCGGCAAGCTCTTCGCCGAGGTGGTCGAGAACGCCGACGCCAATCCCGCCGAGGGCGTGCGGGCCAGCGGCGGCAACCTCGTCGAGGCAATCCGCTTCGGCGTGCTGCCGCAGGTCCTGTCGAGCTTCGCCTCCTACGCGCTCCTGCGCTTCGAGATCAACGTGCGCGAGGCCACCGTGATGGGCTTCGTGGGCGCCGGCGGCATCGGCGACGAACTGCTGATCGCCATCCGACGCTTCTATTACAGCGACATCAGCGCCATCCTGGTGCTCATCATCCTGACGGTGTTCGTCATCGACAATCTGACCGAGCGCCTGCGCGGCCGGCTGTTCCCAGGGGACGCGCGGTGAAGCGGCTCGAGTTGACGGTGGGCGAGGTGGCGGCGCTTGCCGCACGCTACCCGGCGCTGATGCACCCGCCCCTGCGAAGCCGTCTCGGCGGCCCGATCGTGACAGCCGCGATGCTCGGGCTCTTCGTCTTCGGGCTCTGGTGGCTCGGCATCTCGCCCGTGCGGGTGGTGGGCGGCCTCGCGGCGCTGGGACGTTTCACCCTCCTCATGGTGCCGCCCGACCCGCTAGGCCACGCCTGGCTGTTCCTCCAAGCCCTGGCCGAGACCTTGGCGATCGCGCTCCTGGGTACCCTCACGGCCTCGGTGCTGGCCTTCCCCATCGGGCCGGCCGCGGCCCGCAACCTGGTCGGAAACCTCCCGGTGCACGTGCTGGCACGGCGGTTCCTCGACATCGTCCGGTCCATCGA
>CAXUCF010000015.1:0-1325 GCA_964249275.1 uncultured Lichenihabitans sp.
GTCGGATGCTTGTGATCTATTTCTACCCTAAGGACGATACAAGCGGTTGTACGCGGCAGGCGATCGATTTCAACGCTCTCACCTCGGCCTTTCGCGACGCTGGAGCCGAAATCGTCGGCGTTTCTCCCGATTCCACCCGCAGCCACGACGTCTTCAAGGCCAAGCACGGGCTCGATCTTGCCCTGGCGTCCGACGAGACCAAGAACATGTGTCAGGCTTATGGAGTCTGGCAGGAAAAAAGCATGTACGGGCGCAAGTACATGGGCGTCGAACGAACCACCTTCCTGATCGGGGCGGACGGCCGCGTTGCCGAAATCTGGCCGAAGGTGAACGTGAAAGGCCATGCCGACGCCGTGCTGGCAGCGGTGCGCGGGGCGAGCCGGTCGGTCCCGACCTCCTGATCGACCGGCGCCCGGAGATCGCCGTGTGACTTGCCCGCGAGGGGCTGGCCCGGGGCCGGGAGCTTCATGGGCCGGAGACGGAGCGGGGCCGAAGAGACACCGCGACGTTGGTGAACCGTTAACCCTGACCGCATTATCTCGACCCGGTCACGACCGTCATGCCGCGGCGTCCCAAGGTGTCGAACCATGCCAGGCCAGAGGCTTCCGGAAGCTTTACCCCGCTCGCACTACTTTCTCACGGTGTCGCGCGGCGCGACCATGCGCACCTATGCGGCGCGATCCGTCATGGTGCATGCCCTGGCGGCGGTCCTGCCCCTGGTCTTGATCGCCGGGCTCGGCAGCACCCTCTATCTCGCATTCCATGACGACCTCATGGCGGGCCTGATGGTCCATCAGAGCGAGATGCAATATGCCTACGAGGACCGCATCGAGGCGCTGCGTCTCGACCTCGAACGCCAGTCGGCCCGGAGCCGTGCCGAACAGCGGAGCGTCGACGCTCGCGTTCATGACCTCTTCGCGCGGGAAGCCACACTCGAAACACGGGCCGCTCTGGTCACCGACCTCGCGGCCCAGACCGCCGCGCAGCCCGCCACCCGGCTGGCACGCGGTCTGCCCCTGCCGCCCGAGATCACGGGCGGCAGCCCTGTCCTGCCGGCGGCGGCGCTCGGCTATGCGCCCGACAAGCCTCGCCCCCTGACGGAACCGGCGAGCGGCGGACCTAAAGCTGCCACCGCGGCGCACGCCGAAGACCATGCGGCCCTGATGGACGACCCGGCCTTCGCGCTCGAAGACCGGCTGGCCACGGCGGGTCGTTCTCTCGACCGGATCGAAAAGGATCAGGTCGGGACCTTGTCCCAGGCCGTCGCGGCCGTCCGCGACAGGGTTGCCCGCATTCGGAACCTCATCGAAACCGCTGGATTGTCC
>CAXUCF010000015.1:1335-15821 GCA_964249275.1 uncultured Lichenihabitans sp.
CGCCAAGGTCGGACCGGCGACGGAGCCCGCCATGGGTGGTCCTTTCGTGCCGTTGCCGAGCGGGGCCGATGGACAGTTCGGCCGGGCCTTGGCCGATCTTCGCGGTGCCACCGCGTCGGCCGCACAGTTCGACAACGCCCTGGCACGGCTGCCGATCGCGACACCGCTGCCGGGCCGTCCGGACATAACCTCACCGTTCGGGGCGCGGCTGGACCCGTTCCTGGGCCGCCCCGCGCTGCATACCGGCGTCGATTTCCGTGAAGGCTACGGCGTCGCGATCCGGGCGACCGCCGCGGGTCGGGTCGCGCTGGCCGGTACGGCGGGTGGCTATGGCAATATGGTGGAGGTGGACCATGGCGCCGGAGTCGCAACGCGCTACGCCCATATGGGGCAAATCGCTATTGCAGAAGGCCAGAACGTGACGCGCGGCACCGTGCTGGGCTACGTCGGCGCGACCGGCCGCGCGACCGGGCCCCACCTCCATTACGAGGTGCGGGTCGACGGTGAGCCGATCGACCCCATGCGGTTCATCGAGACTGCAGATCGTGCCGACACGGCGGGCCTACTCGCCGCACGTTGAAAGGCTCGCCGCGCCAGCACCGAAACGGCGGCCCGCTTCGAGGCCCCGCGCACGCGCCGGAGCGATGCCGTATGCGAACGAGGCCACGAGCCCGGTACGGAACCTCGCACCCCACCGGTACACGGAAGTCACACTGCACGGCTTTCCAAACGGCGCGTGGGAACATGCGCACTTTATGGACATTCCACGGGGTAAGTCAGTGTCGAGGGCGGAGCGCCTCACACGATCCCGGCCGGGGCCGCGTGGGTGCCGAGTGCCGGAAGGCCGTCAGAGTGTCCCGTCCATGTCCAAGACTTGCCGCCTGTTGTTTGCAGGAATGTCCGCCTTGAGCGTAACGCTCGGGGGTTGTGCCTCCACCATACCCCGCACGCCCTACTCGCTCGCCGAAGCCGAGACGGCCGACATCCCCGACATGAGCGGCGTGCGCTTCTACGCGGATGCGCCGGCCTTCGTGTTCGACCGTTTCCGCCAGGAGGTCTTCTCGCAGGCTCAGGCGCGTCATGAGCCTGTCACCTTCCTGGCCCTGTCGAGCGGCGGAGCCGACGGTGCCTTCGGGGCCGGGTTCCTGAAAGGGCTTTCGGAATCCCATCAGCGGCCGCAGTTCACGATCGTCGCGGGCGTCAGCACCGGCGCGCTCATGGCGCCCTTCGCGTTCCTGGGCCCGCAATACGACCTCACGCTGCAGGATCTCTATACCAACGGCTTCGCGTCGGCACTGGTCCAGGATGTCAGCGTGCTCAACGGCCTGATCGGCAATGCGCTGGTCGACAGCGACAAGCTCGGCCGCTTCATCGCCCATTACATCGACCAGGGCGTGCTCGACGCCGTGGCGGTCGAGCACCGAAAAGGGCGGCGACTGCTGGTCGTCACCACCAACCTCGATCAGCAACGTTCCGTCGTCTGGAACATGGGAGCCATCGCGGCTTCGCACCTGCCGAGTTCCCTCGCGCTGTTCCGCCAGGTGCTGGCCGCTTCGGCCTCCATCCCGGCCCTGTTCCCGCCACGCCTCATCGAGGTCGAGAGCGGCGGGCACAGGTTCCAGGAGATGCACGTCGACGGAGCCGCCATCCGTCAGGTTTACGTGGCACCCGACGAGGTCATCTACGGCAGGGGGGACGCCAAGGGTCCGCAGATCAAGGACCTCTATATCCTGGTCAACAACAGGATCGATCCATCGTTCAAGGTGGTCGAGGATTCCACGGTGGCGCTGGCCTCCCGCGGGCTGTCCACGGTCCTCAAACGCGAAGGTCGCAACAACGTCCTCAGCAGCTACACCTACGCGGCGTCCCACGGGATCGGCTACCACATCGCCTTCGTCGATGCCGACGTGCCTGAACCGGCCGGTGACGCGACAAACCAGTTCAATACCGGTTACATGACGACATTGTTCCAGCGCGGCGAGGCGCGCGGTCGCCTGCCATCGCCCTGGGCGACGCATCCCCCGCTATCGACCGATCCGGCAGGCCACGAACTGACGGCAGCGGTGCACTGAACGGCACCGCAGCGAGCCAGCCGACACGCCTGTATCAGTCCACATCCTCGACTTCGACGGTCCGACCGGAGAGGCGCTGGGCCAGCGAGGCCTCCATGAAGGCGTCGAGATCGCCATCCAGCACTTCGTCGGGGGTGCCGGATGTCTTCCCGGTGCGGAGGTCCTTCACGAGCTGGTAGGGCTGGAGCACGTAGGATCGGATCTGATGGCCCCAACCGACGTCGGTCTTCGAGGCGGCATCGGCATTGGCCTTGGCCTCCCGCTTTTCGAGTTCCAGCTCGTAGAGCCGTGCCCGCAGCATGTTCCAAGCCGTAGCCCGATTCTTGTGCTGGGAGCGCTCCCCCTGGCACGCCACGACGATGCCGGACGGGACGTGGGTGATGCGTACCGCCGAATCCGTCGTGTTGACGTGCTGGCCGCCGGCGCCCGAAGAGCGATAGGTGTCGATGCGGCAATCTGATTCGTTGACCACGATATCGATCCTGTCGTCCACCACCGGGTAGACCCAGGCCGAGGCGAAGCTCGTGTGACGCCGGGCATTGCTGTCGAACGGAGAGATGCGGACCAGACGATGCACGCCGGATTCCGTCTTGGCCCAGCCATAGGCGTTATGGCCCTTGACCAGGATCGTGGCCGACTTGATGCCGGCCTCTTCGCCAGCACTCTCCTCGATGACTTCGACCTTGAAGTTGCGGCGCTCGGCCCAGCGCGCATACATGCGGAACAGCATCCGGGCCCAATCCTGGGACTCGGTCCCCCCAGCCCCCGAATGCACCTCGATATAGGCATCGTTGCCGTCCGCCTCGCCCGACAGCAAGGCCTCGACCTGCCGCCGCTCGGCCTCGACCTTGAGGGCTTTCAGCTGGTCCACGGCTTCGCGCTCGACATCGGCGTCGTCCTCGGCCTCGGCGAGGTCGACCAGCGTCATGGCATCGTCGAGGTCGCGCTCGAGGCGCGACACGGCACCGAGCCGATCCTCGAGTTCGGTCCGCTCCCGCATGAGCTTCTGGGCCGCCTGGGCGTCGTTCCAGAGTGCGGGGTCCTCCGATCTGGCGTTGAGTTCGGCTAGTCGCCGTGTCGCGGCATCGACGTCAAAGATGCCTCCTCAGCAGTCCCACGGACTGCTTGATCTGCTCGACGAGCGCCATGGGTTCGGCCCGCATGTTCGATTCACATCCCTTCGACGCGGCCCTGTCGGCCGAAGCGCGAGAGATAGAGGCCGCTCCGCCCGACGTCCAGCAGGCTTTTCGGCCGGGGCTGGTCTGCAGGTGAAAGCCGCGAAAGCGCGAGGCCAATCCAGCCTGCCTCGCGGCAGCAGGATCCTCGTTCCGGATGGCCAGGCTCTCCTCTTGCACAGGATCACCCGTGTTGGGCTCGCACCATTGCCTCCGTGACGGAGTGCGGGTGCCGGCAAGGCCGGTCATCGATATAGAGGCGCAAAGCGCCTCAGGCCAGTGCGCGTTCGATGAAGCGTGCAATCGTCAAGGCCGACCTGTCCGCGCCTCCATTCGCGATGACCTGCACGCCGAGCGGCAGCCCGTCGTCGGGCATCGGCACCGTCACGCAAGGGACGCCCATCAGGGTCCACAAACGGTTGAAACGGGAGTCACCGGTGGACGCCATGCCGGCCGGGGCCGGGCCGGGAGCCGAGAGCGTCAGGATCGCGTCCAAGCTGCTGAAGAGGTCGTCCAATGCACGGCGTGCCCGATGCGCGACGCGCAGCGCGGCATCGTAGCGGTCCGGGCTCACCGTCTGCGCGGCGTCGAGGTGGGCGCGCAACATCGGTGCGATCGCGTCGCGATGCGTCTCGTATTCCCAACGGAGCGCCTGTGCACATTCGAAGTCCTGGATCGCGCCGTGCCCCGCGAAGCCATCGGCGAAGACGGAAGGAAGCCTGATATCGCCCACGACCGCGCCAGCGGCTTCGGCGGCCGAAGCCGCCCGCCGGAGGGCCGCGACCGCTTCCGGAGCAGGCGCGTCGCAGAAATCCTGGAGCAGGACGCCGATCCGGAATGCGCCGGGCGCATCGCCGTGGAGGTCGAGGTCCGGGCGGCCCGTCATCAGGGCCAGAGCATAGGCCGCATCGCTGACTCCGGCCGCGAAGAGGCCGAGCGTGTCGAGTGTCCACGAGAAGCATTTCACGCCGGCGGTCGGCAACAGGCCGAAGGAGGGCTTCACCCCGACGACGCCGCAATAGGCGGCTGGCCTGATCACCGAACCGCCTGTCTGGGTGCCCAATGCCAGCGGCAGCATGCCGGCCGCAACCGCGGCGGCCGATCCGGCCGAGGACCCGCCCGGCGTATGGCCCGCCGCGCGAGGGTTGCGGGTCGTCGTCGGGTCGAGGAACGCGAAGGCCGTCGTGGTGGTCTTGGCCAGCGGCACCGCCCCGAGCAGCTTCAGGCGCGCCACCACGGGGGCATCGGCCCGCGGTCGCCAGCCGTCGTAGATGGGCGATCCCATGCCGGTCGGCAGGTGCGCCGTGTCGATGATGTCCTTGATCCCGACCGCAATGCCGGCGAGCGGGCCGGAGACCGGTATCACGGGGTCCTGATCCAGGCTGGCGAGCGCGCGGATCTCGGGCTCGCGCGCCTGGATCGCGTCCTGCACCACCGCGACGGCGCCCTCGGGCGACAGCGCGCCGGCCTCGATGCGGGCACGCAGGGACAGAAATGACAGCATGGGTCCGATCGGGTGCATATTCACAGGGACGGAGCAGAGGCGCCGGTCAACGGCTGCCTCGCGCGGTCAAGGATCAGCACTCCGTCGAGATGGTCGACCTCGTGCTGGATGACCATCGCCAGCATGCCGTCGGCGCTCATCTCCTGCGGTGTGCCGTCCCGGTCGAGGAACCGGACCCGGACACGGTCGGGCCGCAGAACGTCCTTCGGGATGCCGGGGATCGACAGGCAGCGTTCCTCGCGGGACGCCAGAGTGCCGGACGACCAGACGATCTCGGGATTGACGAAGAGCAGCGGGTTGCGGGCCCCCTCCTTCCAGTCCGTGTCCACCACCACGACGCGCTGGAGCACGCCGATCTGCACGGCCGCGAGGCCGCGGCCCTGGGCGTCGTACATCGTCTCCAGCATGTCCCCGAGGAGAGCGCGCGTGTCGTCGGTGACGTGCGGCACGGGGGCGGATGTCTGGGCAAGAATGGGGTCGGGGTAGGTGACGATGGGGTGGATCATGGCGACTCCTCCTCTTGCAGCCGGACGAGGTTCCGTCAGCGGTCCATCCAATCCGCAACCGCCTTCTGCAAGAATACCAGATCCTCCGGGTTGTCGCCCGGGCTGCCGGCGCGGTGCCCCCAGATGCTGGGGATGGGACGGAGTTCGCCACGCGAAAGATGGGGCAGTTCGGCCGCGTTGTCGGCCACCGGAAAATAAAGGTCGGTGCGGCCCGGGAGCAGCAGCACGCGAGCCTTGATGGCGTTCAAGGCGCCAACGAGGTCGCCGTCATAGAGTTCGTTGGCGCTGATGTCGGAATGGAGCCAGGTCGTTGCCTGGGCGTGGAGGTCGGCTGCCGTGCGGCGGGTGAAGCCGGGCTCCCAGTGGTGATCGAGGAAGTCGTCGAGGTCGGTGGCGCCGAGCGCGGTCAGGTGCAGGTTGGCGCGGTACCAGTCCTGGCTCATGGCCCAGCCGGCGTAGATGCGCGCGAAGGCTCGCAACGCCGCCTTCGGCTCCGCGGAAAACCGGCTGCCGCCAAGATGCTCGGGCGCGGCTTCGAGCGTTGCGAGAAGCGACAGGAGGAACACCTTGTTGTGCAAGGATGTCTTGGCGCTGCCGCACACCACAATGGCGCGCTCGACCGCTTCCGGAAACAGGGCCGCCCAATGGTAGGCCTGCTGCGCCCCCATGGAGAAGCCATAGACGCCCGCGACCCGCACGATGCCGAACACCTCCGCGAGAAGCCGCTTCTGGGCTCGGACGTTGTCGGCCGTGGTCACCAGGACCGGGCATTCCGGCGTGTTGGAGGGGCTCGAGGACAGGCCGTTGCCGAACATGTCGGGGGTGACCACGAACCAGCGCGTCGGGTCGAGCACCTTGTCGGGCGCGACGAGCCATTCCTGGTCGGCGTGCTGGGCCGAATAGCTCGTGGGATAGACCACGACATTGTCCTTGGACGGGGACAGCGTGCCGTAGGTCTTCCAGCTCAGCGTCGCGCCCGGCAGGATCTCGCCCGATTGCAGCTCGAGGTCGCCGAGCGAAAAGCGGCCGGTATCGGGATGCGCGCTCATCGGGCGACTCGCCGCGGGACAGGCTCGGCCAGTGTCGCCCAAGAGCTGGAGCCGAGCCGCAGGGGCAGGTCGGGACACGCCGTCATGGCGACAGGGAACAGGGCGAGGGGCTCGTGGATCCGCATGACGCGTCCTTCGGAGGTCAGGGTTGGGCGGTCGGGGCCGGGTCGCTCGCGCGGTCTTCGATCTCGGTGACGAGGGCGTGTTCGGGCAGCAATTCCGTGCCGCCCAGCGTGAGCATGGTCGGGGTTCCATCCTCGGCGAGGATGCGCCGGGCGGGCTCGCCATGGCTCCCGAAGCCGTTGGCCTTGACGATCCGGCCCTCGGTCGGGCTCGCGATCTCGAGTTCGCTCGCATCGGCGAAGGGCTGCATCAAGGCCGGGATAGTCACGAACACCGTATGCCCCATGGGCACGAGATCGAAGGCGCCCCAATAGGTCCACCACCGCCCGGTCCAGTCGGCCACGGCAGGGTCGGCGGCCCCGTGCTGGGCGAACCGATGCAGGATGCCGAGGACGCCCTCGACCCAGGGGTTGGCCAGGCCATCGATGCAATTCGTCACGATCGAGACCGTGACGCTCCATTCGGGCACGCAGGCCGTGCGGCTGATGAAACCCTGGAAGGCGCCGGAATGGCCGAACCAGTCATGCCCCTCCAGCGTGCCGCTGATGGTACCGAGCCCATAATGCCGCCCGATGCTGTCGTCCGGGACGCGCCAGTGCCGGCGCGTCATTTCCCGCCGGCTCGCCGGTGACAGGACACTGGCGGCGGCTCCCGGATCGAGGCTGCCGATGAAACAGGCGAGATCGCCGGCCGTGCTGACGAAGCCGGTGGCAGAAGCCAATGCGTTGGTCGGGTTGTGGCCCGGGATCGCGAAACGGCGCCCGACCGGCAGCCTGCCGCTGTGGCCGGTCGCGAGCGACGCGCCGTGGGAGACCGGCATGTCGGGCGTCGTGGCGCCGAGGCCGGAGGGCGCCACGACCTCGCGGGCGATCCACGCCCCAAAATCCTCGCCCGTGATGGCCTCGATGGCCAGGCCGAGAAGTCCGAAGCCGATGTTGGAATATTTCTGGCGGGTGTTGGGAGCGAGCGTCAGCGGCTGCGCGAGTTCGGCCCGCAAGGCCGTCGCGTCCAGAAAGGGCTGGCGGTCCTGCCAGTGGACGGCCCGGACGCCATCCCGCAGCAGCCCTGACGTATGGGACAGCAACTGGCTGATCGTGACCGCCGCGACCGCCGGCGACAGGTCGCCCACATGCCGTCCGACCGGATCGTCGAGGTGAAGCCGCCCCGCTTCGTGCAGCTTCATGATGGCCACGGCCGTGAACGTTTTCGAATGCGAGGCGACGCGGAAGCGGTGCTGCGGGGTCAGCTTTGTGCTGGCGGCGACATCCGCGACGCCGAACGCCCGCTCGGCCACGAGCTTTCCCTCGTGCGCGATCGCCAGCACGCAGCCGGGCTGTTCGGTCGCCAGCATCTGATGGCCGAGCCATCGCTCGGCGTAACCGACGGCCTCGCGCAGCCACTCGATCATGGAAATCCCCTCTTGCCAGCCCGACGGTTCAGCGACTCCCGGTCTGGCGCCGTTGGCCTCTCCTTCACGGAGATTGCCTCCACGGTCACACGGCCGCAATCGCCAGGACGTCGCGCAGGATGGCGAAGCAACGATCCGGCTGGTCGCGGCCGACACCATGCCCCGCGCCGACGAACCTTTCATTGCGCACCTGCGCCGTCCCGACATCCAGGTCAGTTCCATCGTCCGGCGGAGCGAGCGGCAGCGTTGACGGGACCCGCCAGTGACTGCGGGGGGGAACACGCGCGCAGCCCGGCCTTGCGCGACCACCGGCGACATGCCAGCTTGGATGGGTTTTCGACACCATGCGGAAGCGTTTTGGGTCGGCGTGAGCTGACCTCGGCGCCGAAGCAGCACAATCCCGAAACCCTGGGCCCTGTTACCGCGTACCTTGACGATCCGGAGAAAGACGTTCCCCAACGCGTCCGCTGAAGGAGATGTCCACCTGGCTCGTGTCGGTCGAGAGAACCTGTCGGTCGATCGTGACAGAGGCGGCAGCCGGGCTGCCCGCGGCGAGCATCTTGGAAGCACTCTAGCCGTGGAGACGCCGATGTCCGAGGGCCCGGGCCGACCTGCAGCTTCGGATAGCGCTCTCCCCGAAGCCGGGCGCGGCCTCGCACGTACGCCGCTGCACGGGCTGCACCTGCGCAGCGGCGCCCGGATGGTGTCCTTCGCCGGTTACGAGATGCCGCTCCACTATCCCTCGGGCCTTCTCAAGGAACACCTGCAGACGCGTGCCTCGGCCGGCTTGTTCGACGTGTCCCACATGGGCCAGATCACACTCGCCCCACGCTCCGGCGATCTTGCGGACGCGGCCAGCGCCCTCGAAGCTCTGCTGCCGATGGACGTTCTCGGGCTGAAGCCCAACCGTCAGCGCTATGGTGTCCTCACCGACGAGGCGGGCGGCATCCTGGACGACCTCATGGTGGGCAACCTGGGAGATCGTCTCATCCTCGTCGTCAACGCAGGCTCCAAGGCGGCGGACGAAGCTCATCTGCGCGCCCGGCTTTCGCAATCCTGCGAGATCGCCGTCCTGCCGCGCGCCCTGATCGCGCTGCAGGGGCCTGCAGCCGAAGCGGCGCTGGCGCAGCTCGCGCCTGACGTGGCAGCCATGCGCTTCATGGAGGTGCGCGAGGCGGAGATCCTGGGCGCCGCTTGCGTGGTCAGCCGCTCCGGCTATACGGGCGAGGATGGGTTCGAGATCGCGGTGCCGAGCGCCAGAGTGGAGGAGATCGCGGACCGGCTGCTCGGCGATCCGTCAGTCCTGCTCGTCGGCCTCGGCGCCCGAGATTCGCTTCGGCTGGAGGCCGGCCTGTGCCTTTACGGCGCCGACATCGACGCGGGGACGACGCCCGTCGAGGCCGGCCTCACTTGGGCCATCCAGCCGGTTCGCCGGTGGGGCGGCTCGCGCCAGGGCGGGTTTCCGGGTGCGGCGCGCATTCTCGACGAGATCGCTCAGGGCGCCTCACGCCGCCGCGCCTGCCTGCGACCGGAGGGGCGCACGCCGATCCGCGCGGGGGCGTCTCTCTTCGCCCACGAGTTCGACCGTCACAGCGTCGGACACGTGACGTCGGGCGGGTTCGGCCCGAGCCTCCAGGCTCCCGTGGCCATGGGCTACCTGCCGGCCCGGCTTGCTGAGCCCGGCAGCCGCGTCTTCGCCGAAGTGCGCGGCCAGCGGCTGCCCCTGATCGTCGTGCAAGGCCCCTTCGTGCCGGCCAGGTTCAAGCGACACTGAGCCGTGCAGTCCCAAAACCCCATGCTTCAGGAGCGAAGATGCTGCGATTCACCAACGAACACGAATGGATCAGGCTCGAGGGGAACATCGCGACGGTCGGCATCACGGCCCATGCGGCCGAACAGCTCGGCGACCTCGTTTTCATCGAGCTCCCGAAGGTCGGGGCAAGGCTGAAGAAGGGCGCGGCCGCGGCGGTCGTCGAATCGGTCAAGGCCGCCTCGGACGTCTACGCGCCCCTCAGCGGGGAGGTCGTCGAGCTCAATGCGTCCACGGTGGAGAACCCGGCCGACGTCGGCACCGACCCGCAGGGTGCAGGCTGGCTCTACAAGATCCGGATCGACGACCCTTCTGCCCTGGACGACCTGATGGATCAGTCGGCCTACACCGCATTCCTTGGCTGAGGCCTCGCCGGCTCTCACCATCGTGGCGCAGAAATATTCCGAGGTCAGCTATGAGCGATGACCGGTACGACCCCGACGACTTCGCCAATCGCCGGCACATCGGCCCGACGGAGGGCGAGATCGCCGCAATGCTGCGGGTGGTCGGCGCGTCGAGTCTCGAGGCTCTGATCGACGAGACCTTGCCGCCCGAAATCCGCCAGGCGGAGCCGATCGCGTTCGGCCCCGCCCTCACCGAGCGGCGCGTCATCGAGCACATGCGCGAAACCGCCGACAAGAACCGGCTGCTCGTCTCGTTGATCGGCCAGGGCTACCACGGCACCACCATGCCGCCCGCGATCCAGCGCAACATCTTCGAGAACCCGGCCTGGTACACCGCCTACTCGCCCTACCAGCCCGAAATCAGCCAGGGGCGCCTCGAGGCGCTCCTGAACTTCCAGACCCTCGTCTGCGATCTCGCGGGCCTCGAGATCGCCAATGCCTCGTTGCTCGACGAGGCGACTGCGGCGGCCGAGGCCATGGGCATGGCGCACCGCATCGCGAGCGGCGGCAGCGCCGGACAGGAGGCCTTCTTCGTCGACCAGGAGTGTTTGCCCCAGACGATCGCCGTGCTGAGGACCCGAGCGGCGCCCCTCGGCTGGCGGATCGTGGTCGGCGACCCCTTCCGCGACCTCGACCCCGAGACCATCTTCGGGGCGCTCTTCCAGTATCCCGGCGTCTGTGGCGCCTGCCACGATTTCACGGGGCCGATCGCCGCCCTGCACGAGGCCGGAGCGATCGCCGTCGTCGCGGCGGACCCCCTGGCGCTGACCTTGCTGAAACCGCCGGGCGAGATGGGTGCCGACATCGCCGTCGGCTCGATGCAGCGCTACGGCGTCCCGATGGGCTTTGGCGGGCCGCATGCCGCCTATATGGCGACGCGGGACGCCCATAAGCGGGCGCTGCCCGGGCGCCTCGTCGGCGTTTCGGTCGATGCCCGGGGCAACCCGGCCAATCGCCTCGCTCTGCAGACGCGCGAGCAGCATATCCGGCGCGAGAAGGCGACCTCCAACATCTGCACATCCCAGGTGCTGCTGGCGATCATCGCGTCGATGTACGCGGTGTTCCACGGCCCGCGGGGCTTGAAGGCCATCGCCGAGCGGGTGCACCGCACTGCGGCAATCCTCGCCGACGGGCTGAGCAGCCTCGGCTTCGCGGTGGGTCCGGACGCCTTCTTCGATACGATCACCGTCGAGGTCGGCGCCTTCCAGGGACTGATCCTGAAGAACGCCGTCGAGAACGGTGTCAACCTGCGGAAGGTGGGTGCCGACCGGATCGGCATCACGGTGGACGAACGGACAAGGTTCGATATCGTTCGGGCGGTCTGGCGCGCCTTCGGGGGCGACCACCTTGGCCAGCCTGAGACTGCTCCGCGTTCACGCCTGCCGGCGAACCTGTTGCGCACCTCGGACTACCTGACCCATCCGGTGTTCCAGATGAACCGGGCCGAGAGCGAGATGACGCGCTACATGCGCCGCCTCGCCGACCGGGACCTGGCGCTCGACCGCGCCATGATCCCGCTGGGCTCCTGCACGATGAAGCTCAATGCGACCGCCGAGATGCTGCCGATCTCCTGGCCGGAATTCTCGGAGATCCACCCTTTCGTGCCGGCCGACCAGGCGAGGGGCTATCACGAGCTGATCGCCGATCTCTCGGACAAGCTCTGCGCCATCACGGGCTACGACGCGATCTCGATGCAGCCGAACTCCGGCGCCCAGGGCGAGTATGCCGGGCTCCTCGCCATCCGGGCGTATCACCTCTCGCGCGGCGAGGCCCACCGGGACGTCTGCCTGATCCCCTCCTCGGCGCATGGCACCAACCCGGCCTCGGCTCAGATGTGCGGGATGAGCGTGGTCGTCGTCGGCGCGGACCGCAACGGCAACATCGACATCGCGGATTTCCGCGCCAAGGCCGAGATGCACAGCGACCGCATGGCGGCCTGCATGATCACCTATCCGTCGACGCACGGGGTGTTCGAGGGGCGTATCCGGGAGATCTGCGACATCGTCCACGCCCATGGCGGTCAGGTCTATCTGGACGGCGCCAACCTCAATGCGCTCGTCGGGCTCGCACGGCCCGGCGACATCGGCGCCGATGTGAGCCATCTCAACCTGCACAAGACCTTCTGCATCCCGCATGGCGGCGGCGGCCCCGGCATGGGGCCGATCGGCGTCAAGGCCCATCTGATCCCGTTCCTGCCCGGCGATCCGCAGGCGGGCGGGGAGGGAGCGGTTGCGGCAGCCCCTTACGGTTCGGCTTCGATCCTGCCGATCTCCTGGAGCTACTGCCTGCTGATGGGCGGGCGTGGGCTGACCCAGGCGACGCGCATCGCCATCCTCAACGCCAACTACATCGCCAAGCGTCTCGAAGGGGCGTTCCCGGTGCTCTACACCGGGGGCGGCGGACGCGTCGCGCACGAGTGCATCGTCGACACGCGTTCCTGCGCCAAGACCGCGGGCGTCACTGTCGAAGACATTGCCAAACGACTCATCGACTGCGGATTCCACCCGCCGACCATGAGCTGGCCCGTGGCCGGAACGCTGATGATCGAGCCGACCGAATCGGAGACCAAGGGAGAGATCGATCGGTTCTGCGATGCGATGCTGGCGATCCGCGAGGAAATCCGCGCCGTCGAGGATGGCCGCATGGACCGCCACAACAACCCTCTCAAGAACGCGCCCCACACCGTGCAGGATCTCGTCGGAGCCTGGGACCGCCCATACAGCCGCGAGGCAGCTTGTTTCCCGATCGGAACGCTGCACAAGGACAAGTACTGGCCGCCCATCAACCGGGTCGACAACGTCTACGGCGATCGCAACCTGATGTGCAGCTGCCCGCCTCCGGAGACCTATATCAAGGCGGCCGAATACGAATGACGGGGCTCGCCCAGGTAGCGCCATTCACGGATTTGGCAGCTACCTTAGTAGCTGCCGTTGACGAAGCTACATCATACCGGTGAGGATGGCGCTATCCCGCCAAAGCTCATCTGCTCGCCTCTCGTCGTACGAATCGACCGAAGACGGAATTTCACGCAAGCCCTCGAAATACTTCCCGCTGGTAGAGGCCAGTGCCGGGTCGATGATGAGGCGTGCGAGCGCCGAGCCGGACTCTTCGGGTGTGTGGATGTTCTTCACCAGGATCAATCGCAGCAGTGGGATCAATCTTGGAAGGATGGCGTGCCATGCGAAGCGGGCGACAGCGGGGTATTCGCGGGCAAGTCCGGTTCCCGGCATCAATCCGGGATCGAAGGCGTTGACCGTGATACCTGCGGGCAGCCGTGACGCGAGGCCATAGGTGAAGTAGACGTTGGCGAGCTTTGTGGTGGAATAGCGCCGGCCACGGTCCGCTCCGGCGTCGTCGTTTGCCGCTTCCGGACCGAGTTCGCCCCTGGCCAGCGCAGTTGGCGTGTTCCAGGCAGGCACGGGCACACCTGCACTGGCCGGCACCTTCGCAAGTTCCGCAGGATCATGCACGCCGCTGGCCACGACGGCAATGCGACCCGGCTTTTCCATCAGCGGCAAGAGCAAGTTGACGAGCAGGTAGTGCCCAAGATGCCCAACACCGAAAGTCGTCTCGAAGCCGTCGACCGTGAACGTCTTGGCGCCTTGCACGGCGGCATTACAGACGAGGCCATGCAGCGGAGGGAGACCTGCCGCTTGCAATTTGCCGTCCAGTTTGGCCGCGAAGGCGCGGATCGATGCAAGGGATGCGAGATCGAGATCCATCGCTTCAACCTTCGCGCTGGGTGCCGCAGACTTTCGCAGCGTCTCAACCGCGTTCTGCGCACGTAACGGATCGCGGCAGGCAATGACGACGTGCCACGGCGGAGACGCTGATAGCAACGTGCTTGCGCAGGCATAACCGAGACCGGAATTGCCTCCGGTGATGATTACTGTCTGCCGCGGCGACAAAGGATTGTCAGAGCTATTGTGGTTTACAGTCACGGATTCGTCCTGATGTCAGACGCCCTCAAGCGACCGCTTCGCCATCAAAGGTAATGCGGCTGAAACATAATTCAATTGTCGTAATATACGATCTTCGTAATAATTGAGATGAATTGCTCCCTTTCATCCGGGGAGAGCCGTTGAAGCATCATCCGATAAAGGCCCTGATGGATGTCCCGCAACGCGGCCACCGCCGCTTCGCCGGCCTTTGACAGCCGCAGTGAGATCGCACGACGGTCCTCTTCGATCCGATCCCGGTCCAACAGACCTCGTTTCACCAGGCGATCCGTCGCCGACGAGATCGTCGTGTTCGGCACTGCAAGGAAACGCGCGACGTCTGACGGTCCGCATCCGGCGTTGTCAGCGGCAAACAGCAAAACCTGCTTGTCGAGTTCATTGAGCGGCCTTTCGGCTCCACTGGCGTCGTTCAATTTATGTCGGCGCGTGAAGGCGTCGAAAGCGGCGCCAATTTTGGTCATCTGCTCATCGGTAGG
>CAXUCF010000015.1:15831-33385 GCA_964249275.1 uncultured Lichenihabitans sp.
TCGGCAGGAGCGTTCATTCGCCCGGGTACCGCATTGCCGCCTGCGCTGCCATGTTACAACTAATATGAACGGCAGCTAACCCCGGCTCCGTCCCGAAAGCCGTCCGGGCGCTTTCCACCAAACAATGCCGTTTAGTCGCCATAAATGAGATGGACTGCGCCCTTAGCGTACACGGCTGAAGAAATTCCCACGGAGCCCCGAATAGGTCACCTGCCGAAGGCACGCGATGTACCAGGGTCGAAGGGGCAGCATAACTTCCCGATCGTAGTACTGGCAGAGCAGACATCGCCAACACAGCTAGACCATCAGCAGCTGGTGGAGTTCGTCCTTCGCTCCCGCCCTACATCGGCCGGCGTCGCTGAGCGGCGAAGGTGCGCCAGCCGCCAAGGGCCGTGATGTCTTCGGCCCCTGCCACCGCGTGGGCCTCGCACAGGAAGCCGCTCGCCTCCGTGCCGTCGTCGAGCCTGACCTTGCCGACACCGAGCGGTGACGGGATCCGGGACACGAAGCGCCCGAAGGCGGCCGCGTCGAGGTCCCAGACTTCGACCGCGATGCCGGGCCCCGCGAAGCCTGGCTCCCGCACCAGCCCGGGCTTCGGAGGCACGGTGCCGGGCAGCGCGTAGAGGCGATAGTCCGCCGCGGTCCGGTCGGCCCGCAGGAGCCGGGCGCCGAGGTCGAGGAGTTCGCCGTTCAACGGCATGCCACTGAGATGCGCCCCCACGACCACGATAGCACAGCGCCAGGGGGATGCGCTGCCGTCCGGGCGAGCCTCGGGCAGCGGTGAGCGATCGCGTCCCATGCCGGCATGGGACGCGCGATGGAGGGCGTCGGCGAAAGGTGCCATGGCGTCGTCCTGGAAGGCACGCCCGATCACGGTGACGCCGAACGGCAACCCGCCTCGCCCGAAGCCGGCCGGCACCGCGATGGCCGAGCAATCGAGCAGGTTCACGAAATTGGTGTAGCGCCCAAGGTTGGCATTGAGGCGGATCGGATCCGCCTTCATGGCTTCGACCTTGTAGGTCGTCGGTGCGGTCGGGAGCAGCAGGATATCGACCCTCTCCCATTCGGCATCGGTCCGATGCCGGAGTTCGGCCAGCCGGTAGCGGCCCTCGAAGGCGTCGACCGCGGAGTAGCGGCCCCCGTCCGCGATGATGGCCCGCACGGTCGGCTCGACCGCGTCGGCATGCTGGTCGAGGAACGGCTTGATCGCGGCGAGCCGTTCCGCCACCCAAGGGCCTCCGTAGAGGAGGGCCGCGGCGGCCCGGAACGGCGCGTAGTCGATCGGCACGATCACGGCGCCGAGCCCGGCGGCATGGGCCACGACCTCGTCGTAGAGCCGCTCCGCCTCCAGGTCGCCGCAGAACTCCCGCTCGCCGTCCCCCAGCACGCCGACGCGTAGGTTTGCCGCGGGCAGCGAAGCAGGCGCGGCCCGGCGCGAGAACGGGTCGCGCGCGTCGAAACCGTCCAGGACGCGCCGAACCGCCACCCCGTCGGCAACGGTCAGGGCCAGAACCGTGACGCAGTCGACGCTGCGGCAGGCCGGGACCACGCCCGCTGTGCTGACGAGACCCGGCGTCGGCTTGATGCCGACGAGGTTGTTGCAGGCGGCCGGCACGCGGCCTGAGCCGGCCGTATCGGTGCCGAGCGCGAAGCTGGCGAGGCCGGATGCGACCGCCACGGCGGAACCCGAACTCGATCCGCCCGAAATGTAGGCGGGATCGAACACCGAGCGCGGCGCACCATATGGCGAGCGCGTGCCGTTGAGGCCGGTCGCAAACTGGTCGAGGTTGGTCTTGCCGATCAGCAGTGCGCCCGCTGCGACGAGCCGCCCCACGACCGCGGCGTCTTCGGCGGGCGCGTAGGCGAAGGCCGGACAGGCCGCCGTGGTGGGCAGGCCGGCGACGTCGATGTTGTCCTTCAGCGCGAAGGGCACGCCCCACAGCGGCAGGCTGTTGGGTTCCGGCGCCCGCGCCACCAGCGCGTCCGCGGCCGCTCGGAGGTGGTCGGGCGGTACCCGGGCGATGAACACCGCGGGATCGGTGCAGGCATCGAGACGCACCAGCAGCGCCTCCACGAGATCGCCGGGGGTGAAACCGCCCGCGCGGTAGAGCGCCCGCAAGCTATCGAGGTCCAGGCTTCGCAACACGTTCAGTCTTCCTCGATGAGCGCGATGATGTCGCCCGACCGCACCGTTCGGCCCGGCCCGGCCCTGATCTCGCGGAGGCGGCCCGCCGCCGGACTGGTGACGGCGATCTCCATCTTCATGGATTCGATCACCGCGATCGTGTCGCCGACCGCGACCCGTTCGCCCATGCCGACGGCAAATTTCCAGATGCTGCCCGGCACGGCGCTCGACACGCCGACGCAGCCCCGCGGCAGATCGGATGCGGGGGAAGCCGGGGCCTCGTCGGCCTGGAAGGCGTCGAGCCCGTCCCGCTTCCAGCGCAGCCTCTCGGCCTCGAAGGCAGCCTGCTGGGTGGCCTTGAAGGTGCCGATCGTTTCTGCGTCTCGCGCCAGTCCGGCCGCATAATCGGCGTAGGAGAAGCGGGCCTCTTCGATGCGGAGCGGATAGGCTCCGTGAAGAAAGGCCGCCCGCGCTTCGGCGAGTTCCTCATGGCTGACGGGGAAGAACCGGATCTGGTCGAAGAAGCGGAGCAGCCAGGGCGTTCCAGGGGCGAACACGGGCGTCGGCCGCCATGTGTTCCAGACCTGTATGGTTCGCCCGAAGAGCTGGTAGCCTCCCGGCCCTTCCATGCCGTAGACGCACATGTAGGCGCCCCCGATGCCGACGGCGTTTTCGGGCGTCCAGGTCCGGGCAGGGTTGTACTTCGTGGTGACGAGGCGATGGCGCGGGTCGACTGGCGTCGCAACCGGAGCACCGAGGTAGACGTCCCCCAGGCCGAGGACGAGGTAGCTGGCGTCGAACACGATCCGTCGGACCGCCTCGGTGTCGGGGAGCCCGTTGACACGGCGGATGAATTCGATGTTGTCCGGGCACCAGGGCGCGTTGGGCCGGACGAGCTCCTGGTACTTGCGCATCGCCAGCACGGCGTCCGGGTCATTCCAGGACAGGGGCAGGTGGATGATCCGGCTCGGCACCGAAAACTCGGCGAGGTCGGGCAGCCCGCGCTCCACCTCTCGCAAGAGATCGAGGAGCTGCCCGCGCGGCAGGCGGGCACCGTCATAATGAATCTGCAACGAGCGGATGCCCGGCGTGAGGTCGACGAGCCCCGGCAGAGTCACGCGGCCGACCGCCTCCATGAGGGCCTGGACACGCATCCTCAGGCCGATGTCGAGTTCCATCGGGCCGTACTCGACGAGCAGGTTGTCGTCCCCCTGGCGCCGGTACACGACCGCGACTGGGCCGGCGTCGCCCCGGCCGACGATGGGCGAGCCCGCCAGGACTCCCCGTGCCCGCACGCACGGGCCCGCCACCGGATCGTCCGGGCGCGGCACCGGCACGAAGCGCAGGCGGTCGCCTGGCTTGAGCTGGCCGACCTTCCAAAGCTCGTCGCGCGCCACGACGGCGGGACACACGAAGCCGCCGAGGCTCGGGCCGTCCGGGCCCAGGATGATCGGCATGTCGCCGGTGAAGTCGATGGCGCCCACCGCATAGGCGTTGTCGTGGACGTTCGAGGGGTGGAGCCCGGCCTCGCCACCGTCGCGTCGCGCCCAGCGCGGGGCCGGCCCCATCAGCCGCACGCCGGTACGCGCCGAGTTGAAATGAACCTCGTAGGCTGTGCCGAACAGGTCGTCGATGTCGGCCGGCTGGAAGAAGTCCGGCGCGCCATGGGGGCCGTAGACGACGCCGATCTCCCAGTCGTGGGTCAGGGTCGTGGGCTCCATCCGGGGCCCATCGCCCCGCGGCGCTCCCGCCACGGAAGCTTGAACCGTCGACGGAAGCGCCGCGAGGCGGAGCGCGTCGCCGGCCCGCAGGACTCCCGTGGCATGGCCGCCGAAGCCGCCGAGCCCGAAGGTCGCCCGCGAGCCGAGCACCTCCGGGACGTCGAACCCGCCCGCCACCGCCAGATAGGCGCGCTGCCCCGGTCCCTCGATCGGGCCAGCCGCGAGCACCTGCCCGGCCTCGACCCGAATAGCAATGCCGTGCGGCACGGGGACGCCGTCGAGGGCCAGCGGCATGCGGGCACCCGCGAGCGCGACCATGGCGCCGATATCGAACCGGAGCGTCGGTCCGTCGACCGTCAGCTCCAGCGCGGCGGTTGTCTCGGGGTTGCCCACCAGCCCATTGGCTTGACGGAACGAGCGCTCGTCCATCGGGCCGCTCGGCGGCACGCCCACATGCCAGTAGCCGAGCCGGCCCGGCAACTCCTGCAGACTCGACTGCGCGCCGGAGCGGATCACCACGATCCTGCGCGGCACGAAGGGGAAGTCGCCGAGCGCCGTGGTGGACACGAGGCCGGCGCCCAGGAGTTCGGAACCGGCGATGGCGCGCAGGTAATCGAGGTTGGTTTCGATCCCCGCGACCGTGGTGCCCTCGAGCGCCGCCCGGAGCGCCGCGATGGCGGCGGCCCGGTCGCGGCCGCGCACGATCACCTTGGCGAGCAGCGGATCGTAGAACGGCGTGACTTCGGTGCCGGTCTCCACCCAGGTATCGACCCGCGCTCCCGCGGGAAAGCGCACCTCGGTCAGCAGGCCCGCGCTCGGCCGAAAACCGGCGTGCGGATCCTCGGCATAGACCCGCGCCTCGATGGCGGCACCGGCCGGGGTGGGCGGGCCATCGCCGATGACGTCCTCGCCCGCTGCCTGGCGCACCATCCACTCGACGAGGTCGATGCCGAACACGGCCTCGGTGACGGGATGCTCGACCTGCAGCCGGGTGTTGACTTCCAGGAACGAGAAGGCGTCCCGCGCCGGATCGTAGATGAACTCGACCGTGCCGGCGGATTCGTAGGCGACCATCCGGCCGAGCGCCACGGCGGCATCGTGCAACGCGCGCCGCGTGGCGGCCGGGAGACCGGGCGCCGGCGTTTCCTCGATGACCTTCTGGTTGCGGCGCTGGAGCGAGCAGTCGCGCTCGCCGAGCGCCACGACGCGGCCTCGGCCGTCCCCGAAGATCTGCACCTCGACGTGACGCGCCTGCGCCACGAAGCGCTCCAGAAACACGCGCCCGTCGCCGAAGCTCGCCTGGGCGATCCGTTGCACGGCAGCGAATCGCGCCTCGATATCACCGCTGTCGCGGCACAGCTGCATGCCGATGCCGCCGCCGCCCGCGCTGCTCTTGAGCATTACCGGATAGCCGATCCGCTCGGCATGATGGAGCGCCTCTCCGACATGGTCGAGGAGCCCGGTGCCGGGCAACAGCGGCACGCCGCTCGCGCCGGCGATCTCGCGCGCGGCGTGCTTCAGGCCGAAAGCCCGGATGTGTTCCGGCCGGGGCCCGATGAAGGCGATGCCGGCCTCGGCCAGGCGCTCGGCGAAGCCGGCATTCTCCGACAGGAAGCCATAGCCGGGATGGACCGCATCGGCTCCGGTGAGGCGGCAGGCCGCCAGGACGGCGTCGATGTCGAGGTAGCTCAAGGCCGCGGGCGGTGGACCGATCCGCACGGCCTCGTCGGCCATCAGCACGGGGCGCGTGAAACGGTCGGCATCGGAATGGACCGCCACCGAGCGGATGCCCATGCGCCGGAGCGTCCGTATCGCGCGGCCGGCGATCTCGCCCCTGTTGGCGACCAGGACCTTCCTGAACATGGATGTCAGCCTTCCGCATCCCAGATCAGCACGCGGACCGGGGTCGGATCGAAGCCGTTGCACGGGTTGTTGATCTGCGGGCAGTTCGAGATGACGCACAGCACGTCCATCGCGGCCTTGAGTTCGACGTAGTCGCCCGGCCGCGACACCCCGTCCACGATGGCGAGCTTGCCCGAAGGCTCGATGGGCACGTTCATGAAGAAGTTGATGTTGGGGACGATGTCGCGCTTCGTCATGCCGTAACGGCCCACTTCGAGCAGGAAGTTCTCCCGGCAGGCGTGCAGATAACGAGTGGCCTGACCGAACCGGACGGTGTTGCTCTCGCACGAACAGGCACCGGCCGACGTGTCGTGGCGGCCGCAGGTATCGGCCACGACGGTCAGCATGACGCTGCCCTCGCTTGAGATCAGGCGTGTGCCGGCCGTCACATAGGCGGCACCCTGGTGGCGCACCGTATCCTGGGACGAATACCGCTCGGCCGTGTCGTCAGCCCGGTAGAACAGGGTGTCGACAGCCTGCTGCCCATGGAGGTCGACGATGCGGATCACCTCCCCCCGCCGAATGAGGCCGGACCAGGGCGCCTGGGCGGGGACGTGGTGGTCGCGGCTCGCCGTGGCGGGATCGCGGGCCGCCCGCGCAGAAGGGTCGATGGTCATGGGCGGGCTCCCGATCCAGGAAGAAGGTCGTCGGTGTGCTCGAAGCCGCGCACGGCCTCGGCGGTCGCGGTGCGGCAGAGGTCGTCCGGGGCGGGAGGCGGCATGCGGAAGCGGGTCGCCTCGACCGCAGGCGGCTCCCCCTGGTCGGGGTCGAGCGGATGCGGACAGTTCGACAGCGCCACCAGAAGGTCCATCTCGGCGCGCAGGTCGACGAAGTCATGCGCTTGCCGAGCCTCCCCGACCCAGCGCAGGCGCCCGTCGGCATCCGTACGCACCGGTGCGAAGAACGAGATCGGGGGCGGCAGGTCGCGGCGCGACAGGCCGTGCTTGGCGGCCGCAAGCAGCAGGTTGTCGCGCGTGTTGCGGCGTGGGGCGTTGGCCCGTGCCCCGACGGACCCTGGCGTCGAGCCACCCGCGACGGCATCGTGGGCCTCGCAGGAATCCTCCACGATCGACAGCATCACGCGGCCCATGTCCGAGAACAGGACGCGGCCCTTGCCGAGCGCCGCCGTCCACTGGATCTTGACCGTGTCGGCGTAGTTCAACCGCTCGGACGTGTCTTGGAGGTGCCAGGCCACGAGCGCGACGGCGGCCGGTCCCTCGGGTGTTGCCAGGCGCAGGGCTTCGCCGCGCCTGAGGGTCGTCGACCAGTACCAGCCGCCCGGGATCCGCTCCCGATGCAACACTGCGCCGGCCGGCCGGGGCGCGGGCTGCGGGCTGGGACCCGGCAGGGCGCGGGGCGCGTAGGTCTGTCCCTGGCGCTTGAGTTCGTCGTAGCGTCGCTTGTTGGCCGCGACGGTGGCTTCCGTATCGGTTGGTGGAGTCATGGGGCGGCCCTGTTCATGGGAGGGGTCGTGGGCTGGCCGGCGACGGCATCGTTCCGGTCGAGAAGTCGCCGACGATCACGGCCGTCGTGTCGACTCCGCCCGCCGCCGACGTCGCCACCGCGTCCATGTTGGTCACCGTCAGAGCGTCGAAGGCTCCAGCCGTATTCAACTGCGTGACGTCGATCGGGATGCCGTATTTGTCGGCCCACTTGTGGACCATGCCTTTATCGGCGGCGAAGCCCCATGGCATCCAGCCGACATGGACCCACAGGCCGCCTTGAACTCTGTCTTGGGTGACGCATCGGCCGAGCTTGCGGCGGTCAACCCGGCAACGGCAACACCGATGAGCCGACGATCCAGCGGCCGACCACGAGGTTCGAGTTTCGCATGCCGATCCTTTCGCGATGAGGGATCGACAAGACCAGAGTCGCCAATCCCTTGGCTTCCGAGGTCTCCCGGGCTTTTGTCCCGCCGTGCACCGGCGGGATGTCTCCCCGCCGAGGGCAGCTCTCGGACCAGCGCATGCCCGAGGCACGCCGGAACCCTAGCCGCTAACTCGACCAAGGTGCAGCAAGCGCCATGCCAGGATCTTTCGCGGCGGGAGCGTCTCCAGAGTCCGGCTCGCCGCCCCGGGTGCGGCTCGATCCGAAGGCAGCCTGCGGAAAAACCCGCCCCCGGGGCCGCAGAAGAGTCAGGTCGGGGATCTGTGGCAGAGGTCGAGGCGTCCGGCTTGGCGCCCTGGTGACCCGCTTATGCAGCCTCTATGCTGGACGGCATTGCTAGCGAGGTTCGATCATGGCGCCCCATCAGCTCGGCTCGACGATGCGTGTCCTGCGTCCGGCCCCCCACGTCCTCGCCTTCTATGACGGCCGGATCGACGGTGTCCGGGCCTGGTCGGAGGAGCCGAACTGGCTCGATGATGGCGCCTACGCGCTCGGGGCCTGTTCCTACGCCATCGTCGATGGCGCGGAAGCTATCGTCTACGATGCCCATATCTCGACCGACCATGCGGCCCTCATCCGCCGGACGCTCGAGGCCGAGGGGGTCCGGTCCTTTCGCCTCGTCCTGAGCCATTGGCACGCCGACCACGTGGCGGGAAACGCCGTGTTCCGGGATTGCGAGATCATCGCCAACGTGGTGACGGCGGAACTCCTCGCGGAGCACAGGAGTGCGCTCGAGGGTGGATCGCCGCCGATCCGGCCGCTGATCGGGCCGACGCAGACCTTCGCCGACAGGTGGGACCTGCGCGTGGGTGCCGTGCCGGTGGAATTGCATCGGTTCGACATCCACAGCCGGGACGGCACGGTTCTGCTTCTGCCCGACTCCGGCCTTCTGCTCGCCGGCGACACGCTGGAGGACCCCGTTACCTACGTGGCCGAGCCGGACCGGCTGGACCACCACCTCGCCGACCTCGACCGACTGGCACGGCTGAGCTTCGACCGCATCCTCCCCAACCACGGAGCTCCGGCGGTCATCGAAGGCGGGGGCTATGGCATGGGTCTGCTCGATGCCACCCGGCACTACGTCGAGACACTGCTCCGGTGCGGCGGCGACCCGGACCTCGCGCGCCAGGAGCTCGAGACGTTCATCCATGATGATCTGGCCGCGGGTCGGGTCCAATATTTCGGGGCTTACGAGAAGGTCCACCGCGACAACGTCGCGCGCGTTCTGGCGCAGACGAAGCGAAACTGACTTGCCATCCGGCCGCAGGGAACGGAATCGCATGCCGAATATGGGCGCATCCACCTCGGCGCGGGCGATCGGACTCTGGAGGCGGACGTCCATTGCGGTCGGCGACGGCCCGGAGAACCGCACCATGACGGTGTTCTGGGGCCAGACCTCAGGGCGCTACATCGACGTGAGGGTGCCGGTGCGACGGCCGCGCTGCGAGGCCGGCGATCTCGCGCGCCTCTCGGACCGGGATCTCATGACGCTCGGTCGGCAGCAGGGTTTCGCGGGCCACCTCGTCTGCGCGGGTGACAGGTTTACCTGGCACCGCGACATCGATTTCCAGCCGCCGACCGGGCGGCCCGACACGGGTCTCGTCCGGATCGATGGCGACACCTTGCATGAACGAGGCGACTCCGCCGTCCCCGGCACACCCTACCGGGAGACGTTCGAGAGGACCGCGTCCGGCTCGCGGCGGCGCCTGGCACTCCGCGCGGCGGCCGGCGAAGGGCACCTCTCGGCCAGCGGAGCCCCAGCCCGGGCCGACCTCGTCGTCATCGACGACCACTTCCTGTTCGCCCGCGCGAGGCCGGCATCCCTGCCCGCCGGTCCGGGACTCGGCTCCCTCCTCGCAAACGCCCGCCGCGACGCTCCCGACCGCATTGCCACGCTGCTCGACTGTGAGATCGCGAAGGGGGTCCTGAGATCGGACGCCGGGCGCTGGACGATCGAAGTCTCGACCCTGCCCTGGCGCGAGGGCAGGGCCGCCTTCGCGTTCGATGGCGCGCGGCTCGACCGCGATAGGCTCACTTGCTGGTCGCACGCCGGCACGGTCGGGTGGACCGTTGTCGAATCGACCCTGCCGGCCGCCGATATCATAGGCCTGTTCAGCGGCAGCTGATCACCACTGGGGCCGGCCTCAGGTCTTGCCGCCCAGCAGCTTGGGCAGATCGCCTACGGCGGCCACCAGTGCGAACGCCAAAACGCCGATGGCCGTGAACATCACGGCGCCGACGCACATGGTCGGCTGGAAGCCCATCCGCAGGGTGTTGAACACCTTGATGGGGACCGTCACCACATTGAAGCCCGCCACCATGTAGGCGATGATGTATTCGTTGAGGCTGAGGACGAAAGCGAAGACGAAGCCCGACACCACGTAGGGGCGGATCATCGGGAGCACGACGGTCCGCAGCACGTCGTTGTCGCGCGCCCCCATCGTACGGGCGGCCTGCACGAGCGCCGGGTCGATCGATGCGAAGCCGAGGCTGAGCGTGGTGATGGGAAGCGCCGCGAAAACCACCCCGTGGCTGATGACCGTGTCCTCGATCCGGCCACCGTGGCCGATGGCGGACCAGAATACTAGGAACACGATCGCCACCACCACGGCGGGCAGTACGAAGGGAAAGCAGCCGAAGGCGCGCAGCAACCGTGCCGCGCGGCCGCCGTGCTTCCAATCCGCATAGGCGATCGGAAACGCGATCGAGACCGACAGCAACCCCGCCAGGGACGCGATGGTGAACGACGTCGCGACAGAGGCGCGCCACCCAGGGTCTGCCAGGAAGATCGCATACCAGTGCAGGTCCGGGTTCTCGGGTGGGAAAGTCATTCGGGACGACCCGTTGAGGCTCACCCCGGCCACCACAAGGATCGGCGCCGCCATGAACAGCGCCAGCGCCGCCAGGAGCGATGCGCGTACGGCCCGCGCCATCATGGCCCCGCCTCGCCCCGGCGATGGCGGCCGAAGCGGGCCGCCACGAGGCCCAACCCCAGCGTGGCCGTCAACAGCAGCATGGCCAGGGCCACGGCGCCCGGAAGATCCTGCCCGCCAAGCGCAGTTCTCGTGATCAGGATCGCCAGCGTCCAATCGCGCGCCGGCCCGAGCACCAGCGGCGCCACGTAGCTGCCGAGCGTCAGGACGACCGCCAGCACGAAGGCCGACACGATGGTGCCCCGCGTCACGGGCACGATCACGCTGGTGAAGGCCCGCAGCGGCGAGGCGCCGAGCGTCCTCGCGGCCTGTACGAGGTCGCGGTCGAGGCGAGACCGGCTCGGGTAGAGCGTCAGGACCGTGAAAGGGAGAACGAGGTAGACCAGGCAGGCGATCACGGCGCCGACGCTGGGAGCCAGGCTGTCCGGCTCGTCCATCAAGCCGAGCCGGACCAGCACCGTGGACAGGCCGACACGCTTCGACAGCATCACCTGCCACGAAAAGGTGATGAGGACCTCGGAAAGGGTCAGGGTCGACAGGAGCAGGATCAGCCACGCCAGCTGCGCGCGCCGGCCCATCCGGGTGATCGCGTAGGCCAGCGGAAACCCGATCGCGACGCACAGGGTTGCGCAGGCGAGGGCCTGCAGCACCGACACCGTCAATGCGCCGGCGACGACCCTGTCGAATAGCTGCGCGTAGGACGCCAGCGTGAAGCCGCCCGACCAAAGACCACTCGCGTCATGGCGGGAAAATCCGACCCGCAGCAGCAGCATCGCCGGGATCGCGAAGGCGCCGACGAGCAGCACTGCCGGCCAGGCCAGCGCCACGACGGTCCCGGCCGTATGGCGCCATGCTCGGCCGGCCGGCTGCGCGAGCGAAGCTTCGAGGGTTGCCTCGGACATCAGCAGGGCAGGACCGTGCAGCTGTCGGCCACGAGGCCGATCCGCACGGCGCCGTCGGCCGTGGATCCTCGCCAGTCCGCCGGGGAGAGACTCCCGACGATGCGCTCGCCTCCGCACTCCATGTGGACCTCGACGTTGGTGCCGAGATCCCGGACGAAGGTGACCCTGGCGTCGAGCGCGCCCGCCCGATCGTCCGAACCGGCTGCCGCGGCCGGCAGCACGCGGACGTGTTCCGGCCGGACCGAGAGCGTGACCCGCTCTCCCGTGCGGGCAGACCCGCGCATGTGCCCGACCGACAGTGTCGTGCCGCGAACCCGCACCGCATGGGGTCCCACGACTTCCGCATCGATGAAGTTGGTCTGGCCGATGAAACCGGCAACGAAGCGGTTGGCGGGTCGGCGATAGATCTCCATCGGCGGGCCGACCTGTTGCACGGCCCCATCCCCCATCACCACGATCGTGTCGGCGATCGTCATCGCCTCCCGCTGGTCGTGGGTGACCAGGATGGTGGTGATCTTCAGCTTCTGCTGAAGCTCCCGCAGCTCGACCTGCATGTGGTCGCGCAATTTGGCATCGAGGGCCGAGAGCGGCTCGTCGAGAAGGAACAGCACCGGCTCCTGCGCGAGCGCCCGGGCCATCGCGACCCGCTGCCTCTGCCCGCCCGAAAGGGCCGAGACCGAACGGCTGCCGACCCCCGGTAGCCGCACGAGTGCAAGAAGCTCGTTCACGCGTTCGCGACGCTGCACCGGGCCCATGCCGCGGAGCTTGAGGCTATAGGCGACGTTGCCCTCGACCGACAGGTGCGGGAACAACGCCAGCGCCTGGAACACCATGGCGAAGTTGCGCTCGTGCACCGGGCGGTGGGTGAAGTCGCGGCCGTCGAGCAGCATGCGCCCGCCATCCGGCTTTTCCAGGCCGGCAATCATCCGGAGCAGGGTTGTCTTGCCGCATCCGGAGGGCCCCAGGAAGCAGACGAATTCGCCCGTGCCCACGAGGAGGGAAACGTCCTTGACGACGGACACGCCCGCGAAACTCTTGCTGACCCCCTCCAGCTCAAGCCCGCGCCCGATCCGTGCCGGACCCGACTGCGTCATCCCGCCGTCACCATGCGGGTGAACACCTGCTCGAAATAATCCGAGTTCTTGACGCGCGCCGCAGCCGCGATGCGAATGGGCGTACCCTCGTTGGACACCGCGGCGAACTCGGCATCGGTCAGGTCCATCTTGGCGCGCGGGATCACCGGCGCGCTTCCGACGAAACGGGCCACGAGCTGCTGGGCCTGGGGCGTGCAGGTGAAATTGATATATTCGAGCGCTTCGTCGACCTTGCTCGAGGCCGTCGGCTGGCACCACGCGCCGGTGCCCGTGATGGCGCCTTCCTTCGGGAAGACCGAGACCACCTTGGTTCCCGCCTTGGCCATCGTGCCGGCCACGTCGTGGTAATATGTCCCGCCCTTCACCTCGTCGTTCTGCAGGGCCGTCTGCATGGTGCCCTCGTCGGTCCACCACGTCTTGGTCTGCCCCTTCAGCTCACCGAGCTTCGCGCCGACCTTGTCGATCCCTTCGCGCGTATCGAGGACCCCGAGTCCGCCGAAGTAGAGCGTCGCGGCGATCTCGAAGAGCGAGGACTGCCCGCCGCCCTGCAGGCCCCAGGTCGGCTTGCCGGACCGCCACAGCTCGGTCCAGCTGGTCGGGAGGGGCTTCACCTCATCCGGGTTGACGACGAGCGTCATGTACCAGGCGAGTGCGCCGATGGCATCGGTGCCGGCGGGACCCGCGAAGACGACCGGGGCGATCAGGTTGCCGAGGTTCGGGATCTTCTTGGTGTCGTAGGTTCGCCAGAGACTTTGCGCGCGACCACGCAGGATGTCTTCTTCGCCGCACATGCACAGATCCATCGGGGCGGTGCCGCCCTTGTTGGCCTGCGCCAACTGGATCAGGAACTGCGTCCCCTCGGGCTGAGGTTGGCTGACGACGGCGATACCGGTCGCCTTGGTGAACTCGGGATGGATGTGCTGGCGGAAGGTATCCTCGAAGAAGCCACCGTAGGTCGAGACCGTGAGGCTGCGGTCGGCCGCCCAGGACGGCCGGATCGCCGGCATGGCCAGGGCTGCCGCTCCGGCGCCCGCCATCAGGCCCCGCCGGCTGATCAACGCGCCATGGTGACTGGCGTCCGGCTTGTCCTGGCTCATCGACCCGCTCTCCCGATCACGTCCACGATGGCTGCCCAGCAACCCGCGTGCCAAACGGAGGCGGTCCTGGCACGCGGGTTGCTGCGCCCCCGCCGAACTGGAGGACTGCGATGACGGGTGAATCGAACAGCGCCGCGCGGGAGCCCGGCCGCTACGGCGCCATGGGGGCGAAGGCCGCCGCTTTCTCCGAGATCCCCGTCATCGACATCGCAGCGCTTGCCGGGAGCGATGCGTCGGCCATTGCCGCCACTGCCGGGGAAATCGGCGTCGCAGCCCAGAACGTGGGCTTCTTCAACATCACCGGCCACGGCATCGCACCCGACCTCATCGACCGCACCTATGCGGTCTCGCGCGCCTTTCACACGGCGCCTCTGGAGCGGCGCATGGAGGTGCATGTGGCCCGGTCTCCCGGCACCCGCGGCTATATTCCCAGCACGGTCCAATGGACCGATCCCGACCCGGAACTGCACCGTCTCGTCGAGCCGGATCCCGGTGATTTCGATTTCCTGAGCAAGCCGCTCCTGCACGCCGCCTTCGACCTGTCCCTCGAACTCGGGCCGGACGACCCCGATTATCGCGCCGGCAACCTGATGCTGGTGCCCAACCAGTGGCCGAGCTGGTTGCCGGAAATGCGTGCGACCACCGTGGAATATTACGACGCGGTCGCGGCCGTCGGGGAGCGCCTGTTCCGGGCCTTCGCGATTGCGCTCGACCTGCCCGAGACGTTCTTCATCGATCGGGCCAGCAAACCGCCGTCGCAGCTGCGCCTGCTCTATTATCCACCGAACGATCTGCCGATGGACAACAGCAACTTCGGCATCGGCGCGCATTCCGACTTCGAGTGCTTCACGGTCCTGCACCACAGGTCGGCCGGCCTGCAGGTGATGAACGCGGCTAACGAGTGGGTGGAGGCACCCCCGATCCCGGGCACGTTCACGGTCAACATCGGCGACCTCCTCGAGGGGTGGACCAACGGCCTGTTCAAGGCGACCCAGCATCGAGTCGTGAACACGGGACAGGAGCGCTACTCCCTCCCGCTGTTCTTCGCCGTGGATTACGACACCGTCGTCGAGCCCTTGCCGCAGTTCGTCGACGCCGCGAACCCGCCCGCCTACAACCGCATCGTCGCGGGCCAGCACCTGGCCGGTTTCAGCGTCAACGCCTGCAAGCACCTGCGCCGCCGGATCCGCTCGGGCGAACTCGCCATCGACTTCCCGATCCATAAGAAGAACCCCTTCAAACGAAAGGGTGTCAACGAATTCGTCGATGCCGCCGGCTGACGTCCCGCCGCTCGCGGCCTGATCTCGGTCCCGCCGCGTCTCGACACCGCCGTCGAACCGTTCACAGAACCTCGCCGATCCGCCGCGGTGTTCCGACCTGAAACGCGCATGGAGGAACTTATGAAAAAGACCAATCCGATCATCGTCGGGCAGGCCGTGCTGGTCGTCGTCGACATCCAGCAGCAGCCTTTCATCAGCGGGCAGAACGGCGGCATCGCCCACATGCCGGAACTCGCCGCCAACATGCGCCGCGCCCGCACGGTCATCGATGCCGCGCGGGCCAGCGGCGTGCCGATCGTATTCCTGCAGGAGGCGCACCGCGTAACGCGGGTCGACTTCGGGCGCGAACTCGACGGCGACGAGGACGAGCACCTCGTCGAGGGATGGCCGGGCACCGAGGTCGCGGCCGAGGTGGTCGGTCTCAGGCCCGAGGATTACGTGATCAAGAAGCGTCGCTACTCTGGATTCATCGGGACGGACCTGGAGATCCTGCTGCGCGGGCTCAAGGCCGAGACGCTGATCCTCGTCGGCGGCCTCACCAACGTGTGCGTCCACTACACCTTCGCGGACGCTCACCAGAACGACTACCATTGCCGCGTGGTGGAGGATTGTGTCGGCGGGTCGGACGCGGACGCCCACAACGCCTCGCTCAGGGCCATGGAATATCTTCAGCACGGGGCCAGGCGCACATCGGCCGAGATCATCGAGGCGCTGCGAGCCTCTGCGGCCCGAAGCGAAACCAGGCTGGCGTCGGTCGCGTGAACGACACTCGTGTCCGCCTCCGTGGTGCCTGCCCCCACCAGGGTGGAGCCGGCCACGAACGAGGCGAGCACGGCCGCGCCACGACGGCGACGACGGACTCGCCAGCGCGGTCGCGGCGGGCCGAGCGAGACCGACTGCGTCGGCTCTCTCCCGGTAGGTCCGGATGGCCGTGAAGATCGGGCCGATTTCGCGGTCCGTCTAACGGAAAATCGGCCTGGGGCTCGGGGTCGCGTCCGCGTGCAGGTCGAGCGAGGTCGCCCGCTCGCCCACTTGAAGGTGGCGGTCGCAATCGATGGGGCGCTCGTCCGCGCCTGACGTGTCCAGGAGGAAGCACCACACCCCGGGAGCGGATTGCCCGGCCAAAGCGAGAGCGCTGAGCAGTTCGGACCAGAGTTTGACCGTGCAGGACGCCAGGGCCGCGTCGAGCCGGTCGAGGAGTGATCGCGCGCTCATGTCGAGCGCTTCTGAGCACCGAAACCTGGGTAGCCGGGCATGAGTTCGCGCGTCTCCTCGGGGCTGAGGAAGCGGCTGCCATGCTCGGCGGCCAATCGGGCCGCATGCGCGGGATCCGCCGCTGTCGCGTAGGTTGTCGCCGTGCCCGCCGCGGGCAACTCCAGCGACGTCGCCGGCTCGCTCACCTCGAGGAAGTACCGGTCGGCCCCGACAGGGCGCTCGCCCGTGGAGCTGAGCACGCCGACCAGCCGCACGGAGGGCGTCAGGAACGTCATCGCGTGCGCAACACCTTGCGGGATGAACAGGTAGTCGCCCGCGCCGGCGACGAAGCGGTCCTTGCCGCAGTAGAACTCCCCGCTGCCTTCGAGGAGGTAGAGGAGCTCGTCTTCCCAATCGTGGATGTGCGGGGGCGGCTCGTTGCCGGGCCTCGCCTTGGCCTCCACGACCGCGAGCCGGCCGCGCGTGCTCTCCCCGCTGACCGGAATGGTCATGATGCTGCCCATGTACGCCCGGCTGTTGCCGAGGGCGGGCGAGTGCAGGTATGCGGTTCTTTGTTTTGCCATGACGGGATCCTTGCTCACCGTTGGTTGCGTTCGAACTGACGGTGGCAGGATGGCCGAGTGGGCCTGAAGCGTCCTTGGTCCGGGCATTAAACGCGCTGAAATGCGCTGAGGCGGAGCAACGCGGCACGAACGACAGATCAGACGTGCTGATCGACGCGTATTCGCATCTTCGAGCGCGTCGAGCGTGCCCGCTACATGAGCCTGGAAACATCGCGCCACTCAGCAATGATCTCGCCGTCAGCCTGCGACCGCTGGCAGGCTGATCGAGCAGCCCACCCCGCTCAGCAGTGCCGCTCCCACACCACGGCTTGGGTCACGATCGACGCTCCGCGCTCGACGTCCTGCATGCGCTCCCACGGCGTGTGCGGTATTCGCGCCCACCCACCCGCTCCAGCAGGGCCAAAGTGCGCGTGTGCCGGAGGGCTTCCGGCGTGGCCGCCCCATAAGCGGGCGGTGGGCCACGCAGCTTCAGCGCGTTTCAGCTCGCTTCAGCACCGGCCCAAGGACGCTTCAGGCCTGGGCGCCCATCCTGCCGGCCGTTAGCTTCCTACCCCTCTGCGGGAGTGCCGCGAATGTTCTCAGACCCGCCTGATTTTCCCCCGCCTTCACGGCCATGCTCAAGCAGGCGCTCGGCGGGCGGGTCGACCAGGGCGCGGCGAGTTTCGTAGCGCTGCTGGCGGGAGACGTGGAGGTGGAACACCCTACGCACCGGGTGGGCCTCGGCCGCCTTGGGCGATCCGGCCGGCCTACGGGTGAACTTGCGGGACAGGGAGCGTCCGAACTCCCGCGCGCCGCTAGCGGAACTCGGCTTCGAGGGTTCGTTCAGGGCGTGAAC
>CAXUCF010000016.1:0-6478 GCA_964249275.1 uncultured Lichenihabitans sp.
GCGCGCGCCGGGCGCGGCGGGGTGGCGGTGCGCGAAACCGTGCTGGCAGGGCGTCACGGCCGGGTTGGCCGCGATCCAATCGGCCAAGCCGGGCTCGGCCGGCTCCGGGATCACGGCCAGCAGGATCGGCATCCCGGCCGCAGTGCAGAGCGCCGTGAGCCGCTCCAGGGCCGGGGTCGCGGCCACGCAATCATCGTCGCGCAGCCACACGCCGACCGTGCGGCCCTCGTCGCGGGCGCGGTCGAGCGCGTCGCGGGTGGCGTGCCAGCCGTGGCTCACGCGGAGGTGCCCGGGCGAAGCCGCCGGAGCGCGCTGGACAGCCGCGCCGCTGCGCCTTCCACCGTCCGCTCCTCCAGGACCATGCGGCGTCCCGCGGCGCCGAGGTGATCGCGCAGGTCGGGATCGGCGATCAGGCGGGCCAGCGCCGCCACATAGGCCGGCAGGTTGCCCTCGGACGTCAGCAATCCGGTCTCGCCCCCCACCACCACGCTGGCGATCCCCCCGCAGTCCATGGCCAGCACCGGCAGGCCGGCGGCCTGGGCTTCGAGATAGGCCAGGCCGTAGGCTTCGCCGGATCCGGGCCACACGTAAAGGTCCGCCGCAGTCAGGACGTCGGCTACGCCCGCCGGATCGCGCTCGCCGGCCCAGACGACCCTGCCGGCCGGCAGGGTGCGGAACATCGCAGCAACCACGGCGCGCTCCGGCCCGTCGCCCACGACGGTCAGGCGCCAGTCGAGGGCGGATGGCAATGCCGCGAGCGCTTCGGCCAGGAACCGGTACGACCGGAGCTTGTCGCCGGGCCGCATCATGGCGACCGTCACGAGTTCGACGGCGCCGCCTGCCGATACCCGCCTCACGGCGCCGAACGGGCCGGCCGCGATGAAGGGCGGCAGCATGACGATGCGGGCCGGATCGACCAGCCCCGCCAGGCCTTCGGCGTCGCGGGGCGTGAAGCAGACGTGCAGCTTCGCTGCATGGATCGCCGCCTCGTTCAGGGCATGCCAATGCGCCCAGGGTCCCGTGGCCCGCTTGCCCGCCTGGGAGGCTTCGACCGCCACGGTAGGCAGGCCGAAGCGGGACGCGAGCCTGGGGCCCAGGAGGTCGGGCGCTTTGTAATAGGGATGGTAGACGAACCAGAGGTCGGGCGGACCGGCGTCCTGCCAGACCGCGCCGAGCCGATCGACTTCCCGCGCCGCCTCGGCCTCTACCTGCCGCATCCTCGCGGGTTCGGGCGACGGCAGGAACGAGCGGAACCCCGACGCGAGTTCGACCTCGTGCCGCCCGGTCCGCAACGCCGCCACGAGCAGACGGGCCATCTCGCGATCGCCCGACGGCACCGGATGATGCGGCGCCTTCAGGGGCGCATAGAAGGCGATCCGCAACGAGACGATATCACGTCGAGTAGGGGTCGGCCGCGTCGCGCAGCCCGTCGCCCATGAAGTTGAACGCCAGGATGACCAGGATGACGGGCGCGACCGGCAGCAGCAGCCAGGGATAGAGCGCCACCACGTTCATGTTTTGCGCCTCGTTCAGCATCACGCCCCAGGACACGATCGGCGGCCTCAGGCCGAGTCCCAGGAACGACAGGGCCGTTTCGCCGAGGATCATGGCCGGTATGGTGATGGTGGCCGAGGCGATGAGGTGGCTGATGAAGCCCGGGATCAGGTGCCGCAGCAGGATGCGCGGCGTGCGGGCGCCCATCAGTTGGGCCGCCAGCACGTAGTCTTCCTCGCGCAGCGAGAAGAGCTTGGCCCGAACCGCGCGGGCGAGACCCGTCCAGTCCATCATGCCGAGGATCAGCGTGATGCCGAAATAGACCAGCATCGGGCTCCAGGACGCCGGCATGATGGCGGCCAGAGCCAGGAAGATCGGGATATGCGGGATCGAGTGGATGATCTCGATCAGGCGCTGGCTCAAGAGATCGAACACTCCGCCGTAATAGCCCGCGAGGCCGCCGATCGTGATGCCGAGCAGGAACGAGATCGAGATGCCGATGAGGCCGATGGTGAGGGAGATCCGCGCCCCGTAGATGATGCGCGAGAACAGGTCTCGCCCGAGCCGGTCCGAGCCCCACAGGAAGAAGGGCGCGTTCCCGGCCGGGCAGACCAAATGCGTGTCGGCCGGCACCAGGCCCCAGAACGAATAGGGATCGCCGTGGCAGAAGAATCGAAGCTTGTCGACCTTGTTGCGGTCCACCGTATACTCGCGCCGCAGATTGTTCATGTTGAGCTGGTAGTCGAGGCCGTAAACGTAGGGCCCGACGAACTGTCCGGCGTGGAACAGGTGTATGGACTGCGGGGGAGCGCGGATGAAGTCCGTATTGCGGGTGTTGGCCTCGTAGGGTGCCAGGAATTCCGAGATCGGCAGCGTGCTGTAGATCAGGGCCAGGAAGATGCTCGACACGACGGCCATGCGGTGGCGCTTGAACTTCCACCACATCAGCCGCCATTGCGACGCGAAATAGATGTGCTCCTGGGCGGGCGTCAGCCTGGTGACGGCGCCGACGTCGAAGGGCTTGTCGGAGACGTAGTGGGCCAGCGTGGCGCCCGGTACCGGCGCCGGAACCGTGACGGGAACGTTCACCTGGTGGCTCCCCCTTGCATGCGGATGCGCGGATCGAGAAAGGCCAGCGCCACGTCGGAGACGAGCACGCCCAAGACGGTCAGGGTCGACAGCAGCATCAGGAACGAGCCCGCGAGATAGATATCCTGGCTCTGCAACGCGCGGATGAGGAGCGGCCCCGTGGTCTGCAGCGACAGCACGATGGCTACGAGTTCGCCGCCCGAGATCACGGACGGCAGGATCGAGCCGATGTCCGAGATGAAGAAGTTGAGCGACATGCGGAACGGGTACTTGAACAGCACCCGCATCGGATGCAGCCCCTTGGAGCGCGCCGTCACGACATATTGCTTGTGCAATTCCTCGAGCAGGTTGGCCCGCACGGCCCTGATCATGCTGCCGGTACCGGCCGTGCCGATGATGATGACCGGGATCCACAAATGGCTGAGGATGGACGTGATCTTGGCCCAGCTCATCGGCTGGTCGAAGTATTTCGGGTCCATCAGCCCGCCGATGGACAGGCCGAACCATTGGTTCGAGAAGTAAAGGAAGATCAGCGCCAGCAGAAAATGCGGGATGGCGAGGCCGAGAAGGCCCAGGGTGGTCAGGCCGTAGTCGCCCCATGAATATTGATGAGTGGCCGAGTAGATGCCGATCGGGAAGGCCACGAGCCAGGTGAACACGATGGTGGAGAACGACAGGAGGATGGTCAGCCACACGCGGTCGCCCACCACCTGCCGGACCGGAAGCTGATACTCGAAGGAATAGCCGAAATCGCCGTGCAACAGGCCACCGATCCACCACAGGTAGCGCTCGGCCGGCGGCTTGTCGAAGCCATATTCTTTCTTGAGGAAGTCCATGCGCGCCGTGTCGACCTTCTCGCCCTGGGCCTGCATCTCGGAAACGAGATTGGTGAAATAGTCGGTCGGCGATGCACTCATCACCGTGAAGATCAGGGCGCTGGTGATCAGCAGCGTCGGCACCATGATCAGCACGCGCCTGACCAGATATTTCAGCATCGAAAGGCGCTCCCCGGCAAGGTCATGCCATCAGCTCTTCGGTGGATCGGCGTAGAAGAAGGTGTCCGGCATGTAGACGCCGAAGAACGAGCCCGGCTCGAACGAGAAAAGGCCGGTCTCAGGCACGTTCCGCATGCGGCGCGACACGACGACGGGCTGTCGCGTGCCGTTCACGACCCCGATGCTGAACTGCTGGTCGGCGTTGATCTGCAGCATCTCGTTCCAGATGTTGCGTTGTTCGCCGACGTTCGAGGCATGGCGCCAGTCGTGGTAGAGGTCCTCCAGCTTCTTGACCTCGGGCATGTCGATGGCCTGCCCCTCGTGCCCCGACGACTGGACGTAGAGGCCGAAGTTCGGCCACTGATATTGCGAATCGGTGGTGGGTGCGAGGGCGCTCGGCTCGAATTCGGGCGTCGGCACGGCATTGTCCATGCCGCGGTCGATCGACATGACCGTGTCGCCGCTGGCAATGCGTTGGCGGAAGATGTCGAGATGCGACGGATGCGCGAAGGTCCGGATGCCGAGCTTGGCCCAGTCGCCCCCGATGAGTTCCAGGATGTCGGTGAAGAGCTGGTTCTCGCCCGAGGTCTCCACCGTGATCTCGGCCCTGCGCCCGTCGGGCAGCAGCCGGACGCCGTCGCCGTCCCGCTTGTCGAGGCCGGCCTCGTCGAGCAACGCATTGGCCCTGGCTGGATCGTAACCCGTATAGTCGGTCGCGAGTTCGGGCTTGAACAGCGGACTCTGCGGCAGGACGGTGTCGCCGCTCTCGCGCGCCAGGCCGAAGAAGATGACGTGGTTGATGTCGCGCCGGTTGATGCCGAGCGACAGCGCGCGCCGGAACCTCACGTCCCGGGTCAGAGCCCGCCAGCCGGCATCCTTGGCATTGAGGTTGGGGAACAGGGCCGCGAAAGCCCCCTGTCCCTGCTCCCACAGCCGGGCGTCGTAGCGATGCACCCTCTCGCTGGCCTTGAGGAAGGTGTAGTCCTCGAAGTTGAGGTAACGCGCCTGAAGATCGGCTTCACCGGCCGCGACTTTGGCCGGGATCAGGTTGATGGTGCCGAGCGTCATCGTCACGTGGTCGAAATAAGGTAGTTGGTGCCCCGCAGTATCGATCCGGTGGTAATACGGGTTCCGATCGAAACGGAACAATTCCGCAGGCGGTGCCGTGGTGTTGATCCAAGGATCGAGGCTTGGCAGCTCGGGGTTCTCGGGGCGATACTGCCGGGATTTGCGTTCGTGGAGCGACGACCAGCTTGACACCTTGGCGGCCTTGACGAGCTTGTCGAGCTTGTCCTTGTCGGCATATTTGGCGTGGAATTGCTTGAGGTAGTGGGCCGGCATGAAGATGTACACGGGCTGCGCCGACGCGATCGCCGGCACGAAGCCCGGGTTCGGATCGGGCCAGCTATAGCGAACCGTCAGTGGATCCAGCACCTCGAACTTCGGCGGCTTGCCGGCCGCCATCAGGGCCAGGTTCGGACCCGAGGGCGAAAGCTTCGCATTGTTGGCCACGTCCTCCCAGTAATAGCGGAAGTCCTCGGCCGTGAAAGGGTGCCCATCCGACCATCGATGGCCCGGGCGAAGGTGCAACGTGAAGACCTTGTCGTCCTGGTTGTCGAGGCTCTGCAGGATGTCTGGCACCGCCTCGAGCTTCTCGTCGAAGACCACGAGCCGCGCGTAGGAATAGACCGTCATCATGCGCAGGTCGCGCTGGTCGCCCATCAGCATGCGCCAGGTTCCGCCGGGCTGCCCGATCTCACGCTTCAACGCAGGAAGATCGATGATGCGCGGAGCTTTCGGCAATCGCTCGGCGACGGACGGCAGCTTGCCGGACGCGACCTGATCGGCAAAGAACGGCGTTTCCACGGGAGCGGGCTGTTCCGCCGGCACCGGAGCGGTCGTCGCCATGGGCGGCGGCGCGGCGTCATCGGCCCAGGCCGAACCGGCCGACAGCAGCAAGGCGAGGCCCAGGGTGGCGGCGAGGGATCTCACGACGCCATCAGCTCCCGCCGGTCCACGCTCGGACGGGCCAGCACGAAATGGCCCTCGCCGAGGTCGAGCGGCACCAGGCTCGCGGGGTCGCCCTCGTCGCGGAACTCCGGCGCCCATACGGCCGGGTCGGAGGCGCTGCCGCCGGCGATGAGTCTCAGGTCGAGCGGCCGGTCGAGGTCGGGATAGGGAACGGCGCGCATCAGGGCCTTGGTGTAGGAATGCACCGGTTTCGAGAACAAGAGGTGGCGTGGCGCGATCTCGACGATGCGGCCATGCGCCAGCACCGCGATCCGATCCGCGATGTAATCGACGACGGCGAGGTTATGCGAGATGAACAGATAGGTGAGGCCGAGTTCCTTCTTGAGGTCCTTCAGCAGGTTCAGCACCTGGGCCTGCACCGAGACGTCGAGCGCCGAAACGGGTTCGTCGCAGATGATGAGGTCGGGGTTCATGGCCAGGGTGCGGGCGATCGAGATCCGCTGGCGCTGCCCGCCGGAGAAGCTGTGGGGGTAGCGGTTGAGGAACCGCCGGTCGAGCCCGACGGCCGCCATCAGGTCGCCGACGCGGGCCATCTGCTCGGGCGTGTTCCCCAGGTCGTGGATCTCCAGGGGTTCGCGGATGATGTTCAACACCGTCATGCGGGGCGAGAGGGACGACACGGGATCCTGGAAGATCATCTGCAGGCGCGGGCGGAACGCGCGAAGCGCCCGGCCCCGCAAGGCCAGCACGTCGGTGTCTTCGACGCCGTCGTTGAACACGATGGTACCGCGGTCGGGCTTCATGGCCCGCATGATCAGTTTGCTGAGGCTCGTCTTGCCGCAGCCGCTCTCGCCCACGAGGCCGAGGCACTCGCCGCGGTGGATGTCGAAGCTGACGTCGTCGACCGCGACCACGCTGTCGCGGCGCGC